>JAJYCD010000114.1 GCA_021778635.1 Actinomycetes bacterium
CCGCTCGGCCCGACGCGCCATGTTCTGCGCGGCGACCGCCTTGGTCGCCTTGGCTCGCATCTTGTCGGCCTGGGCCAGCAGCACGGCAGCCTTCTTCTCGGTGTTCGCTCGCTCGCGCCGACGACGCTTCTCGTCGGTCTCGCGCTGCAGGATGTAGGCGTCCCACCCGAGGTTGTACTGGTCGAGCTCGCCGCGGTTCGCGTCCAGGTGGAAGACCTTGTTGACCGTCGCACGGAGCAGGTCGACGTCGTGGCTGATCACGATGAGCCCGCCCGCGTAGCCCTTGAGGAAGTCGCGCAGCCACAGGATGGAGTCCGCGTCGAGGTGGTTGGTGGGCTCGTCGAGCAGCAGCGTCTCGACACCCGAGAACAGGATCCGGGCGAGCTCGACCCGGCGGCGCTGACCGCCGGACAGGGTCCCGATGGTCTGGCCGAGCACGCGCTCGTCGAGCCCGAGGTTGGACGAGATCCGGCTCGCCTCGCTCTCGGCCGCGTAGCCGCCGGCCGCCGTGAAACGTGCTTCGAGGCGCGTGTACCGTTCCATCGCGGCATCGCGCGTCTCGTCGATCGCGCTCGCCATCGCGCCCTCGGTCTCCCGCATGGAACGCACGATCTGGTCGAGCCCGCGCGCCGAGAGGATGCGGTCCATGGCCACCACGTCCAGGTTCCCGGTCCGTGGGTCCTGCGGCAGGTAGCCGACGTCGCCGGAGCGGGTGATCGTGCCGCCGGTCGGTTGGGTCTCCCCGGCGAGGGTCTTCGTCAGGGTCGTCTTGCCCGCACCGTTCCGGCCGACCAGCCCGATGCGGTCGCCTGCCGCGATGCGGAACGTCGCGTCCTCGAGCAGCACGCGTGCGCCGACGCGCAGCTCGACGGCATGGGCAGTGATCACAGGGGTGTCCTTCCGGCGTCGGCACCTGCCGACTGCGGTTTCCTCCGAACATGGCCCGCGAGCGTTGGCCGCAGGCACAAACGCAGCCAAGTCTATGTCTCCGCTAGCGTGGCCAGCGGCGGACCGCCACCGCCACGGGCCTCACCGAAGCTGTTCGCGAGAGACGGTCCGCGCCGATCCGCGCACCGGCCGACCACCGACCGACCACCGACTCCCCCGGGGGGAACCATGACCGCCACACCTGAGAACGAGAGCCCGGCAGGCGCCCTTCCCACCCCGGCCGTTCACGTGACGCCCGCCGCCGACGTCGCCCTGGTGGCGACCTTCGGAGCGCTCCTGGCGGTGTGCTCGCTCACGTCGATCACGATCGGTCTCGTCCCGGTGCCGATCACGCTCCAGACGTTCGGGGTGCTGCTCGCCGGGGCCGTCCTCGGCGCGCGGCGCGGAGCCCTCGCCACGCTCCTCTACGTCGCCGTCGGTCTCGCCGGTGTGCCGGTCTTCGCCCAGGGTGCGGCCGGGCTCGGCGTGCTCGCCACACCGTCGGTGGGCTACCTCCTCGCCTTCCCGCTGGTCGCCTGGCTCGTCGGTCGCATCGTCGAGCAGATCCGGCACCCGCGCCGTCGGCTGCTCGGCACCCTCGCAGCAACGCTGGCGGCCACCGTGGTCCTCTACCTGATCGGTGTCCCGGTGATGGCCTGGCGTGCCGGTGTCCCTGTCACGACCGCGATCGCCTGGAACCTCGCCTTCATCCCGCTCGACCTCGTCAAGGCCGTCCTGGCGGCCGTGGTCGGTGCGGCGGTGCACCGGGCGTTCCCCGACCTCCTCCGGCGACGCTGACCCCGTTCCGGTGATCACGTTCGACGCGGCGACCGTCACGGCGCCGGGCACGACGGCGCACGGCGGTCCGGTCCGCCTGCTCGCCCCGCTGACGTGCCGCCTGACCGAGAGCCGCATCGCGGTGATCGGGGCGAACGGTTCCGGCAAGAGCACGCTCGCCCGGCTCGTGAACGGCCTCGTGCTGCCTGCGGCGGGGCGCGTCGACGTCGACGGCTGGGACACCGTACGGGACGGCGGCGAGGTCCGACGGCGCGTCGGGTTCGTCTTCACCGATCCCGACGCCCAGCTCGTGATGCCCACACCGCTCGAGGACGTGGCACTCTCCCTCCGCCGCCTCGACCTCTCTCGCGCGGACCGCGCGGCACGCGCCCGAGAGATTCTGGAGTCGTTCGGGCTCGGCGACCGTGCCGACGTCGCGGTGCACTCGTTGTCCGGTGGCCAGAAGCAGCTCCTCGCGCTCGCGTGCGTCCTCGCGACGGGGCCGTCGGTGCTGGTCTGCGACGAGCCGACGACGCTGCTCGACCTGCGGTGGCGTCGGCATGTCGAGGACGTGCTCGACGGGCTCGACCAGCAGGTCGTGCTCGTGACCCACGACCTGGCGAGTGCGCGGCGCACCGACCGCGTGCTCGTCGTCGACCAGGGCGCCGTCGTGCACGACGGCGACGCGTCGACGGGCGTCGCGTTCTACGAGGACCTGATGGCGGCCGGCGCCGCCGCGAACGCCGCGCGACCGCGGACCGACGTCACGTGACGGGCCACACCCTGGGGCGCGCCACCTCGAGCCGGACGTGGTCCCGGTCAATCGGAGCGGCCCGATCGCGAGGTTACGTCGGAGCAGGGCGAGCCGGCGGAGCAACCGTCGTCCACCGCGCGTCGGTCCCCGTCAAGCTCGCGTCACTCGCAGTCCTCGGCGTCGCGACCGTGGCCCTGCCCGGACCGGCGCCGGCGGTGACCGTGCTGCTCGTCGTGGTCGCGCTGGCCTCGCTCGCCCGCCTGCCCCGCCGCGTCGCGTTCGCCGGTCTGCGCCCCGTCGTGACGGTCGTCGTGATCCTCGGGGCGGTGCAGTGGTGGCAACGCGGGTGGATGACCGCGGTCGACGCGTCGGCCGACCTCACCGCGCTCGTGCTCGGTGCCACCGTCCTGGTCGCGACCAGCCCCCTCGACGACCTCCTCGACGCCGTCGTCCGCGCGTCCGCGCCGCTCCGCAGGGTCGGACTCCGGCCGGAGCTGGTCGCTCTGACGGTGATGCTCATGCTGCGCACCGTCCCTGCTCTCCTCGACCTGATGGCCGAGGTGCGCGATGCGGCCCGGGCCCGAGGACTCGGGCGCCATCCCCGCGCCCTCCTCGTGCCGATGGCCATCCGCACGGTCGCGCGGGCCCGGGCGACCGGCGAGGCGCTCGCCGCACGAGGCATCGGCGACGAACCCCCAGCGGGGTACGCCGAACCGGCGCGCAGACCCGAGGCGTGAGGCGTCGCGATCGAACCCGCCGTGCCGCGAACCCGCCGTGCCGCGAACCCGCTGTGCCGGCGAACCGCTGCGCCGGCGCGCCGTCTGGCGCCCGCTGATCAGATGTTGAAGCCGAGCGCCCGCATCTGCTCGCGGCCCTCGTCGGTGATCTTCTCCGGACCCCACGGCGGCATCCAGACCCAGTTGATCCGGAACCCGTCGACGATCCCCTCGAGCGACTGGCCGGCCTGGTCCTCGATCACGTCGGTCAGCGGGCACGCCGCCGACGTCAGCGTCATGTCGATGACGGCGGTGTTCGACTGGTCGATCGTCACGCCGTACACCAGACCGAGATCCACGACGTTGATGCCGAGCTCGGGGTCGATCACGTCGCGCAACGCCTCCTCGACGTCCGCGGCGGTCGACGGGAGCTCCCGCTCGGATGGGATGGTGGTCATGCGTCCTCCTCGTGCTCGGTGTCGTGCTGCGCGACGCCCTCGTGGACCCCTGCCTTGACGATCGCGTCCCGGAGCGCCGCCCAGCCGAGCAGCGCGCACTTGATCCGGGCCGGGAACTTGCCCACACCGGTGAATGCCGTGGCATCGCCGAGAGCGTCCTGCGCCGCTTCGTCGAGCGGGACGCCGCGCGATCGCATCAGCTCGCGGAACGTCTCGCCGAGCCGCTCCGCGTCGGCCACGGGGATGTCTGTGACGAGCTCGGACAGCACCGACACCGACGCGCGCGAGATGCTGCAGCCCTGTCCCTCCCAGCTGACGCTCCGCAGCACGTCCTGCCCGGTCGCGTCCTGCGCGACCTCGACGCGCAGCGTCAGCTCGTCGCCACACGTCGTGTTGACCTGGTGGGACTCACCCACTCGCTCGCCGTGCTCGTGCGGGGGCACGAGCCCGTGGCCGTACGGGTCCTTCGCGTGGTCCAGGATCACCTGCTGGTAGAGCTGCTCCATCGCCGTGGCGCTCATCGTCCGTCACCTCCGTCCGCCGTCAACCCGAAGAACGCACGGACCCCGCTCAGTGCTTCCCGGAACACCTCGATCTCGTCCACCGTCGTGTAGACGGACGCCGACGCGCGGGCGGTCGCGGTGATGCCGAACCGACGGTGCAACGGCTGCGCGCAGTGGTGCCCGACGCGCACCGCGACGCCGGCGTCGTCGAGAACCTGACCGACGTCGTGCGCGTGCACGCCGTCGACCACGAATGCGACCGTTGCGAGACGGTCGACCGCCTCCGTGGGCCCGAGCACGCGTACGTGCGGCACCGAGGCGACCGCGTCGAGCAGCGCCTGCGCGAGCACGTGCTCGTGCGCCGCGACCGCGTCCATCCCGAGCTCCTCGAGGTAGCTCGCGGCCACGCCCATCCCGACCGCCTGCGCGACCATCTGGGTCCCTGCCTCGAACTTCTGCGGCGGGGGTGCGAAGGTCGTGGACTCCATCGTGACGACCTCGACCATCGAGCCGCCGGTCATCACGGGCGGCAACGCCTCGAGCAGCTCGCGGCGTCCGTAGAGCGCACCCACGCCGGTCGGACCGAGCATCTTGTGACCCGAGAACGCCGCGAAGTCGACACCGAGCGCGGTGAGGTCGACGCGGAGGTGCGGCACGCTCTGGCACGCGTCCAGAACCGTCAGGGCACCGACCTCGCGCGCCCTCGCGACGAGCTCCGCGACCGGTGCGATCGCCCCGGTGACGTTGGACGCATGACCGAACGCGAGCACCCTCGTCCGATCGCCCACGACCGTCGCCAGGTCGTCCGTGCGGATGCGGCCGTCGTCATGCAGCCCGAGCCATCGCAGCGTCGCCCCGGTCCGCGCGGCGAGCTCCTGCCACGGGACGAGGTTGGCGTGGTGCTCGGCCTCGGTGACCACGATCTCGTCCCCTGGTCCGAGCACGAACCGCCGCGCTGCAGCACCGCCACGTCCGGCGGTCGCGTTCGACATGGCGTAGGCGACGAGGTTGATCGCCGCCGTCGCGTTGGACGTCCAGACGATCTCGTCCGACGCCACGCCGACGAACCGCGCCACCTGCTCGCGCGCGCCCTCGAACGCGTCGGTGGCCTCCTCGGCGAGCTGGTGCGCGCCGCGGTGCACCGCGGCGTTCCGCTGCGTGTAGAAGTCCCGCTCGGCGTCGAGGACGACGTCAGGCTTCTGGGAGGTCGCGCCCGAGTCCAGGTACACCAGCGGTCGCCCGTCCCGCAGGGTCCGGCCGAGGAGCGGGAAGTCCCCGCGCACCGCTGCGAGCTCGGCGTCGGTGAGGCCGGACGTCGCGCCGGGCGGATCAACGGTCTGGGTCACAGGGGGTCCTTGAAGATGATGGTTCCGCGTCGCCGGTCGGCGACGGCTGGTCGCGGCCGGGACCTGCTGATTCCTGGCCGCGGGTATCCGCTGGGTCTGCGGCGTCACGAAGCTGTCAGACGGTCACGCCGGAACCGAGGAACCGGTCGTAGCCCTCGTCCTCGAGGCGGTCCGCGAGCTCCGGCCCGCCCTCCTCGGCGACCCTGCCGTCGACGAAGACGTGCACGAAGTCGGGCGTGATGTACCGCAGGATCCGGGTGTAGTGCGTGATCAGCAGCACGCCGATGTCGGTGGTCGACTTCACGCGGTTGACCCCTTCGGAGACGATCCGGAGCGCGTCGACGTCCAGGCCCGAGTCGGTCTCGTCGAGGATCGCGAACTTCGGGGAGAGCAGCTCGAGCTGGAGGATCTCGTGGCGCTTCTTCTCGCCGCCCGAGAACCCCTCGTTGACGCTGCGCGCCGCGAACGACTCGTCCATCCGGAGCTTCTCCATCGCGGTCCTGACCTCCTTGGTCCACGTCCGCAGCTTCGGCGCCTCACCGTCGATCGCCGTCTTCGCGGTCCGCAGGAAGTTCGTCACGCTGACGCCGGGCACCTCGACCGGGTACTGCATGGCGAGGAAGAGCCCCGCGCGGGCACGCTCGTCGACCTTCATCGCGAGGACGTCCTCGCCGTCGAGCGTCACGGTCCCCGACGTCACCGTGTACTTGGGGTGCCCGGCCAACGAGTACGCCAGCGTCGACTTCCCCGAGCCGTTGGGGCCCATGATGGCGTGCGTCTCGCCGCTGGAGACGGAGAGGTTGACCCCGCGGAGGATCTGCTTGGCACCCTCCTTGGTCTCGACGCTGACGTGCAGGTCACGGATCTCGAGCGTGGACATGGTCAGTTCTCCTCGGACGGGCGGTGGGCGACGTCGACATCGACGAGCACGTACTCGCCGTCGACGGTCACCGGGTAGACAGGGACAGGTCGCGTCGCGGGGAGCCCGAGGGGCGCACCGGTACGCAGGTCGAAGCGGGAACCGTGCAGCCAGCACTCGATCGTGTGGCCCTCGACCTCGCCGTCGGACAACGAGACCGCGCCGTGCGAGCAGATGTCGGAGATCGCGTGGAGGTCGCCGTCGTCGTCGCGGACGACGGCGACGGGTACCGGGCCGTGGTCCCCCGCGAGCTCCACGCGTACGGCCTGCCCGACGGCGACGTCGGCCGCCAGGCACGCCTGCCGGGCGCTCACGCGTCCGCCGCCGCGAGCGCGTCCACGCCGCCGATGGCGTCGAGGACGCTCATGCTCTTCTCGAGCTCCGCCTCGATCGCCGCGAGCAGCCGCTCTTCGACCTCGGGCACGCCGATCTGCTGGATGAGGTCGTTGAAGAACCCGCGCACGACCAGACGCCGCGCGTCGGGCTCGGGGATGCCGCGGGACCGCAGGTAGAAGAGCTGCTCGTCGTCGAACCGGCCGGTCGCACTCGCGTGACCGGCTCCCTCGATGAGTCCGGTCTCGATCTCGAGGTTCGGCACCGAGTCGGCGCGGGCGCCGTCCGAGAGCACGAGGTTCCGGTTGAGCTCGTAGGTGTCCGTGCCCTCGGCCTCGGCACGGATCAGCACGTCGCCCACCCAGACCGTGTGCGCGCCCTCGCCCTGCAGCGCGCCCTTGTACGTGACGCGGGACCGGCAGGCCGGGACGGCGTGGTCGACGAACAGCCGGTGCTCCTGGTGCTGGCCGGCGTCCGCGAAGTACAGCCCGACCATCTCGAGCGACCCGTTCTCCCCGGTGAACTCGGCGTCGGGAGTCACCCGGACGACGCTGCCGCCGAGGGTCACGACGATGTGCTTGACCGTCGCGTCGCGACCGAGCCGGATCCGGTGCGAGGACAGGTGAACCGTGTCCGGGGACCAGTCGTGCACCGAGACCAGCGTCAGGTGCGCGCCGTCCTCGACCACGATCTCGACGGTCTCCGACAGCATCACCGACCCGGTGTGGTCGACGACCACGAGGGACTCGGACAGCTCCCGGGCGTGCACCAGCAGGTGCGACGCGGTCGGGCTCGTCGAGTCGACGCCTTCGACCCGCACCGAGGTCGCCGTGCCGGCGACGAGCTGCGGCGGGATCGTGACGACGGTCGCGCGCTGGAACGAGCTCCAGGCGGTGGCCGCGGAGCGGTCCCCCGGCTTGCCCGCAGTGCCGAGGCGGGGGTCGTCGCGGTCGACGATCTCGACCGTCACACCGGTCGCCTCGACGACCGTCGTGATGACCTTCGGTCCCGACAGGTCGGGGGCGAACAGCGGCGCGCACCGGTCGATCGGGGCGAACCGCCACTCCTCCTCGCGACCGGTGGGCACCGGGAAGTCCGCCAGGTCGAACGAGGTCGTGCGCTGCGCGCGCGAGCTCGCCGGGACCGTCGCGACGCCGTGCGTGTGCGCCTCGTCGGCGACCGCGCGGGAGTGGTCGGTGGAGAGGCCCCCGGGCGCGGCGGTCTCGTGGTCGGTGGTGCTCGTCATCAGCCGACGGATCCTTCCATCTGGAGCTCGATCAAGCGGTTCAGCTCGAGGGCGTACTCCATGGGGAGCTCGCGCGCGATCGGCTCGACGAACCCGCGCACGATCATCGCCATGGCCTCGGTCTCCTTCATCCCCCGGGACATCAGGTAGAACAGCTGGTCCTCGCTCACCCGCGAGACCGTCGCCTCGTGGCCCATCGACACGTCGTCCTCGCGGACGTCCACGTACGGGTAGGTGTCGGAGCGGGAGACCTGGTCGACGAGGAGTGCGTCGCACAGCACGTTGGACGCTGAGTGGTGGGCGCCCTCGAGGATCTGGACCAGGCCGCGGTAGGACGTGCGACCGCCACCACGGGCCACGGACTTGGACACGATCGACGACGACGTGTGCGGTGCGGCGTGGACCATCTTCGCGCCGGCGTCCTGGTGCTGGCCCTCACCCGCGAACGCGATCGAGAGGGTCTCACCACGCGCGTGCTCGCCCATGAGGTAGATCGCGGGGTACTTCATCGTGACCTTGGAGCCGATGTTCCCGTCCACCCACTCCATGGTCGCGCCCTCGCCGGCGGTCGCCCGCTTGGTGACCAGGTTGTACACGTTGTTCGACCAGTTCTGGATCGTGGTGTACCGCACGCGGGCGTTCTTCTTCACGATGATCTCGACGACGGCGGAGTGCAGCGAGTCCGACTGGTAGATCGGCGCGGTGCAGCCCTCGACGTAGTGCACGTACGAGCCCTCGTCCGCGATGATCAATGTCCGCTCGAACTGACCCATGTTCTCGGTGTTGATCCGGAAGTAGGCCTGCAGCGGGATGTCGACGTGCACCCCCGGCGGGACGTAGACGAACGACCCGCCGGACCACACCGCGGTGTTGAGCGACGCGAACTTGTTGTCACCCACCGGGATCACCGAGCCGAAGTACTGCTCGAAGATCTCCGGGTGCTCACGAAGCCCGGTGTCGGTGTCGAGGAAGATGACGCCCTGCTCCTCGAGGTCCTCACGGATCTGGTGGTAGACGACCTCGGACTCGTACTGGGCAGCGACGCCGGAGACCAGGCGCTGCTTCTCCGCCTCCGGGATGCCCAGACGGTCGTAGGTGTTCTTGATGTCGTCCGGGAGCTCGTCCCAGGTCGTCGCCTGCTTCTCGGTCGACCGGACGAAGTACT
>JAJYCD010000115.1 GCA_021778635.1 Actinomycetes bacterium
GGACCCCTTGCTCGACGTCAACGTCTTCGATGAGCTGCGTATCGGCCTGGCCACTGCTGAAGACATCCGTACCTGGTCACATGGCGAGGTCAAGAAGCCCGAGACCATCAACTACCGCACCCTCAAGCCGGAGAAGGACGGCCTCTTCTGCGAGAAGATCTTCGGCCCCACCCGGGACTGGGAGTGCTACTGCGGCAAGTACAAGCGCGTGCGCTTCAAGGGGATCATCTGCGAGCGCTGCGGCGTCGAGGTCACCCGCTCCAAGGTGCGGCGCGAGCGGATGGGCCACATCGAGCTCGCCGCGCCCGTCACGCACATCTGGTTCTTCAAGGGTGTCCCGTCGCGCCTCGGCTACCTGCTCGACCTCGCGCCGAAGGACCTCGAGAAGGTCATCTACTTCGCCGCGTACATGATCACCGCGGTGGACACCGAGGGTCGTCAGGAGGACCTCCCGAACCTCCAGAACGAGATCGACCTGGAGAGGAAGGAGATCTCGGACCGTCGCGACAACGAGATCGAGCAGCGGGCCCAGAAGCTCGAGGCCGACCTCGCCCAGCTCGAGGCCGAGGGCGCCAAGGCCGACGCGCGCCGGAAGGTGCGCGACTCGGCCGAGCGCGAGATGGCGCAGATCCGCAAGCGCGCCGACGCCGACCTCGACCGGCTCGACCTGGTGTGGGACCGGTTCAAGAACCTGAAGGTCTCCGACCTCGAGGGTGACGAGCTCCTCTACCGCCAGCTGCAGGACCGCTACGGGAACTATTTCGAGGGCTCGATGGGCGCCGCGGCGATCCAGAAGCGCCTCGAGGCGTTCGACCTCGTCGCCGAGGCGGAGTCGCTGCGCGACACGATCAAGAACGGCAAGGGCCAGCGCAAGACGCGCGCGCTCAAGCGGCTCAAGGTCGTCAACGCGTTCCTCACCACGACCAACTCGCCGACGGGCATGGTGCTCGACGCGGTCCCGGTCATCCCGCCGGACCTGCGTCCGATGGTGCAGCTCGACGGTGGACGCTTCGCGACCTCCGACCTCAACGACCTGTACCGCCGCGTGATCAACCGGAACAACCGGCTCAAGCGGCTGCTCGACCTGGGCGCGCCGGAGATCATCGTCAACAACGAGAAGCGGATGCTCCAGGAGGCCGTCGACGCACTGTTCGACAACGGTCGCCGCGGACGTCCGGTGACCGGACCGGGCAACCGTCCGCTCAAGTCGATCTCGGACATGCTCAAGGGCAAGCAGGGTCGTTTCCGCCAGAACCTTCTCGGCAAGCGCGTCGACTACTCGGGCCGGTCGGTCATCGTCGTCGGCCCGCAGCTCAAGCTGCACCAGTGCGGCCTGCCGAAGCAGATGGCGCTCGAGCTCTTCAAGCCGTTCGTCATGAAGCGACTCGTGGACCTCAACCACGCGCAGAACATCAAGAGCGCCAAGCGCATGGTCGAGCGTGCCCGACCGGTCGTGTGGGACGTGCTCGAAGAGGTCATCACCGAGCACCCGGTGCTGCTCAACCGCGCGCCGACGCTGCACCGTCTCGGCATCCAGGCGTTCGAGCCCCAGCTCGTCGAGGGCAAGGCGATCCACCTGCACCCGCTCGTCTGCGCGGCCTTCAACGCCGACTTCGACGGTGACCAGATGGCGGTCCACCTGCCGCTCTCGGCCGAGGCCCAGGCCGAGGCGCGCATCCTGATGCTGTCGAGCAACAACATCCTCAAGCCGTCGGACGGCCGTCCGGTGACCATGCCCTCGCAGGACATGATCATCGGTCTGTACCACCTGACGTCGGACAAGCCGGACGCCGTTGGTGTCGGACGTCACTTCAGCTCGATCTCCGAGGCGATCATGGCGTTCGACGCGGGGTCGCTGGACCTGAACGCCGAGGTGTTCATCCGGCTGGACGACCTCGTCCCACCGCGTGAGGGCTTCGACGCTCCCGAGGGCTGGGCCGACGGTGACTCGATCACCTTCGCGACCACGTTGGGGCGGGCCCTGTTCAACGAGCTGCTGCCGGTCGACTACCCGTTCGTCAACGGCGTCGTCGACAAGAAGAGGCTGTCCTCGATCGTCAACGAGCTCGCGGAGAAGTACCCGAAGGTCGAGGTCGCCGCGAGCCTGGACGCGCTCAAGGAGGCCGGCTTCCGGTGGGCGACCCGCTCGGGCGTGACGATCTCGATCTCCGACGTCGCGACCCCGTCGGCCAAGGCGGCGATCCTCGAGGAGCACGAGGCACGGGCGGCGAAGGTGCAGGGCCAGTACGAGAAGGGTCTGATCACCGACGACGAGCGCCGCCAGGAGCTCATCGAGATCTGGACCCAGGCGACCGACAAGGTCGCTGACGCCATGCGTGCGAACTTCCCGAAGCAGAACACCGTCTACAAGATGGTCGGCTCGGGTGCGCGTGGCAACTGGATGCAGGTGCGTCAGATCGCCGGTATGCGTGGACTCGTCGCGAACCCGAAGGGCGAGATCATCCCGCGCCCGATCAAGTCCAACTACCGCGAGGGCCTGTCGGTCCTGGAGTACTTCATCGCGACGCACGGCGCCCGCAAGGGTCTGGCGGACACCGCTCTGCGGACCGCGGACTCGGGGTACCTCACGCGTCGCCTGGTGGACGTGTCCCAGGACGTCATCGTCCGCGAGGAGGACTGCGGCACCGAGCGTGGGCTGACCCTGCCGGTGGGCGTGGTCGGCGCGGACGGCGTCGTGCGGCGTCACGACAAGGTCGAGACGAGCATCTACGCCCGGACCCTCGCGGGGACGGTCGAGGTCGACGGCGTGGTGCTGGGCGAGCCCGGCGACGACGTCGGCGACGTCCTCATCGATGCGCTTCTCGCGGCGGGTGTGACCGAGCTCAAGGTGCGGTCCGTGCTCACGTGCGAGTCGCGGGTCGGAACCTGCGCCAAGTGCTACGGCCGCTCGCTGGCGACCGGCAAGCTCGTGGACATCGGCGAGGCGGTCGGCATCATCTCCGCCCAGTCGATCGGCGAGCCCGGCACGCAGCTGACCATGCGCACCTTCCACACCGGTGGTGTGGCGTCGGCCGACGACATCACGCAGGGTCTCCCGCGTATCCAGGAGCTCTTCGAGGCCCGGACCCCGAAGGGTGAGGGACCGATCGCGGAGTACTCCGGCCGGATCGCGATCGACGAGTCCGAGCGGACCCGTCGGATCGTCCTCACGCCGGACGACGGCTCCGAGGAGATCGCCTACCCGATCACGAAGCGGTCTCGCCTGCTCGTGTCGGACGGCGAGCACGTCGAGGTCGGTACCCAGCTCGTGCTGGGTGCTGTCGACCCCAAGAAGGTGCTGCGCATCCTCGGCCCGCGGGCCACGCAGAAGCACCTCGTCGACGAGGTCCAGGAGGTCTACCGCTCCCAGGGCGTGGACATCCACGACAAGCACATCGAGGTCATCGTTCGCCAGATGCTGCGCCGGATCACGGTGCTGGACTCGGGCGAGACCGACCTGCTCCCGGGCGAGCTCGCCGAGCGGGGTCGGTTCGAGGACGCCAACCGTCGTGCGGTGGCCGAGGGGCTGCAGCCGGCGTCGGGTCGTCCCGAGCTGATGGGGATCACCAAGGCATCGCTGGCGACGGACTCGTGGCTGTCGGCCGCATCGTTCCAGGAGACGACCCGGGTGCTCACCGAGGCCGCGATGTCCGGTCGGAGCGACCCGCTGCTCGGGCTCAAGGAGAACGTCATCCTCGGCAAGCTCATCCCGGCGGGTACCGGCCTTCCCCGGTACCGCGACGCCACGGTCGAGCCCACCGAGGAGGCCAAGTCGGAGCTGTACCCGAGCTTCGGGTACGACGAGATCGACTTCCCGGGTCTCGGGATGGGCTCAGGCGACGCCATCCCGCTCGAGGACATCGACTTCGGGCCCGACTTCCGCTGACGATCGCCGGCACGGCTCGTGCGGTCGGGGTGCGCGTGCGCCGCGCACCCCGATCGCACGGGACCACGGCGGCCGTCGGCCGTCCCTGTCGCTTTGACGCTGCAGGAGCGGGCAGGTAACGTTGGCCACCGTGCCCGCGCCGTCGGGCCCTCGTGCGTGCACCGCTACGCTGCCTCGTTCCACCAGCAGCGCTCGGTGCCGGGTGGAACGGTCGCCCACCGCGTGCGGACATGCCGTCGACGATCTCGAGACGGGTGCCGCGCGGGGTGAAGCGGACGACACGCCCGGGTGCGGGGGTCGGAGCGGGACTCAAGACCATCGGGCCGGCCGCAAGGCCTGTCCATCGAGAGCGGGCAGTCAGAGCCCGGTCGACCAGAGAACTTCGAACAGACACGGAGACGTAGTGCCTACGATCCAGCAGCTGGTCCGCAAGGGCCGGCAGGCGAAGACCAACAAGTCGAAGACGCCCGCCCTGAAGGGCAGCCCGCAGCGGCGCGGTGTGTGCACCCGCGTCTACACGACCACACCGAAGAAGCCGAACTCGGCTCTTCGCAAGGTCGCGCGCGTCAAGCTCTCGAGCCAGATCGAGGTGACGGCCTACATCCCCGGTGTCGGTCACAACCTCCAGGAGCACTCGATCGTGCTGGTGCGCGGTGGGCGTGTGAAGGACCTCCCCGGCGTGCGCTACAAGATCGTGCGCGGCGCCCTCGACACCCAGGGCGTGAAGAACCGCAAGCAGGCACGCAGCCGCTACGGAGCCAAGAAGGAGAAGCGCTGATGCCTCGCAAGGGTCCGGCCCCGAAGCGGCCGCTGATCGTCGACCCCGTCTACGGGTCCCCGGTCGTCACGCAGCTGATCAACAAGGTCCTGCTCGACGGCAAGAAGTCCGTCGCCGAGGCCATCGTCTACGGCGCCCTCGAGGGCGTCCGCGAGAAGACCTCGGGCGACCCGGTCGTCGTCCTCAAGCGCGCGCTCGAGAACGTGCGTCCCGCGCTCGAGGTGCGGTCGCGCCGCGTCGGTGGCGCGACCTACCAGGTCCCGGTCGAGGTTCGCCCCGTGCGCTCCACGACGCTCGCGCTGCGGTGGCTCACCGACTACGCGCGCGCCCGTCGCGAGAAGACGATGACCGAGCGCCTCATGAACGAGATCCTCGACGCGAGCAACGGCCTGGGCGCCGCGGTCAAGCGTCGTGAGGACATGCACAAGATGGCCGAGTCGAACAAGGCCTTCGCGCACTACCGCTGGTAATCCCGGCAGCCGGTCGGGGAGCCAGGACTGGCTTCCCGACCGACACCCACAGCCAACCGACAAGGGGCAAGACACGTGGCACTTGACGTGCTGACGGACCTGAACAAGGTCCGCAACATCGGCATCATGGCGCACATCGATGCCGGCAAGACGACGACCACCGAGCGGATCCTGTTCTACACCGGGGTCAACTACAAGATCGGTGAGACGCACGACGGTGCGTCGACGATGGACTGGATGGAGCAGGAGCAGGAGCGCGGCATCACGATCACGTCGGCCGCGACGACCTGCTACTGGAAGAACAACCAGATCAACATCATCGACACACCGGGCCACGTGGACTTCACGGTCGAGGTCGAGCGCTCTCTGCGGGTGCTCGATGGTGCCGTCGCGGTCTTCGACGGCAAGGAGGGTGTCGAGCCCCAGTCGGAGACCGTCTGGCGCCAGGCGGACAAGTACAACGTCCCCCGCATCTGTTTCGTCAACAAGATGGACAAGCTCGGTGCGGACTTCTACTTCACGGTCAAGACCATCGTCGACCGTCTGAAGGCGAAGCCCCTCCCGATCCAGCTCCCCATCGGCGCCGAGAACGACTTCATCGGCGTGGTGGATCTGGTCGAGCAGAAGGCCCTGGTGTGGCGTGGTGAGACCCAGCTGGGCGAGCACTACGAGATCGAGGACATCCCGGCGGACATGGTCGAGCAGGCCGCGGAGTACCGCGCAGCGATCATCGAGGCCGTGGCCGAGACCGACGAGGCGCTGCTCGAGAAGTACCTCGGCGGCGAGGAGCTGACGATCGCGGAGATCAAGAAGGGAATTCGCGCGCTGGTGCTCTCGGGCGACGCGTACCCGATCCTGTGCGGCTCGGCGTTCAAGAACAAGGGCGTGCAGCCGATGCTGGACGCGGTCGTCGACTACCTCCCGTCGCCCCTCGACGTCCCGGCGATCATGGGACTCGACCCCAAGGACGAGACCCGCACGATCGAGCGCCACCCCGACGCGGCCGAGCCGTTCTCGGCCCTCGCGTTCAAGGTCGCGACCCACCCGTTCTTCGGCAAGCTCACGTACGTCCGGGTGTACTCGGGCTACGTGGCGTCCGGCGCGCAGGTGCTGAACTCGACCAAGGGCAAGAAGGAGCGCATCGGCAAGCTGTTCCAGATGCACTCCAACAAGGAGAACCCGGTCGACGACGCGACGGCCGGTCACATCTACGCGTTCATCGGGCTCAAGGACGTGACGACGGGGGACACGCTCTGCGACATCCAGAACCCGGTGATCCTCGAGTCCATGACCTTCCCTGAGCCGGTCATCACGGTCGCGATCGAACCGAAGACGAAGGGCGACCAGGAGAAGCTGTCCCTGGCCATCCAGAAGCTCGCCGAGGAGGACCCGACGTTCCGGGTCAGCCTCAACGAGGACACCGGCCAGACCGAGATCGCCGGCATGGGCGAGCTGCACCTGGACATCCTCGTCGAGCGCATGCGGCGCGAGTTCAAGGTCGACGCCAACGTCGGCAAGCCGCAGGTGGCCTATCGCGAGACGATCCGTCGCGCGGTGGAGAAGATCGACTACACGCACAAGAAGCAGACCGGTGGATCGGGGCAGTACGCCAAGGTCCAGATGAGCTTCGAGCCGCTCGACCCCTCCGAGGGCGAGATCTACGAGTTCGTCAACAAGGTCAGCGGTGGGCGCATCCCGCGCGAGTACATCCCGTCGGTCGACGCGGGTGTGCAGAGTGCGATGCAGCTCGGCGTGCTCGCCGGCTACCCGCTGGTCGGCGTCAAGGCGATCCTGCTCGACGGTGCCGCGCACGACGTCGACTCCTCGGAGATGGCGTTCAAGATCGCCGGCTCGATGATCCTCAAGGAAGCGGTCCGCAAGGCAGACCCGGCTCTGCTCGAGCCGGTCATGGCCATCGAGGTCCGCACCCCCGAGGAGTACATGGGTGAGGTCATCGGCGACATCAACTCGCGTCGCGGCATGATCCAGGCCATGGAGGACGCGACCGGGGTCAAGGTGATCAGCGCCCTGGTGCCGCTCTCAGAGATGTTCGGGTACGTCGGTGACCTGCGGTCGAAGACCCAGGGTCGTGCGGTGTACTCGATGCAGTTCGACAGCTATGCCGAGGTTCCTCGGAACGTCGCGGACGAGATCATCAAGAAGACCCGGGGCGAGTAGTCCCACAGGTCGCAACCTGTAGTTCCACACAACACAACCGACCCGTAGGACCGAACGCCGCTCAGGGTGCCACCATGGCTCCTGCGATCGTCCGGCAATCTCTACCAGAGTCCTGAGGAGGACCCACAGTGGGCAAGGCGAAGTTCGAGCGCACCAAGCCGCACGTCAACATCGGGACCATCGGTCACGTCGACCACGGGAAGACGACGCTGACGGCGGCCATCTCGAAGGTGCTGCACGACAAGTTCCCCGACCTGAACCCCTTCACGCCGTTCGACGAGATCGACAAGGCGCCGGAGGAGAAGCAGCGCGGCATCACGATCAACATCGCGCACGTCGAGTACCAGACGGAGAAGCGCCACTACGCGCACGTCGACGCTCCTGGTCACGCCGACTACATCAAGAACATGATCACCGGTGCGGCCCAGATGGACGGCGCGATCCTCGTGGTCGCGGCGACCGACGGCCCGATGGCCCAGACCCGCGAGCACGTGCTGCTCGCTCGCCAGGTCGGCGTCCCGTACCTGCTCGTCGCGCTCAACAAGGCCGACATGGTCGACGACGAGGAGATCCTCGAGCTCGTCGAGATGGAGGTCCGGGAGCTGCTCTCGGCCCAGGGCTTCGACGGCGACAACGCGCCGGTCGTGCGCGTCTCGGGCCTGAAGGCGCTCGAGGGCGACCCGAAGTGGGTTGCCTCGGTCCAGGAGCTGCTCGACGCGGTCGACGAGAGCGTCCCCGAGCCGGTGCGCGACATGGACAAGCCGTTCCTCATGCCGATCGAGGACGTCTTCACGATCACCGGTCGTGGCACCGTCGTCACCGGCAAGGTGGACCGCGGCAAGCTCGCGATCAACTCGGAGGTCGAGATCCTCGGCATCCGTCCGGTGCAGAAGACCACGGTCACCGGCATCGAGATGTTCCACAAGCAGATGGACGAGGCGTGGGCCGGCGAGAACTGCGGCCTCCTGCTTCGTGGCATCAAGCGCGAAGAGGTCGAGCGCGGCCAGGTCGTCGCCAAGCCGGGCACGATCACGCCGCACACCGAGTTCGAGGCGCAGGTCTACATCCTGGCCAAGGACGAGGGTGGGCGTCACAACCCGTTCTACTCGAACTACCGGCCGCAGTTCTACTTCCGGACCACGGACGTCACCGGCGTCATCACGCTGCCCGAGGGCACCGAGATGGTCATGCCCGGCGACAACACCGAGATGACGGTCGTGCTGATCCAGCCGATCGCCATGGAGGAAGGCCTCGGCTTCGCGATCCGCGAGGGTGGTCGGACCGTCGGTTCGGGCAAGGTCACCAAGATCCTCAAGTGATCTCCAGGCAGGGCCCGGGCCGACGCCCGGGCCCTGCCGCACGTCCGGTGGGCGGGGCTCTCGCGGCGCGCAGGTCGGGGGGTGACGTCCCGGGGCGGCCCCGGATTGGCCTTCGGTCGGTCTGTCTGGCACACTGTTCAGGTTGCCCGGTGCACATGCGCCCGCGATCGATGCCCGCTGCAGACGCAGTAGGGGCGCGGGTGCGGATGTGAGTCCGGGCAGCCACATGATGAGGGCGCGAGTCTGGCGCACAGCCGGGGCCGCCCCCACAGCAACCAACGACCACGCACCGACATGGTGTGCAGCGCGAGGGTGTGTCGCAAGATGCGACACGCCCGAGTGCGGGGGTCGGACAGCTAGCAGTTCGAGAGAGAGAAGTAGACGACGCCATGGCGGGACAGAAGATCCGCATCCGGCTCAAGTCCTACGACCACGAGGTCATC
>JAJYCD010000116.1 GCA_021778635.1 Actinomycetes bacterium
TCGCGTGCACTGGTCGCCGCCGATGAGGAAGGTCGCCTCACGATCCTCCCAGCACTCGAAGATGTTGGGACAGCCGGCCTCCTCGCACACCGTGTGCAGCCCACCGGCCTTGACCAGGCCCTTGAGCTCGGAATACTCGGGGCCCATGGTCGCCCGCGTCCGGATCCACTCGGGTTTCTTCTCGATGGGCGTCTCTGCGTTGCGGGCCTCGACGCGCAGCATCCTGCGTCCCTCGGGTGCGATGGTCACGCGTGCCAGCCTACGTCAGCGCACGTGTCGCGCCCCCGGCCCGGCGGCCGTGCGGACGCGCCGCGGGTGAGCGCTGCGTCACACCCGGGCGACCTCTGCCGAGGCGGGTCGCGGAGCGTCGGCGCGGTGACCGGCGACCAGGGACGTGAGCTCGACGTCGAGGTGCGCGCGCACCGAGCCGACGACCTCGGCGATCGTGACCTGCCGACCCAGCTCCTGGGACAGCGAGGTCACGTCGGCATCCGGGATGCCGCACGGCACGATCCTGGTGAAGGCCTCGAGGTCGGCGTCGCAGTTGAGCGCGATCCCGTGCATCGTCACGCCCTTGGCCACCCGCACGCCGATCGCCGCAACCTTGCGCTCGCGCCGGGGCGAGGGCAGGTCGGGCCCGTCGGCGGGGAACCACACGCCGCTGCGGCCCTCGACGCGTCCGGCCGCGAGCCCGAGGTCGGTGCACGTATCGATGAGCGCCTGCTCGAGAGCGCGGACGTAGCGAACGACGTCCACCGGTGCGGCGAGCCGGACGATCGGGTAGGCGACGAGCTGGCCGGGGCCGTGCCAGGTGATCTTGCCGCCGCGGTCCACCTCGACGACCTCGGTCCCGTCGGTCGGTCGATCCCACGACGCGGTCCGGCGCCCAGCCGTGTAGACGCTCGCGTGCTCGCACAGCAGCACGGTGTCGGGGCGCGTGCCCTCGGCCACCTCCTGGTGGACGGCGCGTTGCACCTCCCACGTCTCCCGGTAGTCGACGTGCCGGGTCCCGAGGTCGAGCTCGACGAACTGCATGAGGTCAGGTTAGCCCGGGGGGTCGGGTGACCCTGGTGACGGGTCCCCGGTCGGTGCCTCGTCCCGGGCGGTGACCATCAGTGCGAGCAGCTCCCTCAGCTGCGCGACCTGCTCAGGCGCCAGGCCGCGGGTGGTCATCGCCTCGGCCGGCGCCGGGTCGGCGGCGTCCGTCAGGACCGCGCGTCCGGCCGGCGTCAGGGCGATCACGTGCCGGCGTCGGTCGTCCGGGTGCGCGACCCGGGTCACGTACCCGGTGCGCTCCATCCGCTCGAGGATGCGGCTCATGGTCTGCTCGGTGACCCCCGTGGCCGCGGCGAGCTCGCGTTGGGAGTGGTCCGCGCGGGCCAGGAGCACGATCACGGGGAGGCTCGCGTGGTTCAGGTCCCAGGCGCTCAGGTGGGCGTTCCACTCACGCTCGACACGACGCGCAGCGGCCGAGAGGAGTCGACCCGTCGGCCAGCTCGTGAGGTCCTCCGACACGCCGACCGCTCCTCCTCGTCCGCCCCGCAGTTGCCACGCCCGGCCTCGTCCCTCATGATACTCAGCATGCTGAGGAATTCACGAGGTGCGGTGCTCCGCGCCGTGCTCGTCGTCGTCGCTCTCACGGTCTGGCTCGGGGTCGGGTCGTTCGGCGGGATGGCCCAGGGGAAGCTGAGCACCGTCCAGACGAACGACGCCGCCGCGTTCCTGCCCTCGAGCGCGGAGTCCACCCGCGCCGGAGTGCTGGGTGAGAAGTTCGTCGACACGAAGACCTTACCGGCACTCCTCGTCGTGACCCCGGAGACGGGGGCGGTGACAGCGGCGCAGACCGCGACCGTGCGTGCCTTCGCCGCCGGGATCCCGCGCCTTGCGCTCGCCGGTGCGGGTCCGGGTGACCCGACCGACGTCGGCGCGGTCCTCACCGGCGTCCCGGTCGTCACGCCGTCGCAGGACGGCAGGGCGATCCTCGTGATCGTCCCCGTCTCGTCCGCGTCAGCGGGCACGCTGCTGGCAGACGGCACCGGAGTCACGACAGCGCTCGTGGCCGCGGTACGTGCCGCGGCGAACGCGACCTTCGCGCCGGCAGGTCTGCAGAGCTGGGTCACCGGCCCCGCCGGGTTCGTCGCCGACCTCGTCAATGCCTTCGGCGGGATCGACGGGATCCTGCTGCTCGTCGCGCTGGTCGCCGTGCTCCTGATCCTCGTGCTGGTGTACCGCTCGCCGCTGCTGCCGTTCGTGGTCATGCTGACCGCGGTGTTCGGGCTCGGTCTCGCCGGACTCGTGGTGTACGAGCTCGCGCTGCACGGGGTCCTGGTCCTCAACGGCCAGGCACAAGGAATCCTGTCGATCCTGGTCGTCGGCGCCGCGGTCGACTACTCGCTGCTCGTCGTCGCGCGCTACCGGGAGGAGCTGCGCCGGGTGGATGGGCCGTACGACGCGATGCGCCGCGCGCTGCGCGCCTCGATCGCACCCATCTCGGCGAGCGCAGGAACCGTTGCCGTCGGGCTCCTCTGCCTGCTGCTCTCGGACCTGGCATCCAACCGCAGCCTCGGACCGGTGGCCGCGATCGGCATCGCCTCGGCGTACCTCGCGGCGATGACGTTCCTCCCCGCACTGCTCCTCGTCGGCGGGGCGAGGGCCCGGTTCTACTTCTGGCCTCGGATCCCGCGCCCCGGTCACGACCGTGCGATCGAGACCGGGCTCTGGAACAGGGTCGCGGCTCTCGTCGGGCGCCGGGCCCGTGCGGCCTGGGTCGTCACCGCTCTCGTGCTCGTCGCCGGAGCGGCATTCCTGCCCACGCTGCACGCGACCGGCACGAGCCAGACGGACGTGTTCCTCACGAAGGTCGACGCCGTCGCGGGGGAGAAGGTGCTGGCGCAGCACTTCGAGGCGGGGCTCGTCCAGCCGTCGTTCATCGTGGCCCCGGTCGCCGACCAGCACGCGGTGCTCGCCGCGGCCACCGTGACGCCGGGGGTCGCCTCGGCCGCGGTCGTGAGCCCGGCGTCCGCCGGCCCACCGGGAACCGCTCCGGCCGACGCGGCGCCGACGGTGATCGACGGACGGGTCCGCATCGACGTCGTGACGACAGCGGCGTCGGACACCCAGGACGCCGTGGCCACGGTGCGTGACCTCCGGTCGGCGGTGCACGCGGCGTCCCCGGGCTCGCTCGTCGGCGGCGTGGCGGCACAGTCGCTCGACTCCCAGCTGAGCGGTGAGCGGGACCTGCGGGTGATCGTCCCCGCGGTGCTCCTCGTCATCCTCGTCATCCTGATGATGCTGCTGCGGTCCGTCGTGGCGGCGGTGATCCTGATGGCGGCGAACGTCCTGTCGTTCGCCGCGACCCTCGGTGTGGCGGCGATCCTCTTCAACCACGTCTTCGGGTTCCCGGGTGCGGATCCTGCCGTCCCGCTCTACGCGTTCTGCTTCCTCGTCGCGCTCGGCGTCGACTACTCGATCTTCCTCATGACCCGGGTACGCGAAGAGGCCGCCGAGGTCGGCACCCGCGCCGGCGTCAGGCGTGGGCTCGCCGTGACCGGGTCGGTGATCACCTCCGCCGGCATCGTGCTCGCGGCGACGTTCGCGGCGCTCGGTGTGATCCCGCTGCTGTTCCTGGCGCAGCTCGCGTTCATCGTGGCGTTCGGCGTCCTCGTCGACACCCTCGTGGTGCGGAGCGTGCTCGTGCCAGCCCTGGTCCACGACCTCGGCCGGCGCGCCTGGTGGCCGGGTTCGCTCTCGCGCGGCGCCAAGTGACGGCGCACGGGCCGGTCCCGACGCCGTCCTAGAGTGGGCGCATGTCCCGGATGCGCGTGGCGATGGTGGGGTACGGCGACGCAGGACGAGGCATCCACGCGCGCCTGCTCCGTGCGTGTGGCGACACGGTGACGCACGTCGTCGTCCGAAGCCCGGAGCGCGCGGCAGCGGCGCATGCGGACTGGCCGGGCGTCATGCTGCACGACGACGTCGAGGCTCTCGTGCGCGCGATCCGGTCCGGGGCGGGAGGGCCGGTCGACGTCGTCGTCGTCGCGAGCCCGACGGCGCTGCACGCCGGCCACGTCCGGACCCTCGCTGCGACGGGACGTCCGATCGTCGTCGACAAGCCGATCGCGACCGATGCCGTGTCGGCACGCGGTGTCGTGGAGGTCGCGGAACGGTCGCACGCCCCGTTGACCGTGTTCCAGAATCGCCGCTGGGACCCCGAACAGCTCACCCTCCGGGCGGTCCTCGCCTCCGGGGAGCTCGGCTCGGTCCACCGCTTCGAGCGACGCTGGGAGCGGTGGCGCCCCGTGCCGAAGAACCGGTGGAAGGAGAACGACCCCGCCGGCGGTGGTCTGCTGCTCGACCTCGGCGCTCACCTCGTGGACTCGGCCGTCCAGCTGTTCGGACCGGTCGCGTCCGTCTACGCGGAGCTGCGAGCCGTGACGACGACGACCGAGGACGACGTCTTCCTGGCGCTCCGGCACCGCGACGGGGTGACGAGTCACCTGCAGGCGTCGGGGATCGCCGGAGCGCCCGGGCCGCGGACCCGGGTGCTCGGCAGCGATGGCGCCTTCGTCGTCACGGAGTTCGAGGGAGAGGGTGCGGCCTTCGCAGTGTCCGGCGCCCGAGCCGGCGACGCCGGCGATACCCACGAGGGATGGCTCCTGCGCGGCTCGATCACGTCGCCCGTGACGAGAGCCCCGGGTGGGCACGAGGACTTCTACCGGGCGGTCGAGAGCTGGGTGCTCGACGGTGGTCCGGTGCCGGTGGACCCGTGGGACGCGGTGCGGACCGCGGCGGTGCTCGATGCCGCACGGGTCTCGTCTGCCGGAGGCGTCGTCGTGGAGCTGGGAAGCACCTGACGGGGAACCGGCGCGGGACGGCCTGGGCGAGCGTCCATCGCGTCGCGCTGCAGACGCGTCGTCTCGATGCGGTCCTGTGGATAACGCCCCTGCGGTCCCACCGAGCCGCTACCAATGGTGACCGTGCCCCCCGAGAGAGTGTCGCCCGACACCATGCCCGCCGCACTCGCTGCGCGTCTCGCCCTGGCCGACTGGGTCCCGGCGGGCCGGCTCGGCACAGGTGCCCACGGACCCGCATGGGCGGTGCGGCGCTCGGACGGACCCGGGGGTCGCGCGGTGGTGCGCGAGCTCGGGGTCGACGGCGGGCGTGTGGAGCGGTGCGCGAACGGCCTCGCGGCGCTGCGTCGTCTCGAGAGCCCGTACGTTGCTCCTGTCCTCGACGTGCTGGACGACGGACTCGGTGGTCCGCTCGTCCTCGTCGACGAGGTCGCGGGGCCGACGCTCGCCGCTCTCGTCGGTGCTCGGGGGACGCTCTCACCGGGCGAGGTCGTCACGATCGTCGTGTCGGTGGCGCGTGGTCTCGCAGCCGTGCACGACGCGGGCCTCGTGCACGGCGACCTGGCGCCGTCGAACGTCGTGATCGACCCCTCCGGCAGGCCGATCGTGATCGATCTCTGGGGAACGATCGGCGCCGACGGCGACCGGGGCACCCCGGGCTTCGCGTCGGCCTCCGTCCTCGCGGGCGCGCCGCCGCGTCCCGCGGACGACGTCCACGCGCTGGCGTGCCTGGGGCTGTGGGCACTCGGGGACCAGGAGCGCAGCTCGAACGACCCGCTGGCCGCACTGCTCCGGGACGTCCGCGACAGCGCCGACCAGTCTCGGCCGACGCCGGCCGAGCTCGAGGACCGGTGCCATGGGGCCACGAGACCCGCGCCGCTGCGGATCCCCGACGCCGCTGCCCTCGCGCGCGCCGAGATCCTCGGCGGTGCGAGGACGGGGCGGGCGCTCCTGCCGACGCGTCGCAGGGAGGCCCCGCCGAGCGCGGTGGAGGTGATCGTCCGGGCGCTCGGTTCCGTGCTCCGTCGTCCGTTCGCAGCCAGGCGCGGGCCCCGACGGCCGGATCCCACGGTCCGGGTCGTCCGCGGAGCTCGTGCCGCTCACCGGGCGCGCCGCGGGAGGCAGCGGGTGCGGCCTCGCGCCGCGTTGGCCATCGTGCTCGGCGTCGCCGTCGTGGCGCTAGGGGGCCTGGGACTGGAGAACCGTGCCCGCGGAGCCGACGCGCGGAGCCTCGCCCAGCAGCAGGGCGATGTCGACGAGGAGCGGCCGTCGTCCCCGGCGCAGACCCCGCACCGCGACGCCGTCGGCGACGCAGCGCAACCGGGCCCGGCGGGGCCGTCGGAGGCTGCCGACGGGCCTGCCGACGTGGCAGCCGAAGCCGAGCCCGACGACCCGGCGGCGGCGGCGCGGAATCTCACCGGTGCCCGTGCTGAGGTGCTGATCAGCGGTGACAGCTCGCGCCTGGCGGAGATCGACGTGCCCGGGTCCGCGGCGTACGAGGCGGATCACGTGATACTCGCCGGACTCTCGGGGACCGTCGGCAGCGTCGACGGCCTCACCTGTGCGGCCGAGGCGGCCGTCGTCGCCGCCGACGCGACGACCGCCGTCGTGGACGTGACGTATGCGCTGTCGGCACACACGCGTCGCGGGCCGGACGGCACCGTGATCGCGGCGGTGCCCGCAACTCCCAGGCAGACCGTGCGGTTGACGCTGGGGCGCACCGATCGGGGTTGGCGCGTGAGCGACGTCGCTGCGGTGGGCTGAGCGCCGATCAGCGCCGTGCGTCGCGCTGCCCGACGACCCAGCGCGCGGCCTCCTCGATCGTCGGGTGGTGGAACGTGAACCCGTCCGCGGTGAGGACGTGCGGGACGGCGCGGATCGACCCGAGGACCTCCTGCGAGAACTCTCCGAGTGCGATCCTCAGGGCGACGGCGGGCACGGCCACGACGGCAGGGCGACGGAGCTCCCGCGCCAGCGCGCGGGTGACGTGGGCGTTGTCGGCCGGGTGGGGTGCGGTGAGGTTCACGGGCCCCTGGACCGAGGAGGTGAGCAGGTGGGTGATCGCCCGGACCTCGTCCTCGAGGGTGATCCAGCTCCAGAACTGACGGCCGCTGCCGAGCCTGCCCCCGATGCCGGCGTGAAGCAGGGGGAGCATCCGGGCGAGAGCACCCCCGTGCGGTGACAGCACGATGCCGGTACGGAGGTGGGCGACGCGGATCCCGGCATCGCGCGCGGCCTCGGTAGATGCCTCCCACTCGCGCACGACGGAGGCGAGGAACGTCCGGCCGAGAGGTTCGGTCTCGTCGACCTCGCGCGGTCCGGTGTCGCCGTAGGCCCCGACGGCCGAGCCCTGGAGCAGCATGCGCGGCGGGGACGCGGCGGCCGCCATCGTGCGCGCGAGCAACGCCGTCGTGCTCGTCCTGGACTCGAGCACGGTGCGCTTGTACGCGGGTGTCAGGCGGTGGTCACCGACGCCGGCTCCGGCGAGGTTGACCACCGCGTCGACACCCGAGAGCGCGCCTGCCGTGAGGCGTCCGGTCGACGGCTCCCACTCGAGCTCGTCCGCGCGCTCCGCGGGTCGACGGACGAGTCGCACGACCTGATGGCCCGCCGTGACCAGGTGCTCCACGAGCGCCCGGCCGATCAGTCCGTGCGAGCCCGCGATGACGACGTCCATGAAGCCAACCTATGTCACGGCTGCCGGCGCCCAGCGCGACGGATCGTACCGGGGGAACCGGTGACGACCGGGAACGACGGTGCCCGACCGGCGATCGTTCACCGGTCGGGCACCGCGTCGGGCTGCAGGTCGAGTCAGAGGCCGAGTTCGGACTCGAACGCCCCCTCCTCGATACGGTTCTTGATCGCCGTCAGGTACCGAGCTGCGTCGGCGCCGTCCACCAAGCGGTGGTCGTAGGAGAGCGACAGGTAGATCATCGAGCGGATGGCGATGACCTCGCCGCCGTCCGCGTCCTTCACGACGACCGGGCGCTTGACGATCGTCCCGGTGCCGAGGATCGCCACCTGCGGGAGCGCGACGATCGGGGTGTCCAGCAGAGCCCCGCCCGAGCCGGTGTTCGTGATCGTGAAGGTCCCACCGGTGAGGTCGTCCGGCCCGACCTTGTTGTTGCGGGTCCGACCGGCCAGGTCGGCGATCTTGCGGGCGAGTCCGGCGAGGTTGAGGTCGCCGGCGTCCTTGATCACCGGCACGACCAGCCCGCGCTCGGTGTCGACCGCGATGCCGAGGTTCTCGGACCCGTGGTAGACGATCTGGTCGCCGTCGATGCTGGCGTTGATCTTGGGGTAGATCTTGAGGGCCTCGACCGCGGCGAGGGCGAAGAACGGCAGGAACGTGAGGTTGACGCCCTCGCGAGCCTGGAAGTCGGTCTTCGCACGGGCCCGGAGCCGGGCCACCTTCGTGACGTCGACCTCCACGACGGTCGTGAGCTGGGCAGCGGACTGCAGCGACTCGACCATGCGTTCGGCGACGATCTTGCGGAGCCTCGACATCTTCTCCGTCGTCCCGCGGAGCGGGGACACGGGAAGGGCGGCGGGCTTCGCCGGCGAGGGCGATGTCGGCGCCGTCGGCGCTGCCGCTGCTGACGCCGCGGCAGCCCGCGCCGCCTCGGCCTTCGCAGCCGCCTCCAGGACGTCCTCCTTGCGGATCCGACCGCCGACTCCGGTACCGGTCAGCGTGGCGACATCCACGCCCTTCTCGGCTGCGAGCTTGCGGACCAGCGGCGTGAGGTACGCGATCGCGTTGATGGCACCGGCGGGTGCGGCTGCGGTGACCGCCGCCGCGGGTGCGGGCGCAGGCGCGGGTGCGGGCGCAGGCGCGGGTGCGGCGACAGCGGGCACCGGCGCCGGCGCTGCCGGAGCAGCCGGGGCCGGCGACGTGGCGGATGCCGGCGCGGCCGATGGCGCAGTCGCTGCGCCCGAGCCGATCACCGCGAGTGCGGTGCCGACGCTGACGGTCTCGTCCTCCTGGACGAGGATCTGCTGGAGCGTGCCGGCGAACGGAGACGGGATCTCGGTGTCGACCTTGTCGGTCGACACCTCCAGGAGCGGCTCGTCCATCGCGACGTCCTCGCCCACGGCCTTCAGCCACCGGGTCACGGTGCCCTCGGTGACGCTCTCGCCGAGAGCAGGCATCGTGACCTGCTCACCGGTCTCCGACGAGGGTGCGGTCGCGGCGGGCGTCGTGCTCGCCGCA
>JAJYCD010000023.1 GCA_021778635.1 Actinomycetes bacterium
GTGACGGTGCCCGACAAGGCGCTGTACGCGGCGAGCTTCAGTGCGGTGGGTCACCTGGTCGCCGCCGGCGGCGACGGCGGCCGTCTCGAGGTCTGGTCGGTCGCGGACCCCCGGCAGCCGGTGAGCCTCGCCGTGACAGGCGCCGAGGTGGGCGGGACGATCTACGACGTCGCCGTCAGCGCCGACGGTGCGACCGTCGCGGCCGCCGACTCGGACGGGACCGTGCACCTCTGGAAGATCGGTCCCGACAACGCCGTCGCCGCGGTCGGCGCGCTACCGGCGCTCGGCGGGACGGCGCAGGCGGTCACCCTCTCCCGGGACGGGCGGACGCTTGCCGAGGCGGGGTCCGAGGGACGCGTCGCGCTGTGGGACGTCACGGATGCCGCCCACCCGGTTCGGCTCGGAGTGCCCTTCGCGGGTGCCGACGGCCCTGTCTCATCCGTCGCGATGAGTCCCGACGGGCGGCTGCTCGCCGTCGGCTCGCGGGACTCGCGCGTCCACGTCTGGGGCGTCGGCGATCCCGCGCACCCCTCGGCAGGGCCGACTCTCTCGGGGCCCAGCTCCTGGGTCAACCATGTCCGGTTCAGTGCGGACGGGAAGTTCCTCGCGGCCGCGAGCTCGGACAAACGGGCGTGGGTCTGGGATGCCACCACGGGTGCGGTCATCCGGTCGCTGGTGACCCCGACGACGTTGATCGCGGTGGGATGGGCACCGGACGGAGCCGACCTGTTCGCGTCGGGTGCCGACGGCGTGCTGCGCGAATGGACCTTCCCCGGGCCGACGCTCGCGGGCTTCTCGTCCATCCCCGGGCAGGGGGTCTTCGGCGCGCACGTCCTGGCGACGGCGACGACCGACGGGGTGCGCCTGTGGGACGGCAGCCACCCCGACGAGGCGACGCTGCTGAGCCTGACGCCCCCACCAGGGAAGGCGCGTCTGGATGGTGCCGTCGCCGTCTCCGACGCGCTCTCCCTGGTCGTGGCCGGGGACACCAGCGGCGCGGTGCACTTCTGGGACATCAGTGACCCCAAGGCGCCGCGCTACCTCTCGTCGGTGCAGGCGCACACGGACTGGGTCGAGTCGGTGTCGTTCGACACCTCGGGAACGCGGATGATCGTGACCTCCGATGACGCCTCGATCACGCTGTGGGACCTGTCCCACGGTGTCCCGACCACGCCGACGTCACGCCTCGGCGATCTCGGGGGCATGATCTACTCCGCCGGGTTCTCGCCCGACGCGCGGACCATGGTCGCCTCGGTGCTGAGCGGGCACGTGCTGATGGTCGACGTGAGCGACCTGGCCCGTCCACGGGTGATCGGCGCGCCCATCACCGGACCGACCGGCTACGTCTACAGCGTCGCGTTCAGCCCGGACGGGCGCACGATCGCCGCGGGCGGGAACGACAGCTCGATCTGGCTGTGGGACGTGCGGGACCCGGCCCGTCCGGCGAGGTTGGGCACGCCGCTCGTGTGGGCCGACGGGTACGCCTCGAACCTGGCCTTCAGCCCCGACGGGCACCTGCTGGCCGCGGCTATGACGGACGGCACGGTTCGCCTGTGGGACGTGCGGACACCGAGCCGCCCCGTGCGATGGGCGAGCCTCGAGGGAATCTCCGGTTCGGTCTACGGCATCGCGTTCTCTCCGGACGGGGCGTTCGTGAGCGGCGCCGGAGCGGACAAGACGGTGCGGATCTGGAGCACGTCGCTGACCTCGGCCCAGGCGACGATCTGCGGGAACGCCCTGCGCGGCTTCCCGATCAGCGCGACCGAGTGGAGCCGGGTCGTCGGCGACCTGCCGTTCGCGGCGCCGTGCGCGCCGGTCGCGACGGCCCGGTAGCCGGATCCGTCACCCGCGCGGGTGCGTCACCCGCGCGGGTGGGTCACCGAGACCCTGCGCCGGGGCGCGCCCCGGCCTCCTTGCACCCCCGCGGCCTGGGCAAGGACGTCGCGATCCATTGATCGGACAACCCCGGACACCTGAGAGGGGGCAGGGGCGGGCCACGGCGTGCCGTAATGGTCGGGGGGCTCGTGGGAGACGTCCGGTGATCCGGTGCGTGGGGGCAGAGCACGTTCATCGGAGGTCGGTGTGCGGTCGCCGCAGGGGGGCGACCGCGCAACGGACCCAGGCCGCCCCTGAACCCTGGCACCCGAACCCTGGCACCCGAACCCTGGCACCCGAACCCTCGGGCCGACGTGGCCGGAACGCCGCACCGGTCGGCGCACACGGTTCGACAGGCGTCAGCCGTCGCCCGGGTCGGCGACGTCCTCCTGCCGGACCGCAACGGCCCGGGTGATCGCCGCGACGACTGCGGGCGGGACCTCCGCCAGCATCGTCGTCTCGATCGACGGCAGCGGTCCGCGCCTGCTACGCCGCCAGGTCCCGACGACCTGGCCGTCGCTCAGGATCGTCGGCAGGAACATCCCGTTGCTCCCGGGCGCGATGTGCGGCGCGACCGAGGCGGGCACCGTGGCCGAGCGGTCCTCGTATCCGAGGATCAGCTCGTCGAACCCCGGCAGCAGGAGCACGCCGCGCGCTGCCGAGCGTCGGGCGGCGAGCAGGTCGGCGATGGCCGGGTCGCCGAGGTGCTCGGTCCCGTCGATCGTGGTCCGGCCGAGTGTCGGTCCGGCGAGCTCGGTCGCGGTGCGGGCGGTCGTCTGCGTCAGCCCGGCCCAGCGTGCGAGGTCGCGGACGGTCGCCGGACCGTGTCCGCGGAAGTATCGCACCGCGAGCTCGGCGAGAGCCTCGTCCCCCTCGAGCTGACGGGGGTGGGTGACCCACTCGTCGAGGAGGACGATCCGTTGCTGCCGGCCGCCGTCGAGCGGGCCGAGACACACGACCCCGCGCTGGGCGAGCTGCCACAGCAGGTGGTAGCCGCGTTGACCGTCGGTGTCGACCCCTGCCTCGTGCCAGCGGCGGTAGAGCGACGCGCGCACCAGCCCGCGGGTGCCCGTGAGAGCGCCGACCGCGATGTCCGCTGCGCGGGCGACCAGTGCGTCGTCGATGCCGAGCTGCCGAGCGCGGGCGCGTGCCGCCGCGATCGACCGCGGCGCGAGCAGCCGGATCAGCCAGGGCAGGTCCGTAGCGAGCACGAGGTGCAAGGTCCCGCGCAGGGGCCACGATCGCACGAGGTCGCCGTCGTCGAGCGCACGCACGGCGCTCCGGCTTCCCCGGGAGGCGCGCAGCGCGACCGAGGCGAGTCCGCTCTCGAGGTCCTGCGCCTGGAGGGCTCCCAACGCGTCGACGGCTTCCCGTGCGGTGCGTGCGCGCGGCGGTGCGAGCTGCTGAGCGACCACGCGCTGCAGGGCGAGCTCGTGCTGCGACGTCATGCCCCGATTCTCGACGCGACCGGTGACATGGCCGACGCGCCGGCGTGGTCCGACGGTCGCTGCGTTGGGTGAACGTTCATCTTGATGTCATCCGAGTCACGTCTCGAAGCAACGGTCGTGAGCGAGCGTGTGTAACGCCCGTTACGAACCGAGTGTCACGTCGCTCCGGAGGAGACTTCATGTCCGTCCCGTCACGTCTCGCGTTCTGCACAGCGTCCGCCGCTGCCCTCATCGCCGTCCTCTCCGGCTGCTCGGCCTCGGCTACGGCGGCCGCCGCGTCGGACGGGGCGACCACCGCGCCGTCGCGCGCCGCCTCGGCCGGGAGCGGTCCGGCGCTGGTCGTGTACTCCGCGCAGGGGTACGACGACCCGGTGACCAAGGCGTTCACCGCCGCCACCGGAATTCCCGTCAAGCTGGTCGACGACAGCACCGGCCCGCTCCTCACCAAGGTCGCAGCCGAGAAGAACAACCCGCAGTGGGGCCTGCTCTGGGTCGACGGCGACACGGCGTTCGCCGCTCTCGACAAGCAGGGTCAGCTCCTGCCCTACACGCCCGCGACCACGTTGAACGCGGCGGGTGTCGCGCTCACCCCGAGCGACCACTCCTACGTCCCGGTGAGCACCACGGTGATGGCGGCGCTCGTCTACAACGGCGCGAAGACGTCGACCGTCCCGACGAGCTACCAGGACCTGCTCTCGAGCACCTACGCCGGGCAGGTCGGGATGAACGACCCGGCCCAGTCCGGCCCGACGTACCCGTTCATCGCCGGGCTGATGAACCAGCTGGGCGGCCAGACCGACGGGGTCGCTGCCGGTGAGGACTACCTGAAGAAGCTCAAGAGCAACGGTCTCCACGTGTTCCCGACCAACGGCGACACGCTGCACGCCCTCGAGACGGGCCAGATCACCTACGCGCTCATCCAGAGCTCTGCCGCTGCCGGTGAGATCGCGAAGGTGCCGGCGACCGCCACGTTCGCCCCGAAGGTGGCCTACCTGCCCAAGGCGACCCTGCTGCCCGGGGTGATCGGCATCGACAAGGGGGCACCTCCCGCGGTCCAGGACGAGGCGAAGAAGTTCGTCGACTTCGTGCTCTCGCCGGCCGGGCAGGCGGCGATGCAGGCCGGCGACCCGCACGGTGACTCGCTCTACTGGCCCGTCGTGCCCGGCGTGACGGCGCTGTCGGACCTTCCCGCGATGCCGGCCTACCAGAAGATCGACCCGTACTTCTGGGGGCCGCTGGAGAACCAGGTCAACACGTTCTTCGACAGCACGATCAAGTAGTCCCGATGGTGACGGTGGCGCCACCGCTCCGCACCGGGACGGACGTGCTCGGCACCTCCCGTCTCGGTGCGGCCCGGCTGGTCCTCTCCCGTGCCCGGGGTGGGCCGTGGCTGGTCTTCTGGATCGTGATCGTGGCGATCCTCGTCCTACCGATCCTGCTGTTCCTGCTGGTCGCGGTGAGCCCGCGCGTCCTCGGCCAGGGCGACGCCTGGTTCACGCTCGGGGCGTTCCGTCAGGTGCTCACCGGGAGCCTGGCGCGTGGAGCCGTCGACTCGCTGGGGGTCGGGGTGACGGCGGGCGTGCTCGCCACCGGTCTCGGCGCGGCGGTCGCGTGGGCCGTCGTGCGGACCGACGTCGTCGGACGACGGTGGTGGGCGGGGTCGATGTTCGCCCTGCTGCTCGCACCGTCCTACCTCGTCGCTCTCGGGTGGGAGCGCCTGCTCGAGCCGGCGGGGATCCTCGACCTGCTGGGGGTGCCCGACGCTGCGCCGCGGGCGCTGCTGTACGGCCCTGTCGGCGTGGTCGTCGTGCTCACGATGAAGGGCGTGCCGTTCGCGTACCTGGCCCTCTCCGGTGCGCTGCGCGGGCTCGGCGAGGAGTTCGAGGTCGCTGCGCGCGTGCACGGCGGGGGGCGGGCCGCGGCGGCGCGGATCGTGGCCGCCCTCGTGGCGCCTGCCTGCTGGTCCGCGTTCGCGATCGTGTTCGCGGAGTCCGTGAGCGACTTCGGGGTCGCCGCGACGCTCGCCAACGACGCGCACTTCCCGGTCGCCACCTTCACCCTGTACCAGGCGATCGACAGCTTCCCGGTGCAGTTCCCGCAGGCTGCGGCGGTCGGGTGGGTCCTGATGGCGATGGCCGGCCTCGCGTTGGTGGCGCAGACGAGGGCTCTGCGGGGTCGCAGCTATCGGGTCCTCGGCGGGCGGAGCCGGCCGGCACGGCGCCATCACCTGGCGCCACCGGCGCAGGTCGTCGTCGTCGGGGTACTCGCGGCGCTCGTCACCGTGGGCCTCGGTGTGCCGACGGTCGGTGCGGTCGCCGCGTCGCTCGTCGACGGGTTGGGCTCGTTGGTGGGCGACCACCGGCTGACGCTCGCGAACTACGGCCGGGTCCTGCAGAGCCCAGCGCTCCGGTCCCCGCTCCTGTACTCGGCGGAGCTCGCCGCGATCACGGCGACGGTCACCGCGGTGCTCGGCGTCGTGGCGGCACGGATGCTCTCGACCCGCGGCGGGCGGGTCAGCGGCAAGGTCCTCGACCTGCTGCTGCTGACGGCCGTCGCACTGCCCGGCATCGTGTTCGCGGCGGGCTACATCTTCACGTACAACCTGCCGGTCGTGAACCACCTGGGCATCCACCTGTACGGGACGACGGGCCTGCTGGTCCTCGGCTACCTCGCCACGGCGCTCCCGTCGACCTCGCGTGTGCTGCTCGGCAACGTCAGCCAGGTCCAGGAGTCGCTCCGCGAGGCGGGTCGGGTGCACGGTTCCGGCATGCTCGCGTCCTGGCTGCGGACCGTGCTCCCGCTGCTCGCCCGGCCGATCCTCGCTGCCTGGGTCCTGACCTTCGCGGGGACGCTTCTCGAGCTGCCGGTCTCGCAGCTGCTCTACCCGCCGGGACATGCCCCGGTGTCGGTGGGGATCACCAAGGCCCTCGCGAACTACGACTTCGGCGGAGGTACCGCGATGGAGGTCGTCGCGATCCTGGTCGCCCTGGCCGTCGTGGCGCTCGTCTGGGGGCTGTTCCGCCTGCTCGCACCGGTGGGCTGGCACCGCATCGGAGGAGGAGCCTCGTGACGACAACCGGGCAGCGGTCCGTGCAGCGACCCGTGCCGGCGCCGGTGCAGGGCATCGCCGGTCACCGCCTCGAGGTCACCCAGGCGGTCAAGCGCTTCGGTGCGACCACCGCGCTCGCCGGGGTCGACCTGACCGTCGAGCCGGGGGAGTTCCTCGTCCTTCTCGGGCCGTCCGGCTCGGGCAAGTCGACCCTCGTCCGCGCCCTCGCCGGGATCGAGCGGCTCGACGCGGGGCGGGTCCGGCTGTCCGGGCAGCTCGTGGCCGACGCGAACCGCCACCTCGCGCCGGAGCACCGGAACCTGGCGATGGTGTTCCAGGACTACGCCCTCTGGCCGCACCTCACCGTCGAGGGGAACGTGGGGTACGCGCTGCGGCGGCGGCGACTCGACCCAGGAGCCGCGCGCGCGCGGATCCTGGGGGTCCTCGAGCGCGTCGGGCTCGGGCGTCACGGTGAGCGCTACCCGCATGAGCTCTCGGGGGGCGAGCAGCAGCGGGTGGCGCTCGCGCGCGCGGTGGTCGCCGAGCCGCAGCTGCTGCTGTTCGACGAGCCGCTGTCCAACCTCGACGCCGACCTGCGCGAACGGCTGCGGGTCGAGATCGCCACCCTCACGCGCGAGAGCGGGGCCACCGCGATCTACATCACGCACGACCAGACCGAGGCGTTCGCCCTGGCCGACACGATCGGCGTGCTCGACCACGGCGAGCTGCTCCAGCTCGCCGCTCCCGAGGACGTCTACCGACGGCCGGCGACCCCGTTCGTCGCCCGTTTCACGGGCGTGGCCGGCGAGCTCGTGGGGACGGTCGTCCGGTTGTTCGGGGAGACGGGCGAGGTCCGCGTGGGCGACCTGCTCGTGCGGGTGCGCTGCCTCGGCCCGCTCGTCGAGGGCGACGTCGTGCGCGTGGTCGTGCGCCCCGCCGCGACGAGCATCGCCGAGAGCGGCGGTACCGCGACCGGCGCGGCAGGGTGCGGCGTGCTCGCGGGGACCGTGACCGATGTCGCCTACCGCGGGCGTGGGTACGACCATGTCGTCGCGGCGGGGCCGTGGGTCCTGACCTCGGTCCACGCATCGCGCGCGCATCCCCGAGGCAGCGCCGTCGACGTCGTGCTGGACCCGGAGCACTGCGTCGCGTTCGCCGATCGTGACGCCAAGCGTTACGACGACAACCTAACGGCTGTTACGATCACGGTGCCTCGCGATCGTGTGGCACCCGAGCTGGCGAGGAGGATCCCGTGAGCGACACCGCACTGTTCGTCGCCGTGTTCCTGGCGTGCGTCGTCGAGGCGGTCGAGGCGCTCACGATCGTGCTGGCTGCCGGCACGGCACGCGACTGGCGCTCGGCCCTCACCGGCGTGCTCGCGGGTCTGGTCACCCTCGCGGTGGTCATCGCCGCGCTCGGGCCGGCGATCTCGTCCATCCCGATGGGCGGGCTGAGGCTGTTCGTCGGCGGGGTCCTGCTGGTCTTCGGCCTCCAGTGGCTCCGCAAGGCGATCCTCCGCGCCAGCGGTCACAAGGCGCTGCACGACGAGGCCGAGATCTACCGGACCGAGCTCGCGATGGCGGAGCAGGCGACGACGATGCGACGCGGGTCGGTCGCGGACTGGTACGCCTTCACGCTGTCGTTCAAGGGGGTCGTCCTCGAGGGCCTCGAGGTCGCGTTCATCGCGCTCACGTTCGGTGGGAACCAGCACGACATCCCGCTCGCGGCGGTCGCGGCCGGCAGCGCCGTGCTGCTCGTCACTGCGCTGGGGCTCGCGCTCAAGGCGCCGCTCGCCGGGGTGCCCGAGAACAGCATGAAGCTCGTCGTCGGCATCATGCTCACCTCGTTCGGGGTCTTCTGGGGAGCCGAGGGGGTCGGCGTCACGTGGCCCGGGTCCGACGCCGCCCTGCTCGTCCTGATCCCGGCGACCGGTCTCTACGCGCTCGTGCTCGTCTCGCTGTTCAAGCGGGCTGCACCGGTCGCGAACCCGTCCGTCCCGGCCCGCACCGTCGAGGAGGTGTCCGCGTCATGACCGCCCGGCTCCGCGCGTTCGGCGAGTTCTGGTACGACTTCATCATCGGCGACGACTGGCGTGTGGCGCTGGGCGTGGCCCTGGCCTTCGTCGCGGCGTTCGCCGTCGGCCGGTGGACGTCGGTTCCGACCTGGTGGATCGTGCCCGCCGCCGTCGCGGTCCTGCTGCCGACGAGCGTCCGTCGCGCGACGCGCCCCGAGCGGTGAGCGCTCAGGCGCCGTCGCCCTCTTCGAGGTAGACGCGCGCGGCATAGGCCTCGAGCGCCTGCGCGCACGCCTCGAGCGCCTCGTGCGCGGTGCTGCGCGTGGACGCACCGAAGACGTCGCGCGCGAGCACCTTGCCGTACCAGTTGTTGAGCTTGACGAGCTCGACCTCGTTCTCCTCGAGCTCGCCGTAGGTGAAGTGGTGGGCCACGTACTCCTTCTCGAGCCCGGCGTGGAAGTCCTGGCACTTGTCGAGGATCTCCTCGTACTCGCTGTCGCGAGCCGCCTGGAACAGCGCGAGCACGTCCTGACCGCCGACCAGGGCGGAGCAGGACATCAGGACCGCGGTCCCCTCCATCTCCAGGATCTCGCGGCGCAGCCGCCGGAGCGCGCGCTCGGCGCCGTCGCCCGACGGGAGCGCGGCGACGGAGTTCTGCACGTACACCGCGCCGAGCGACTTGAGGCGGCGCCACACCGCGGCGCGCAGGCGGCTCGGCTCGGAGGGGATCCGGTAGATCAGCAGCAGCCACTGGTCGGGGTCCGGCGCGATCGTTCCGACGGGTGCTTGCGCCTCGATGTCGCCCACGACGGTCAGTCTGCCAGAGGCGCGACGGCGCCACGTGCCGGCCTCGCGCGCGAGACGGGAGCCCTCCGCTCGGGCGTCGTGCGCCCGGGACGGCGCGCCGTTCAGACGCGATGCAGCGCGAGGACCGGGATCGTGCGGACTCCGGCGGTCTTCTCGGCGTAACCGGCGAAGCCGGGGTAGCGCCGTGCCTGCTCGTCGAAGATCCGGTCGCGATCGGCGCCGACGAGCTCGGTCACCGTGACCTCGTAGGTGTGCGTCCCGACCTCGACCTCGGTGCGGCCCGCGGAGACGAGGTTCAGGTACCACTCCGGGTGCGTCGGGGCGCCCGCCTTCGACGCGAAGACGTAGATCACCGCGGGGTCGGCGTCGTCGGGCAGGTACATCACGGGGGCGATGTACTCGCGTCCGCTCGACCGCCCGCGGTGGTGGAGCAGGGTGAGCGGCGCGCCGGCGAACGGTCCGCCGACCCTTCCCTCGTTCGCACGGAACTCGTCGACGATCGAGGCGTTCCAGTCGTTCGTGGCGGTCACGGCGTACTCCTGTGCTCGGGGTCGTGGGGGTCGTGCGGACGTCCGTCACGACCACCAACGCAGGCGGGCGCCGAGAACTTCCGTGCGCGGGGTCCGGGGGATGTGCGACGATCGTGCCGGTCCATCACTCGTGGCACTGCGAGTCGGAGTATTCAGAAGGAGCGCTCATGCGGTATCGCACTCTCGGTCATAGCGGGGTCGTCGTCTCGAGCTACGCCCTCGGCACCATGACGTTCGGCCACGAGGCGGACGAGGACGCCTCGCACGCGATCCTCGACGACTACGTCGCGGCGGGCGGGAACCTCATCGACACGGCAGACGTCTACAGCGCGGGCGCCTCGGAGGAGATCATCGGTCGCTGGCTCGCGGCGCACCCGACGGATCGCGACCAGATGGTGATCGCCACGAAGGGGCGCTTCCCGATGGGCCAGGGTCCGAACGATCTCGGGACGTCCCGGCGTCACCTGCGGCTCGCGCTCGACGCGTCTCTCCGGCGTCTCGGCGTCGAGCACGTGGACCTCTACCAGATGCACGCGTGGGACGCGGCGACGCCGATCGAGGAGACGCTGCGCTTCCTCGACGACGCGGTGAGCGCGGGCAAGATCGGCTACTACGGGTTCTCGAACTACCTCGGCTGGCAGCTCACCAAGGCCGTGCACGTCGCGCGCGCCCTCGGCTTCACGCCGCCGATCACGCTGCAGCCCCAGTACAGCCTGCTCGTCAGGGAGATCGAGTCCGAGGTGGTCCCGGCGTCGCTGGACGCCGGGATCGGGCTCCTGCCGTGGTCGCCGCTCGCGGGAGGCTGGCTCACCGGCAAGTACCGCCGCGACACCGACCCCGTCGGCGCGACGCGACTCGGCGAGAACCCGGCGCGCGGGATGGAGGCGTGGGAGCCGCGGAACCGCCAGGAGCGCACCTGGCGGGTGATCGACGCCGTCGGGACCGTGGCAGCGGCCCACGGGGTCGACCATGCTCAGGTGTCCCTCGCGTGGCTCGAGGCCCGACCGGCGGTGACCTCGGTGATCCTCGGGGCGCGCACCCGTGCCCAGCTCGCCGACAACCTCGGTGCCGCCGACGTCGTTCTCACGGCCGAGGAGATCGAGCACCTCGATGCCGTGAGCGCACCCGACCTCGCGGACTACCCCTACGGTGCAGGCGGCGTCGCGCAGCGTCACCGTCCTCTGACCGGAGGCCGCTGAGAGCCCGCGCACGGCGGGCCGGCTCAGCGGAGCATCTCGAGCAGGTCCACGAACCGGTAACCCCGTGCGGACAGCTCCTCGATGACGCGAGGCAGCGCGTCCGCGTCGAGGGTCGTGCCGTCCGTCGGGTTCGCGCCGACGTGCATGAGGACGATCTGGCCGGGCTGGGCGGTGTCCAGCACGCGCCGGAGCACCGTCGCCGCGTCGACGCCTCCGCTGGTGCCCTTCCAGCCGAGCGTGTCGACCGTCCAGCGGAACGGGACGTAGCCGGCTGCGTTGACCACCTGGATGTCGAGCGCGGTGCGCGCGCCGTACGGGAACCGGAAGAGCGGCGCGGCCGGGCGCCCGGTGAGGGCCACGATCGATCGCTCGGCCGTGGCGAGCTGGGCCTGGATCTCCGCGGTCGTCGTGACCGTGAAGTCGGGGTGGGTGTCGCTGTGGTTGCCGATCGGGTGGCCCGCCGCCGTGATCGCCCGCACCGCGTCGGGGTAGGCGCGGGCGAACGCACCCGTCACGAAGAACGTGGCGGCGACGTCGTACCGGGCCAGGATGTCGAGGATCGGGCGCACGCCCGTGTCCGACGCGCCGGCGTCGAACGTGAGCGCGACGACCGGCAGCGCGGTGGGCAGTCGCGCGACGTCGATCCCGCGCCACGGGTCCGGGATCGTGACGGGCGATCCGGGCGATCCGGGCGGTGCCGGCGGGGCGGCAGGTGGTGGCGAGGGAACCGGGGTCGTGGGCGACGGCCCGGTCGACGGCGTGACCGCCGGCGTGGTCGTGGGCGGCTCCGTCGTCGGCGCAGCGCCGGTGGTGGAGCCGGACGCCGACGGCGTCGTGCCGGTGGCCGACGTCGGAGCACCACTGGGGCCGGAGCACCCGGCGACCGCGACGATCATCAGCGCCGCGATCACCTCGCCGGTCCGGTGCCGGTTCCGCCGTGCCTCCGCGGTGCCCATCGTCGCTCACCTCCGCGGAGCCCGACGCGGACCCGTCCCTCCGACGCTCCCATCGGGACGATGCGCGCACCTCCGCCACCTCCAGCGTGCGCCGTCCGGCGCCCGGCCGCCAGCGGTCGAGCGTCGCCGCCGCCCTAGTGTGGGGACATGAGCGGGTCCCCGGTTCGCGGGTGGATCGACGAGCTCCTCCCGGGTGTCGTCGTCGCGCGCCGGTACGAGCGGGCGTGGCTCCGGCCCGACCTCACCGCGGGGGTCGCGCTCTTCGCCCTGGTGATCCCGGCCGGCATGGCCTACGCGGAGGTCGCAGGTCTGCCGCCCGTCACCGGGTTGTACGCGACGATCGTGCCGCTTCTCGTCTACGGGATCGTCGGACCCTCGCGCGTGATGGTGCTCGGACCCGACTCGTCGCTGGCGCCGATGATCGCCGCTGCCGTGCTGCCGCTCGCCCTCGGCAGCACCACGCGCGCCGTGGCCCTCGCGGGCCTCCTGGCGGTCCTGATGGGCGTCGTGCTGGTCGCCGGCCGTGCGCTGCGGCTCGGGTTCGTCACCGGGCTCCTCTCGCGGCCGATCAGGATGGGCTACCTCGACGGGATCGCCCTGGTCGTGATCGTCGGCCAGCTCCCGAAGCTGCTCGGCACGGCCGTGCCCGGCGGTGCGGTCTGGGACACGCTCGCCCAGTCGGCGCGCGCGGCGCTCGCGGGCAGCGCCAACGCGTCTGCGGTGCTCGTGGGGGTCGCATCGTGGGCCGTCATCGTGCTCGCGCGACGCCTCGGCTCGCCCGTCCCCGGGACGCTGATCGCGGTCGTCGGCTCGATGGCGACCACGGCCGTGCTCGGTCTGGGTGAGCACCTGCCGGTGGTGGGGGCCCTTCCGCAGGGGCTACCCGCGCCGGCGCTGTCCGGCCTGCGCCCGGGTGACGTGGTGTCGCTGCTGGTCCCGGCCGCCGGCATCGCCCTGATCGCGTTCGCCGACACCGGGGTGCTCTCACGCACCCTGGCCGCGCGGTACGGCTACGCGGTCGGTGGCAACCAGGAGATGGGTGCCCTCGGGGTCGCGAACGCCGCGACCGGGTTGCTCGGTGGGTTCCCGGTCTCCGGGAGCACGTCGCGCACGCCCGTGGCGGTGCAGGCCGGCGCGCGCACGCAGCTGGCGGGCGTGGTGGCCGCAGCCCTCGTCCTCCTGTTCATGGTCGCGTTCCCGGGGCTCACGGCGTACCTGCCCGCCAGCACTCTCGCCGCGGTCGTGATCGTCGCGGCGTCGTCGTTCGTCGACGTCCGTGCGCTGGTCAGGCTCGCGCGCATGAGCCGCGGCGAGACCGGGCTGCTGGTCGCGGCGTTCCTCGGTGTCGCGTTCATCGGGGTGCTGCAGGGCATCCTCGTGGCGATCGGGTTGGCGTTCCTCACGTTCGTCCGGCAGGCCTGGGACCCGTACCGCGCAGAGCTCGTGCGCCTCGACGGCACGCCGGGCTACCACGACCTCAGCCGGCACCCGGCAGGACGTCGGACGCCCGGCCTGGTGATCGCACGGTTCGACGCGCCGCTGTTCTTCGCGAACGGCGCCGTGTTCGTCGCGTTCGTCACGGACCTGGTCGACGCGGCCCCGCAGCCCGTGCGGTGGGTGGTGGTCGCCGCCGAACCGATCACGGGGATCGACACCACGGCGCTCGACGACCTGATCGAGCTCGACGAGCACCTCGAACGGCGCGGGACGAGCCTGGTCTTCGCCGAGATGAAGGGCCCGGTCAAGGACCGACTCCTGCGCTTCGGAGCGGGCGCGCGGTTCGGACCGGAGCACTTCTTCCCGACGGTGGGCAGCGCCGTGAAGGCGTTCCGGCGCTCGTCCGGCGGCTAGCGCCGCTCGACCGGCGTCGACCCGCCGAGGTGCGTATCGTCCGAGAGCATGGCGGCTCATCGCGAGATCGAGGTCAAGCTCGCCGCGTCGGAGCGAGCCGAGCTTCCCGACCTGACGGCGCTCTCCGGCGTCGTCACGGTGGACGCACCGTTCGTCGTCGACCTCGCCGCGGTCTACCTGGACACGGTGGACCGGCGGCTCGCGACCGCAGGGATCACGCTCAGGCGGCGGACCGGCGGTGCGGATGCGGGGTGGCACCTCAAGCTGCCCGTCGGCGCGGACGAGCGGGTGGAGATCTGCGCACCGCTGGGCGGTGCCGAGGTCCCGGCCGAGCTGGTGGCGCCGTTGCGTTCCCGCCTGCGCGGCGAGGTCGTCGCTCCCGTGCTCGCCCTTGCCACCCGGCGCGAGATCCGCCGCCTGCGTGACGACGCCGGTGCTCTCGTCGCGGAGGTCGCGGATGACACCGTCGAGGCACGCGACCTCGCGGTGCCCGGCGGCGCGGGCGACGTGCAGACGTGGCGAGAGTGGGAGGTCGAGCTCGTGGCCGGAGGACGAACGCTGCTCGCCGAGGCCCGGGCGCTCCTCCGGGACGCCGGCGGCGAGGACCCGTGGTGGTCCTCCAAGGCGTTCCGCGGGCTGGGGGTGGAGCTCCCGCACGGGCGACGTCCGGGTAGGCGGGACCTCTCCGCGGCGGACGTCCTGGGGCGGTTCCTGCGGGCCGCGCGCGACGAGCTCGCCGCGTGGGACGTGCAGGTGCGCCGGTCCGAGCCGGACGCACTGCACCAGATGCGCGTCACGGTCCGCGAGCTGCGCAGCGCGCTCGGGACGTTCCACCGGCAGCTGGGTGGCGGCGTGCCCGGCGGTGGGCGCCCGTACGAGGACCTGCCGAGCCGCGACCAGGTAGCGGAGCTGCGGGACGAGCTCGGGTGGCTCGGCGGCGTCCTCGGTGCGGCGCGTGACGCCGAGGTGGTCCGGGACCTGGTCGCCGGGCTCGTCGCGGACGAGCCGACGGAGCTCGTGCGTGGTCCCGTCGCCCGCCGGCTCGATGCCGACCGTGCGGACGCGTACCGTGCCGCGATGGCGGACGTCGTCGGGGCCCTCGACTCGGACCGCTACGCGGCGCTGCTCGACGCGCTGGACGGCCTCGTGGCTGCCCCACCGTTCAGTGCGCTCGCCGCCGGGCCCGCGGCGGAGGTGCTCCCGCGTCGCGTGCGCCGCGAGTGGGGGCGTCTCGAGAAGGCCCTGGTGGCGGCGTCGATCGCGTCCGCGGGGACGTCTCGCGACCAGGCGCTCCACGAGGCACGGAAGGCCGCGAAGCGCGCACGGTACTCCGCGGAGGTGCTGGTCCCTGCGGTGGGCCGTGCGGCCGCACGGTCGGCGCACACGGCTCAGGAGCTGCAGACGCTGCTCGGCGACCACCACGACTCCGTGACGGTCCGCGAGGTGCTCGACCGGGTGTCGACCGCCGCCGCGCTAGCCGGTGAGGACACCTTCACGTACGGGCGGCTGCACGGGATCGTCCAGGTGCGCGCCGAGCGGCTCGAGACCCGGCTCCCGGCAGCGAGCGAGCGCGTCGGGTCGGCTAGGCACCGCCACTGGATGCGCTGAGCCCGCTCACCGTGCGTAGCGCTCGACGAAGTTCGCCAGGATGCGGTGCGGCTGGTCGACCGGCACCGTACCCAGCCGGGCCACGACCTCGTCGAGCTCGTTCGGTGCGAAGTACCCCGAGTCGCGGTAGACCTCGACCCGGTGCACCACGCCGGCGAGGTCGAGCTCGGGGTGGAACTGGGTCGCGTAGGCGTGCTCGCCGACCCGGAACATCTGCACCGGGCAGGAGGGCGACGAGGCGAGCAGGGTCGCACCTGTCGGAAGCCTCCGGCAGGCCTCCTTGTGACCGACGAACGCGGTGAACGTGGCGGGCAGGCCGGCGAGGACCAGGTCGCTGCTCCCGGCGGCGGTGAGGTGCACCTGGACGGGGCCGACCGGTTCGGCGTAGGTGCGGTCGACGACGCCGCCGCGAAGCCGCCCGAGCGTGCCGACCCCGTAGCAGGCGCCGAGGAACGGCACCCCACGCGCGACGACCTCGGCGACAAGGGCCTCCAGCTCGGCCTCGACGCGTCGCTGCGTGGGGCTCTTGCCCTCCTCGGGATCGCTCGACGTGAACGGGCTGCCGCCGACGACGACCCCCGACCAGGCGTCGAGCGGGAGCTCCGGCAACGGCGCCGCCTCGAGCCGCACGCGATGCAGCTCGCGCTCCTCGAGACCCCCGAACCGGAGGAACGCCGCATACTCCGCATCGGCGACGTCGTCCTCCGCGCGGGACGCCAGGAGCAGGAACGGCTTCACCTGCCGAGGGTAGCGGCCGACCGCCGACGCGGCAGGGGGAGGCGTCACACCCGTTCGGTCACGACCCGACGCGTGCTCGCTCAGCCACCGGGACTGCCGACGAGGTGGGTCAGCTCGACGCCGGTGCCGGTGAGCGTGATCCGCACGCCACCGGTCACGACCGAGGTGTCGGTGACCGTGACACCGGTCGGCAGACCGTCGACCGGGATCACCAGCGCTCCGAGCACCGCCGAGAGCCCGGCCGGGAGGCTCTCGGCAGGGACCGCGACCCCGCCGAGCGAGAGCGCGACCAGCCCGAGCCGGATCTGCCCGTCGACCACGTGCGGCCGCAACGTCACCGACGCGGGGACCCCGAGCACGGCGGTCGCGCCGACCAGGGTGTCACCACTCGTGCGAAGGTCGAGGTCGAGCCCCGTCCGCGCCACGACGAGCGCGCGCACCGTCGCGGGCGAGAGCGTGGCGCGCACGAGTGCCTGCCGGACGACGTACGGAGCCCGCGTGCTGACGCCATGCGCGTCGACGTCGACGTCGGACACGCTGACGCCGCCGAGGCGGGCGCCGACGAGATGGGCGCGGACCTCGGTCAGGCGACCGCCGACGAGCTGGGTGAGGAACGGGAAGCCGAGCACCTCGACCGTCGGGGTGCCGACGAGGTCCGGGACGTTCGACTCGAGCTGCTGCACCGCGAGGTCTCGTGCCGTCCCCGCGGCGACGCGGTCGGCGACCACCGCACCTCCGACGACGAGGGCGAGTGCCACTGCGGTGGCCGCGATCCCTCGTGCGCTCATGCCGGCCACTCTACGAGTGGCCTGACCAGGTGCGTTCAGCGCGCGGCGCGTCGACGGAGGGCGGACGATCAGCCCATGGGAGACATCGGCTCAACCATCAGCCTCAGCTTCCTCGGAGCGGCCGGCGTCGTGACCGGCAGCAAGTTCCTGGTCGAGCACGGCGACCATCGGCTCCTCGTGGACTGCGGCCTGTACCAGGGCGAGCGCGAGTGGCGACGACGCAACTGGGCGCCGTTCCCGGTGCCGCCGGCCAGCATCGACGACGTGCTGCTCACGCACTGCCACCTCGACCACTGCGGGTACGTACCGGCTCTGGTGCGCGACGGATTCGCGGGACCGGTCTGGACGAGTGCGGGCACGGCGGCGCTCTCGACGATCGTGCTCCGGGACAGCGGTCACCTGCAGGAGCGCGACGCCGAGCTGGCCCGCGAAGGTCGGTACTCGCGGCACGACCCGCCGCTGCCGCTCTACACGGTCGCCGACGCCGACCGGGCGATCGGTCGGTTCCGTACGGTCGACTTCGGGGTCGACACCCCCCTGACGGACCGGGCCGACTTCGGGCTGACGCGTGCGGGGCACGTGCTGGGTTCGGCGAGCATCCGCCTGCGCATCGACGACGCGAGCGTGCTGTTCTCGGGCGATCTCGGCCGCACGAGCCACCCGTTGCTCCTGCCGCGTGCGGCACCGCCCGCCGCGCGCACGGTCGTGATCGAGTCCACGTACGGGGACCGGGACCATCCCGACCCGGGTGCGCACCCGCACGCGGCGCTCGCGGACGCGATCCGTCGGACGATCGCACGCGGCGGGTCGGTGCTGATCCCCGCCTTCGCGGTCGACCGCACCGAGCTCGTGCTCCACGCGTTGTCCGCGCTGTGGCGGGCCGGTGAGATCCCGGCGGTGCCCGTGTACGTGGACAGCCCGATGGCGCTCGCCGCGCTCGACGTCTACCGCGAGACCGTGATGCGTGCGGAGTTCCGCCCCGACGTCGAGCCGACGATGTTCGACCTGCCGATGCTGCACACCGCACGCTCGAGCGAGGAGTCGATGGCGCTCAACGCCCCGCGCACGCCGTGCGTCATCATCTCGTCGTCGGGCATGGCGTCCGGCGGGCGCGTCGTGCACCACCTGCCGCACCTGCTGCCCGACCGCCGCAACACGATCGCGCTCACGGGCTACCAGGCGCGCGGGACCCGCGGCCGGGCGCTGCTCGACGGTGAGCGCGAGGTGAAGGTGATGGGACGGTACGTGCCGGTCCGCGCCGAGATCGTCGACGACGAGGAGTTCTCGGTGCACGCCGACGCCGGTGAGCTGCTCGGATGGTTGCGGGAGCTGCCCGAGCCGCCCGAGACCGTGTACGTGGTGCACGGCGAGCCGGAGTCCTCGCGGACGCTGGCCGCGTGCATCCGTGAGGAGCTCGACTGGTGCGTCGTGGTGCCGTCCGCGGGGGAGCGCGTGCTGGTGGGTTGAGGCCCCGCGGCGGAGCCCTGCCGGCTCGTCGGGGTCATGCAGCAGGCTGGTGGGATGCACGTGCAGCCGCTGACCCCTGCCGGTGTGGTCGACCATCTGGTGCGACTGGTCACCGCCCGGGGCGACGACCGGGTGCGGGTCCTCGTCGACGGCCATCCGTCGACGCACCCCGAGGCCCTGGCAGACGCTCTCGTCGACCCGCTGCGCGCGGTGGGGCGTGCGGTCGCGCGGGTGAGCGCGTCGGACTTCCTGCGTCCGGCGTCCGTCCGGTTCGAGCACGGTCGCACCGACCAGACTGCGCTCGAGGACCAGGTCGACCTCCGTGCGCTCGCTCGCGAGGTGCTCGATCCGTGGGGCCCCGGGGGTACCGGGCGCTATCTGCCGACGCTCTGGGACCCACGCACGGACCGAGCGACCCGGGCTCCGTACCGGTCGGTCCCCGATCGAGGGGTGCTCGTGCTCGACGGGTCCCTGCTGCTCGGCCGGTGGCTGGAGCTGGATCTCACCGTCCACCTGTCTCTGCGGCCGGACACCCTCGACCGGCGCACGGCACCGGCCGACGCGTGGACTCTCGACGTCTACCGGCGCTACGTCGAGAGTGTGGTCCCCGAGCAGACTGCGGACGTCGTGGTCCGGGTCGACGACGCACGCCGTCCGGCACTGGTCGACCGTCCGTGATCGCGAGCGGATCGACGGACCTGCGGGCGGTCGCCTCGCACGGCGCCGACTTGACCACGACGGCCTGCCTGCCGTGAACTAGTTGCATGGCGCAAGCAACGGATCACCTGACGGAGGACAACGGCCTGGTCAGTGCCCTCTACGCCGTGCTCGTCCGTCTGCCGCACGTGCGGTTGGACGAGCGGGTCGACAAGACGGGACTGGCCATCATGCACGAGCTGCACCGCGCGGGCACGACGCGTCCCTCCGACCTGGCGGCGCTGATGCACCTCGACCTCTCCACCATCAGCCGCCACCTCCAGGCCTTGGAGACGGCGGACATGGTCGTCAGGAGCCGCGACCCGGAGGACGCGCGCGCCCAGCGCATCGACCTCACACCGCGGGGTGACGAGGTGTTCGTCCGGTTCCTGGAGGGGCGCTCGGCCTCGTTGCGCGACGCGATCGCGCAGTGGCCCGCGAAGGACCGGACGGCGCTGCGGCGTCACCTCGACCGGTTGGTCGACGACCTGTCTCGGTTCGCCGTCCCCGCGCGGACCTGCGCACCCGACGACCTCACCCGCAACCACGACACGACGGAGACCCCGTGAGCACCCCGCACGACGCATCGACCCAGCCCGACGCATCGACCCAGCCCGACGCATCGACCCAGCCCGGCGGCGTCATCCCCACCGCCTTCACGCACCGCCAGATCGTCGTGATCCTCGTCGGGCTGATGACCGGCATGCTGCTCGCCGCGTTGGACCAGACCATCGTGTCCACGGCCCTGCCGACCATCGTCGGGGACCTCGGCGGGCTCGAGCACCTCTCCTGGGTCGTGACCGCCTACCTGCTGGCATCGACCGCCTCGACGCCGCTGTACGGCAAGATCTCCGACCTCTACGGCCGCAAGCCGATCTTCCGCTTCGCGATCGTGGTGTTCCTGATCGGGTCGATGCTCGCGGGCATCTCGACGCAGATGGGCGAGCTCATCGCAGCCCGGGCGATCCAGGGGCTCGGCGCCGGTGGGCTGATGTCCCTCGCGTTCGCGATCATCGGCGACGTCATCCCGCCGCGCGAACGCGGTCGGTACCAGGGGTACTTCGGGGCGGTGTTCGCGGTCTCGTCGGTCGCGGGTCCGCTGCTCGGCGGGTTCTTCGTCGACCACCTCTCCTGGCACTGGATCTTCTTCATCAACATCCCGCTCGGCATCGTCGCTCTCGTCGTCACCGACCGCGCGCTGCACGGGCTGCGTCACGTGCGACGCGAGCACAGCATCGACTACCTCGGCGCCGCGCTGCTCGTCGTCGCGGTGAGCAGCCTGCTGCTCGGGCTCGTGCTCGGGGGTGGCGACGGATGGACCTCGCCGCAGATCCTGAGCTACCTGATCGGTGGTGCGGTCCTGTCCGTCGTGTTCGTCTGGTGGGAGGGGCGCGCAACCGAGCCGATCCTGCCGCTGCGGCTGTTCCGGAACCGGATCTTCTCGGTGTCGTCGACGATCGGGTTCGTCATCGGCTTCGCGATGTTCGGGGCGATCGTCTTCCTCCCGATCTACCTGCAGATCGTCCGCGGCGTCTCGCCGACCCAGTCCGGCCTCGAGCTCCTCCCGCTGATGGCGGGGCTCTTCGTCGCCTCGGTCGGTTCCGGTCGCCGGATCACGACGACGGGGCGCTACAAGCGGTTCCCGATCGTCGGCACGGCGCTCACGTCGATCGCCCTCTGGCTGCTGTCGACGCTCGGGTCCGACACCCCGTACTGGCGGACCGCGATCTACATGGTCGTCCTGGGTGCCGGGATCGGCCTGGTCATGCAGGTGCTCGTGCTTGCGATGCAGAACTCGGTCGACCCGCGGGACATGGGCGTCGCGACCTCGTCCGCCACGTTCTTCCGGTCGATGGGTGGGACGTTCGGCACCGCGATCTTCGGAACGGTCCTCGCCAACCAGCTCGCGTCGCAGCTCGCGAGCCGGCTCCCGACGAGCGCGCTGCACGGTGTCGACCCGTCGAAGCTGACCGGTTCACCGCAGGTGATCGGGGCCCTGCCGCCGGCCGTCCGGGAGCCGGTGATCGCGTCCTTCGTCGGGGCTCTGGACTCCGTGTTCATGACCGCTGTCCCGGTGGTCCTGGTCGCGTTCGTGCTGACCTGGTTCCTCCAGGAGATCGAGCTCCGCGCCCATCATGCGCCGCCCACCGAGATGGTCGAGCCCTCGTCGATGGTCTGAGCCGCGAAGGGCGTGCGGCGGCGATGCGGGCCGTCGCGCGCCCTTCGCGGTCGGCACGCGCCGGTCGTGGTCGGTCAGAGCGTCGGGATCACGCGGTCGCGTACCTCCTTGCGGAGGATCTTCCCGAGCAGCGAGCGCGGGGTGTCCTCGATCGGCACGATCCGGCGGGGCACCTTGTAGGCGGCGAGGTGCTCGCGGCAATGCGCGCGCAGCGCCTCCTCGTCGAACGCGGCGCCCGGGTCCAGCTCGACGGCCGCGACGACCATCTCACCGCCGCGCTCGAGCGGCTTGCCGATCACCGCCGCGTCCGTCACGGACGGGTGCAGGCGCAGCACGGCCTCGACCTCGGACGGCGAGACGTTGAACCCGCCCGTGATGATGAGCTCCTTCGCGCGGTCGACGATCGTGGTGAATCCGTCCGGGTCCACGGTCACGACGTCCCCCGTGCGCAGCCATCCCCCGGGCAGGAGTGTCGCGGCGGTCTCCTCCGGGTTGTTCCAGTACCCCTGGAACACCTGCGGTCCCTTGAGGAGCAGCTCGCCGGGCGCGCCCGGGGGGACCTCGACGGTCGGGTCGTCCTGGTCGACGACCTTCATGAGCGTCGACGGGAAAGGGACGCCGATCGTGCCGGTCCGACGGGTCGGGTGGAACGGGTTGCCGAGGGCGACCGGCGACGACTCGGTCATCCCGTATCCCTCGACCAGCAGGCCGCCGGACATGGACTCCCACAGCTCCACGACGTGGTCCGGCAGGTTCATCGCCCCGGAGATGCAGAACCGGCACGAGCGGAGCGAGATGCCCCTCTCGCGCGCGGCCATCGCGGTGCGCTCGTAGATCGGCGGCACGGCGCAGTAGACCGTCGCCGGGGACCTCTTCATCGCGTCCAGGACGAGCGTCGGGTCGAACATGGGGAAGAGGACGAGGAGCGCCTGCTTCCGGATCCCGTACGTGAGGTAGAGCGTCATGCCGAACGCGTGGAACATCGGCAGGATCGCGTAGAAGATCTCCTTGCGGTACTCCGCGCCGTGCATCCACGCCTCACCCTGCAGCGCGTTCGCGTAGAGGTTGAGGTGGGTGAGCATGGCCCCCTTCGGGCGGCCTGTCGTCCCGGAGGTGTACTGGATCGCGGCGAGGTCGTCGACCGACGGCCGCGGGTGGGCCGGGTCGAGGCGGCCGTGCCCGAGCAGGTCGGTCCACGGGATCGTCCCGGGCGCCGGGGCCGTCAGTGCCGCGCGTGAGGCGCGCAGCCGCGGCACGGGCAGGTGCAGCGCCAGGCGCTTGAGCGGGGGGAACGCCCGGAGCAGGTCGACGGCGACGACGTGGTCGATCTCGACGTCGGACGGGAACGACCGGACCGCGGCGACCGCCTTGTCCCACGCGATGACGACCCGGGCCTGGTGGTCCTCGAACTGGTGCCGGAGCTCGCGTGCCGTGTAGAGCGGGTTGTGCTCGACGACCACCGCACCCAGTCGCAGCACGGCGTAGAACGCGACGACGTGCTGCGGGCAGTTCGGCAGGATGAGCGCGACGCGGTCCCCGGCACGCACGCCGAGGCGGTGCAGTCCCTCTGCTGCACGATCGACCTGGTCGCCCAGCTCGGAGTAGGTCGTCCGTCGTCCGAAGAACTCCAGCGCCGGGTGACGTCCCGCCTCGGCGACGGAGCGCTCGAGCATCTCCACGAGCGACTCGGTCGGGAGCTCGATCTCGGCCGGGACGCCCGGCTGGTAGTTCTTGACCCAGGGCTGCTGGTCGGTGGTCGCCATGACGGCATCCTCCCGTGCATCGGCCGGCCGCGTGCAGGAACGCGACGTGATCGGCGAACGACGAAGCGCCGCGGACACGGTCCGCGGCGCTTCGGTGGTGTCTCAGGCGTTCTGCTTCGACCGGTCCGCCGCCAGCGCGTAGAAGAACAGCGCGACCGGCCGGTACATCGCATGCGCGAACTTGGTGAACGGCATCAGCAGCATGAGCTCCATGGCCACCGCGACGTGGAAGAGGAACACCCAGTACCCCCATGCCGGGGCGTCGGGCAGGTAGAGCGCTGCCTCGATGAAGAAGCCGCTCGCGCCGGTGATCCAGAGCAGCACCAGCAGGAGCCAGTCCGACGCGGTGGACTGCGCCGCGGCCCGGTTGACGTGGCGCACCCGGTTGACCATGAACATGGTCACGCCGTAGACGAGCGAGATCCCCGCGATGGTCCCGAGCAGACGTGAGGGGTACCAGAGCGGGATCGGCGTCCCGGTCTCCTTGACCCCGGTGAGGGCCAGCCCCCAGTCGAGGATGGTCGCCCCGAGCAGCCCGAGGAACCCCCAGATCGACAGCGCATGGATCAGCCAGCGTCGGCGGTACAGGGGCTCGAGCGGGTTGTCGTCCTTGCAGTCCTCGCGGTAGCGGCGCTGACCGACCGACTCGACGCCGAGCGACGACCACAACGCGGCGACCGAGCGGCCGAGGGCAGCGCGGTCGCCCAGGGTCCCGGCGAGCGTGAGCTTCTCGTGCTGTGCGACTCCGCGAGCCATCGTGACGACACCGACGATGCCGGCGATCACCATGACGACCATCACCGCGATGCCGGTCCAGTGGATCAGCCCCTCGGGGACGAACGTGAAGAGCGCGAGCGAGGCGGTGTCCTGCGGACCGTGCGACGCGTACATGAACAGCGCGAAGAATGCCGCGACGGCGACGGCGATGATCGAGCCGACGACCGGCCTGGTGTACAGGATCCGGGACAGCCCCGTCTTGTCGTAGCTCGCCACCGCGTACCGCCGCGCCGCCGCCATGAACTCACCGGGGTCCGCCTCGGTCGGGCAGCTGTCGGAGCACAGCCCGCAGTGGTAGCAGGTCCACAGCTCCTTGCTCGAGAGGAGCTCGTCCTTCATGCCGACCTGCGCGTAGCGGATCATCCGACGCGGGAACGTGCCGTCGTTGTCCGAGAGCGGGCACGTCGCGGTGCACGTCCCGCAGCTGAAGCACGCGGAGACGTCCGCAGCCCCGAACTTCTTGAGGTCCGAGAGCAGGTCGGTGTCGACGATCGTGGTCACGGGGCCACCTCCTGGTGGGCGTTCGCGTAGCGGAAGTAGCCGTCGTCGTCGGCGTCCTCGATCTCGACGAGGTGCCCGTACCTGCGCATGCCCATCACCCAGTACACGACCTCGTAGGTCGGACGATCGAGCGCCGCCGCGATCTCGGGCACGGTGAGCGGACCGTCCGCGAGCACCGCCAGGATCGGTTGGTGCATCAGCATCTCCTCGCGGATGACTTCCCGCGGGTCCCGCAGGGTGGTGCTCATGAGACCGGCTCCTTCGTCAGGCCCTCGATCGATGCCCGCATCTGGGCGTCGGTGTATCCGAGCAGGTCGATCGCGTCCTCGGTGCAGACCGGGGCGCACCCCCCGCAGCCCTTGCAGACCGCCGCGCTGATCGTGGCCACGTCGCGTCCGTCGCACATGATCATCGAGATGGCGTCGTAGGGGCAGGTCGTCACGCACGCGGCGCAGCCCGTGCAGGCGTCGGTGTGGACCGTCGCGACGAGAGGGTCGAGCTCGGCGAACCCCTTCATGAGGATGCCGGCGCTCTGGGTCACCGCCGCGAGTCCCGAGGCGACCGACTCCGACGCGGTCTTCGGCCCCTGGCAGGCGCCCGCGATCATCACGCCGGAGACCACCGTCTCCACGGGGCGGAGCTTCGGGTGGATCTCGTTGTAGAAGCCGTCGCCGCCGACCGGGAGCTTGAGGAGGTCGGTGAGCCCGGTGTTGTCGCGCGGCACCATGCCGGTCACGAGCACGACCAGGTCGGCCGGGATCGTGAGCTCTTCGCTCCCGGTCAGGGCGTCCACGACGGTGACGGCGACGTGTCCGTCGGCGGTCCGTGCCACGGTGGGTGGCGTGTCGTCGGGGAACCGCATGTACACCGAGCCGCGCTCGCGCGACTCGGTGTAGAGCAGCTCGTACTTCCCGTACGTCCGGATGTCCCGGTGCAGGTGGTACTGGTGGACACCGGAGTCGCGCGCGGCAACCTTGATCGAGGCGTGCACCGTGGCCGAGCAGCAGAACTTCGAGCAGTACTCGTTGCCGCCCGCCGGCTGCCGGTTCCCGACGCAGTAGACGTAGGCGATCGTCTTGACGCGCTTGCCCTGGTAGGTGAGGGGACCGTCGGAGCTGTCGACGAGCGTCATGAAGTCGGGCAGCGTGAGGACGCCCTCGATGCCGTACCCGAACTCGCCGGCCTCGGGCTCGTAGCTGTCGAAGCCGGTGGCGACCACGATGGTCCCGACCTCCGTCGTGACCAGCTCGTCCTGCCCGTGGACCCGCACCTCGGTCACGTAGTTGCCGAAGCTCCCGGACTTCGAGACCAGCTCGGCGTCGGTGAGGATCGAGATCGACGGCCGCGTGGCGATCTCGGCGACGAGATGGGCGATCTGGTCGTGCCCCTTGGTGTCGTGCGGGAACATCGCACCGAGCTGCCCGACCCAGCCGCCGAGCGTCGGCGCACGCTCGACGATCGTGACCGCGAGCCCGATGTCCGCGAGCCCGATGGCCGCGCGGAGGCCGGCGACGCCGCCGCCGACCACCATCGTCCGCGGCAGGGTCTTGACGACGAGCGGCTCGAGCGGTGTCGAGAGCTTCGTCTTGGCGACACCCGCCCGGACGAGCCCGATCGCCTTCTCGGTCGCCCCCTCGCGGTCGTCCGTGTGCGCCCAGGACGCCTGCTCGCGCACGTTGACCTGGGTGTAGGCGTACGGGTTGAGGTCCGCGCGCTTGGCCACCCCCCGGAAGGTGATCTGGTGCAGCTTGGGCGAGCACGAGGCCACGACCAGGCCGTCCAGCTTCTTCTCCTGGATGTCCCGGATCATCTCGTGCTGGGTGCCGTCGGCGCACGCGAACATCGTGGTCTCGGCGACCACGACCTCGGGGTCGTCCTTGAACGCCTCGCGCACCTTCTCCACGTCGACGTAGTCGGAGATGTTGCCACCGCAGTGGCAGATGTAGACGCCGATGCGTCGGTCCTCGCTCATGCCAGCACCTCCGCTGCGACTGCTGCGTGCTCGACGTGTCCCGCGTGCTCGAGGTGAGCCGCGACCTGGGCGACTGCGGCTCCTGCGTGCAGGATCGAGTCGACGATGTCCTTGACGCCGGCCGCGGTGCCGGCGACGAAGACGCCGGGGATGTCGGTCCGGCCGGGTTCGAGGTCGTCGTCGGGTTCGGCGACGTAGAAGTACTCGTCGAGACCGAGCCGCTCGCCGGTGAAGAGCTTCTCGACCTCGCGGTTCGGCTGGATCCCGACGGCGAGGACGACGAGGTCGTACTCGGCCTCGACGATCGCGCCACCGTTCTCGATGTCCTCGTAGCGGACGATCAGGTCACCGTTCTCCTTCTCGGTGATCTTGGCCACGCGCCCCTTGATGTACTCGGCGCCCATGTCCTTCGCCTGCTCGTAGAACTCGTTGTAGCGCTTGCCGGCGGCGCGGATGTCCATGTAGTGCATGGTCACGTCGGCCAGCGGCAGCGCGCCCATGATCAGCTGGTTCTGCTTGACGGAGTACATGCAGCAGACCTTCGAGCAGAGCGGGTTGCCGGACGTCTTGTCCCGGGACCCGGTGCACGAGACGTACGCGATGCGCTCGGGCACCTTGCCGTCGCCCGGACGGAGCACCGTGTTGAACGGGCGCGTCGGTGCGAGGAGGCGGTCCATCTGCATGCCGGTGATGACGTTCGCGTAGGTGCCGTACCCGTACTCGGGCTTGAGGTCGGCGGCGAACAGCTTGTACCCGGTCGAGACGACGACAGCGCCGACGCTGATCTCCGAGACGACCTCGCGCTTGTCGAACCGGATGGCGTCGGCCGGGCACGCGGACACGCACTCCTGGCACTCCGAGCAGACGCCGCAGTCCAGGCAGCCACCGGCACCGGCCCGGGCCTCGGCCTCGGTCAACGCGGGCTCGAGCTCGTCGAAGTCGACAGGAGCGGGGGAGAAGCGGGTGTCCGGGGTGATGGGCTCGCGCCGGGTGTGGCTCTTCTGCCGGGCCAGCACCTCGGCCTTGTCGACCACGCCGAGCAGGTCGTCGAGGGCCGGGAAGGTCCCGAGCTCGCGGCCGTTGACCCAGTTGTCGATCATGTACGCCGCGCGCCGACCGGCGCCGACGGCACGCGTGATGTCGGTCGCGCCACTCGTGACGTCGCCCGCGGCGAAGAGGTACGGGACCTCGGTCTGCAGCGTCGTCTCGTCGACGGCGATCCGGCTGCCGCCCTGGACACCCGTCAGGCTCTCGAACGGGGCCGGGTCGGGAGCCATCCCGATCGCCGAGATCACGGCGTCGCACGGGATCACGAACTCGCTTCCCGCGATCGGCTCGGGGCGGCGCCGCCCGGAGGCGTCGGCCTGACCGAGCTGCATGCGCTGGCAGCGGAGCCCGGTGACGGCACCGGCGGTGTCGGTGACGACCGAGACCGGGGCGACGAGGTACTCGAACCCGACGCCCTCCTTCTCCGCGTCCTCGATCTCGGCGGCGTGCGCGGGCATCTCCTCGCGTCCGCGCCGGTAGGCGACCCGGACCTCGAGGGCGCCGAGGCGTCGGGCCGTGCGTGCGGTGTCCATCGCGACGTTGCCGCCGCCGACGACGACCACGCGCTTCCCGGCGAGCTCGGGGGCCTCGTCGACCCGCACCTGCCGGAGGAAGTCGAGGCCCGCGAGCACGCCGTCGGACTCCTCTCCCGGCACGCCGAGCGAGGTTGCGCGCGGGGTGCCGGTGGCGAGCAGCACGGCGTCGTACCCCTCGGCCTTGAGGGCCTCGAGGTCGCTGATGGACGAGTTCGTCACGATCTCGACGCCGAGGGCGGTGACGTTGGCGATGTCCTGCTCGACGACCTCCTGGGGGAGGCGGTAGGCGGGCAGCGCGTGCCGCAGGAAGCCGCCCGGCTGGGACTCGGCCTCGTGGATGCGAACCTGGTAGCCGAGCCGCGCGAGCTGCCACGCCGCGGTGAGTCCGGCCGGGCCGGATCCGACGATCGCGACGCTCTTGCCGTTGGGGGTGGGCATCTCGACGCCCGGCCCGTCCACCTCGGCGTAGTGACGGTCGGCGGCGAACCGCTTGAGCCGGCGGATCGGGATCGTCCCCTCGAGGGCGCCGCGGGAGCACTCGGACTCGCAGGGGGCGTAGCACGCGCGCCCCAGGGTCCCGACCAGCGGCGTCGCGTCGAGGACGAGCTGGAACGCCTCCTCGTACTTCCCGCTCCGGATCAGCGAGACGTAACCGTGCGCCTTGATGCCGGCGGGGCAGTTGTCGATGCACGGCGACGTGCCGGCACGCGTGATCACGGCCTTCTTCGGCACGGCCTGCGGGAACGCGATGTAGGCGGCCCGGCGGGCCACGAGATCGGAGTTGAACTCGTCCGGCACCGCGACGGTGCAGGCGGTCTGGCACTCGTTGCAGCCGGTGCAGGCGGCCCAGTCGACGAACGTCGACTTCTCCTTCACGGTGGCGCGGAACGCGCCGTTGCTCTCCCGCTTGACCCCGAGGACCTCGCTGTAGGTCTTGGTGGTGATGTTGGGGTGGTTGATGGTCGACGACATCTTCGGCCCGGAGATGCAGCTTGCGCAGTCGAGGGTCGGGAAGACCTTGCTGAGCAGGATCATCCGTCCGCCGACGCTCGCCTCCTTCTCGACGAGCAGGACCTTGTAGCCCATGTCGGCGAGCTTGATCGACGACTCCATCCCACCAATGCCACTGCCGATCACGAGGACGTCGTAGTCCATCGGTGACTCCAGTTCTGTGTTGTCCGCGGCGCTGTGCGGTGACGCGACGACGCGCTAGATGAACAGGTTGACGTTCGCCTCGTCCGCGTCGCCGAGGTAGCTCGCGACGCCGGCGAACTCGAGGCCGTCGATCAGCTCCTCGGCCCGGAGGCCCATGATGTCCATCGACATGGTGCAGGCGACCATCTTGATGCCCTGCTCGCGTGCCGTGGCGATGAGCTCCTCGAGGGACATCACGTTCTGCTGGCGCATCATCCGCTGCATGAGCTTGGGTCCGGCACCCGCGAAGTTCATGTGCGAGAGGGCGAGTCGTCCGGGACCCCGGGGCATCATCGCGGCGAAGGCCTTCTGCAGCGGGCTCTTGCGGCTCGTCGCCACCTTCTCCGGCCGCCTGAGGGCGTTGAGCCCCCAGAACGTGAAGAACATCGTGACGTCGTCGTCCATCGCTGCCGCACCGTTGGCGATGATGAACGCGGCCATCACCTTGTCGAAGTCCCCGCTGAACAGGATGATCGTCTTGCGTGTGGTGTCCACCGTTCCGGCTTCCTTCTGTCGTTGATCGTCGGTCACGGGGTGACGTCGACGGGACCCATGTCCACCAACATCTGCGAGAACTCGCGCATGTAGTTGACGAACGGCTCGGCGCACACCGAGCAGACGGCGGCCATCTTCAGCCGCTGCGGCTCGATGCCACGCTCCTTCATGAGCTCCTGCGCCTGCGTGACGATGCGCGACGTGCGTTCCGCGCAGTCGGGGAGGAGCGCGCACTCCTCCCCGTCGGAGGCGATGAACACCCCGTCGAGACCCGTCTCGAAGGCATGCAGGATCCACCCCGGCTTGAGGCCGCTGCTGCACGGCACGCTCATCGTCGAGACGGTCGCCGAGTAGTGGAGGTGACGACTGCCCGCGAGGTCGATGCCCGGGTCGGAGATGTTGTTCGTGGAGAAGACGAGGATCCTCGGCGAGAAGCCGGTGACGGTCGCGGTCGGCACGATCAGGTCACTTCATCTTGCGGAGGTACAGGTGCAGGTAGCCGGCGTCGTCGAACGAGCCGAGGAACTCGTGCCCCATCTTCTTCGACCAGGCCGGGAGGTCCTTCAGGGTTCCCGAGTCGGTGGCGAGCACCTCCATCACACCGTTGACCGGGACACCGCCGATGGCCTTCTTGGCGGCCAGGATCGGTCCGGGGCACGAGGTGCCTCGCGCGTCGACGACCTGGGCGATCGTGAGTGCCTTGAGCTCCTCGGTGGCGACCGTCATGGTGAATCCTCCTTGATCGGGCGCGCGGTGGCGCGCCATGGTGTTGCCTGGGTCCGGATCGATACCGGGCGTCGCGGCACGGCGGCGACCGGAGCGTCCGGTCCGCGACCGTCGCGCCGACCGAGCCGTGCGGTGGGCGTCGCGCTCAGGTCCACCGTTGGACCGGTACCGATGTGCACATGCCAAGGCTGTACCCGACGCCCCTGTCGATTCAGGGTCGAACGTCCTACCCCCGGGGGTATGTGCGCACCTACCCCCCGGGGTATGCCGTCGCGGGCGGTGACGCTGCTGTCACGCGGCGCGTCGGGCCTGCCCGATGTCGCAGGTGAGCGGCGTGCGGAGCGGTGGTTCAGCCGTGCGTCACGACGGTCGTGCCACCGTCGACGGCGAGCTCTCCAGGGCGGACCACAGGTGGATCGTGCGGAGGGTGTACCCGGTCGCGAGGACGTCGTCGAGGGTGCCGGGATCGTTGTCGCGGGCGAACCGCAGCGCTGCCGAGCCCGACAGCTCGATGCCGAAGTACGCCCGGTGGACGGTCGTGGTCTCGAGCATCATCCGGTCGTCACCGTCACCGGTGACGGCCCAGGCATGCTGCCGCCAGAGGCCGGTGTCGTCGAGCGCGTACCCCGTCGCGACCGTGTGGGCCACCCCGAAGATCCACAGGTCCGCGCTGTTCGCACCGCTGGACCGGGCCCAACCCGGTGCGGGGATGCTCCGGATCGTGACGAGGGCGCCGGCCAGCAGCTCCTCGAGGTACCGGTCGGGCGAGGCCGGCGGCACGACGGCGGCGCCACCGTGGCCGAGGAGCGTGCGACAGAGGCTCGACCACCGCGTGCGGTACTCGGACGGCGCCCCCGGATCCCGTGCGTCTGAGCCGTCGCGTGCGGTCCGGTGCCCTGCAAGGTCGACCATCCACCCAGTGTGCGCTGCGATGGCCGTCGACGAAGGCGGTTCGCGTCCCTCGTGCGTCCCGGACCGGTCGACGCGCTCACGCCTCGTCCGGTTGGAGACGTTCGTCCCTGTTCTGCGCTCCGCGTGCGTCGCTACGCTCAGGGCGCGTGCTGCGGCGGGGCGGCATCCGGTGCGGTCCTGATGGTCGTCCCGAGCCCGTGGCGCGGGAGGTGGCGACGGTGCGCTGGCGGGGGAGTCCGAGGCGGGGACGCGGTCGGGTCCTCACCGCGGTGACGGTCGCCGCGACGACGGGAGTGCTCGCCGTCGGGTGCACCGGGACGACGAGCGCCCCGTCCCCCCGCGTCCCGTACGACCCCGCGCGGTCTTCCCGCATGTTCCTCCCGGTCGGGGAGCCGAGATCTGCCGCCCCGCTCGTGGTCGTCGTGCCCGGGGGAGGCTGGGTCTCCGCCGATCCGACCGGGCTGACCGGCCTCGCGACGTGGCTGTCCGACCGCGGGGCGGCCGTCGTCACGATCACCTATCGGACCGCGTCGGACGGTGCGTACTTCCCCGTTCCCGTGCAGGACATCGCCTGCGGCCTGGCGGATGCCGTCGCCCGGGTACGCCGTGCCGGGGTCGTCGTCGGCGAGACGGTGCTCCTCGGGCACTCGGCAGGGGCGCAGCTCGCCGCCGTCGTCGCGCTCGCCCCGGCCATCGTCCCGGACACCTGCGCCGGTCCGGCCGTCGTCCCGGACCGGTTCATCGGGCTCGCCGGGCCGTACGACGTGACCCAGATCGAGGGTGCGGCGGACAGCCTCTTCGGCCCGGCCGGGGACCGCGCCACTGATCGATCGGCGTCCGACCCCGTCGTGATGGCGACCGCGCGTCCCGACCTCGCGGTGCTGCTCGTGCACGGCACAGCCGACACCGTCGTGCCGGTCGAGCAGACGCGGCGCTTCGCCGCAGCGCTCCTCGAGACGGGTCACGAGGTGACGACCCGTTACCTCGACGGTGTCGATCACCTCTCCGTGTTCGCCGCGGACGTCGCGGGCCCGGTCGTCGTGGAGTGGCTCGGGCTCACCGAGCCAGCCGACCCCACCGGGTGAATCGGGCGTGGGGTGAACCTGTCGCTGTCGACCGAGCCGTCCGGCAGGTTCGAGCGCCGAACGATCCCGGTAGACCGCGCCGTCGCTCCACTAGGCTGACTCGGCACGGTGTGCACGCGTGTGCCCACGTGCGGACCCCGCTGCAGACCCGTCCCCACCGTCTCGGGCGCCGCCGACAGGACGTACATGAAGCTCTTCATCCAGGTTCCGTGCCTCAACGAGGAGGCGAGCCTCCCCGCCGTGCTCACGTCGATCCCGGACGAGATCGACGGCATCGACGAGATCGTCGTCCTCGTGATCGACGACGGCTCGACCGACCGCACGATCGAGGTCGCCCGCGCCCACGGAGTGACGCACATCCTGCGGCACACGCGCACGATGGGACTCGCCCGCTCGTTCCGGGACGGCGTCGACTACGCCCTCGCTCGCGGTGCGGACATCGTCGTGAACACCGACGGCGACAACCAGTACCCGCAGAACCGCATCGGGGACCTCGTCGAGCCCATCCTGGCCGGGAGGGCGGACATCGTCATCGCCGACCGCCAGACGCGCACGATCGCCGAGTTCTCCCCGTTCAAGAAGACCATGCAGCGGTTCGGGAGCTTCATCGTCAACCGCGCGGCCAGCACGTCGCTGCCCGACGCGGCGAGCGGGTTCCGCGCGTACTCCCGGCCCGCGCTGCTGCGTCTGAACGTCGTCACGCAGTTCAGCTACACGATGGAGACGATCATCCAGGCGGGGAACAAGCGCCTGCGGATCGCGAGCCTGCCGGTCGTCACGAACGCCAAGACGCGGGAGTCGCGGCTGTTCACCAGCGTGTTCCACCACATGGCGAAGTCGGCGTCCGCGATCATCCGCAGCTACCTGATGTTCAAGCCGTACGTGATCTTCGCCAGCCTGGGAACCTTCTTCGGTCTCCTCGCGGCGATCCCGTTCGTCCGATTCCTGGTCCTCTGGGTGAGTCACGGTGACACGGCCGGCAACGTCCAGTCGCTCATCTTCGGGTCGATCATGGCGGTCGCCGCACTGCTGTCGCTCGCGCTCGGCGTCATCTCGGACCTTCAGCGCACCAACCGGGTGCTGCTCGAGGAACAGCTCGAACGGATCAAGGAGATCCAGTACCGACGTTGAACCAGGTGACGTGAGCGTGACGTCACTGCGACGCCGCTGCGGCGTCGCTCCTCCGGCACGGCGACCTCACCGCGACGGTGTGACGGTCCCGGCATCGGTCAGCATCCCGAACCACAGCGCGCTCGTGGTCCAGGTGACCGTGGTCGGTCGGCCCGTGAGGCGCCGGGCCATCTCCGGTGACACGGTCGTCTCGACCGGCGTGGCCGGTCGTGCGGTCCATGGCACCATGCCCACGTCGAAGGTCATGACGGCGACGGGTGCCGGTCCCCAGGCGGCACGAACAGCGGCGAGCTGCGACGCGGTCGGTGGCGAGACGAACTCGACGACGTCGACGTCGCAGATCACCCGTAGCGTCGCGAGGTAGTGGAACGGGCTGCTGTGGATCCAGACGACGTGGTGCACGCCCGCGTGGTCGAGCGCGGCGCACGCGCTCAGGGCCTGCTCGTAGCGCCCCCTGAGCTCGACCCGACCGGCGAGCCCGTTCCAGGTCAGGACCGGGAACACGGCCACGGCCACGGTGAGCGCCGCGACGAGCACCGCGCGTGCCGAGCTCCGGGCGGTCGGCACGCGTGAGAGCGCCCAGGCGGTGGCGATGAGGAAGCCCGGGATCGTCAGCGGGACGAGCCGTCGAACCGCCCAGATCTGGTCCGGGGTGATGTTGACCCGGACCAGGTAGTACATCGACCCGACCATCACGAACGCCGTGAACGCTCCCAGCCGCGGGTCCCGGTCCGCGATCGCCCGGCGCGCCATGAGGACGAGTCCCACGATGCCGAGGACCACCACGGTCCAGCCGAAGTACCAGGCGATCCAGCTCAGGCTCAGCTCGTCGTAGCTGCGCTGCGGGTCGACGGGCAGCCCCAGACTCGCCTGAAGATGCGCCATGTCGCTCACCACGGACGTGCCCGCGTGGAGGTTTCGCTCGACGAGCCACCACGGTCGCGAGACGAGCACCGCCATCGTCAGCGCGAAGACGAGCGCAACGGCTCGGGCGGTCCCCGGGCGGTGACGGGCCACGAACGCACGGGGCCGCGCGAACCCGGCACCGCTCGTGGCTGCCAGCGCGATCGCCAGGGCGAGGAGGGTGAGCAGGAGCAGCGACTCGACGTTCGTGTGCTGCTCGGCGAGGTACACCGGGCTCTTCTCCCGCACGTCCCAGATGCCGAGGAGCGCCAGCGGGATCGCCGGTGCCGCGATCCAGAGGAGTCCGGCCCGGAGGGTGGCCCGGGTCCCCGGGTCGAGTGTCGCGAGGGCCACCATGCCGATCGCGGCGAACACGGCGAGGACGCCGAGCGTCCCGTCGATGCGCGAGGCGGCCGCCGTCCCGAGCAGGGCGCCGGTGAGCAGGAACTGGGACCGGCGAAGCGAGCGCAGTGCCGAGAGCGCCGCGGTCATCCCGGCGAGGGTGAACACCATCGCCAACGGTTCGGTGTAGCCGGCCCGTGTGAATGCCAGGAACGGGAGCGAACCCGCCAGGGCGACCGCCGGAAGAACGGCCCACCAGTCCCCGACGAGCCGGCGTGCGGTCGCGAACACCGTGACGATGCCGACGCCACCGATCAGGAGGTTGCCGGCCAGGATGGCACGGACTCCACCGAGCCACCCTTCGGCAGCCAGCAACCCCGGGAGCATCTTGTTCCCCTGGGCGTACAGGTACCCGTGACGCAGGTCGAAGGCGTCCATGCCGGCGTGGGCCGCGCCCACCGCCTTCATGACAGCCGCCGCTGAGCCCGCGGGGATCTCGGAGAAGCTGTGCGTCCGCAGCCAGATCGCCTGAAGGGTGAGGAATCCCGGATCCCTGTTGACGACGACGTACTCGGAGGCATACCGCACGTTGGCCGCGATCCACGCCACGGCGAGCACGAGGACGACGACGCTCGAGAGGAAGGCCGAGCGGGTCGTGCGCAACGGCTCAGGTCCGAAGCGCCACAGCGCGGCGACCCCGACGGCGGCCGCCGGGACCACGACCAGCGGTTCGAAGACGTTCGCGAGGATGGCGAGCAGGCACACGACCCCGACCACCCCGAGGATGACGGGGAGCCGGTCGGGGAGCGAGACGACCAGTCGGCGGACACGCGGATGCCGCGACGGGTCGGGTGCGGGAGGCGCGTCGGGTCGCGGCGGGGTGCGGACGTTCATGAGACCGCTCATCCTTCCCGACCGGCGACGCGGGACGCCGGACCGTCTCGCGCGCAGGTGCTCGCGCGATCGCGGGGGCATCGTCTCGGGCGCCGTCGCGTCGGCGGGTCTCTGCGCGGCTTCGTCGCGGATCACTCCGAGCTCGCGACCGTGCGCGGTGGCGTGGCCCGAGGGTGGCGGTGCACGTGGAGCCGTTCTGCGACGACGGCGATGCCCGCGCCCCCCGCATCGCCCAGGAGCATGAGGAAGCGGCTGACCAGTGCGAGCGCGAGGGCGTTGTCGCGGTCGAGCACCGGCGCCAGCGCGATCACGAGCGCGGCCTCTCGCGCACCGGCGCCCGCGGGAAGCACGACGATCACGAACCCGACGACCCAGGCGAGCGCGTAGCCACCCGTGGACAGGGCGAAGAGCGTGCTCGAGGTCGGACCGAGCCCCCGTGCCATCAGCCAGACCTGCGCCCCGAAAGCCAGCCACATGACGAGGCACCATGCGGCCGACGCGGCGATGGCCCTCGCCGAGAGCGGCTCCTGGTCTTCGCGGCGGCGCGCGAGGCGCAGCGCGAGCGCGGTCGCGCGGTTGAAGACTGCGGGCACCAGCGCGACCACGCCCGCGACGGCGACGAGCCCGAGCCACCAGTAGGTGACGAGCGTCCCGGGTGCCGACGCCGCGAGGCTGACCGCCGCGACTGCGATCCCGACGACGAGCCCGATCAGCATCTGCGTGATTGCGGCGAAGCCGGCCCGGGCGCGGGGAACCCCGTACTCGTTCGAGAGCTCCGCCTGAGCCAGGATCGGCCAGACGCTTCCGGGCACGTACTTGCCGAGCTGACTCAGGAAGTAGACGCGAGCGGCCGCCAGGGGCGGCAGGCGCGAACCGAGGCCGCCGAGGACTGCTCGCCAGGAGAGCATCGCGCTCACGAGGCCGACGCCCACGAGCCCGAGCGCACCGAGGACCGCGCGCCCGTCCAGTCGCGCGACGCTGGAGGTGATCCCGTCCCAGCTCGACGTGACGAAGACGACTGCGAAGAACACGACCGCCGTGAGCGCGCCCCACCGGAGCAGTCGGGGCCCCCGGGCCGGCCGGCGTGCGGGCCCCGTCGGCGGGGGTGGTGGCGCGGAGACGGGCACCGCTGGATCCTAGTCGTCGCGCATGATCGACCTCGCCTGCGGGGTAGTGTCCTTCGCCGTGACCGGCGCGCTGTTCGTGACCCGTACGTTCCCGCCGTCCGTCGGCGGGATGCAGACGCTGGCCGCGGACGTCTGGGCGACGTTGCGGTCGGGGTCCGCGGACCCGACCTACCTGGTTGCACACGGCGGGACGGTGCGCGGGCTCCCGCTGTTCGTCCTCCGCGCTGCCGTCAGCACGTTCCGGCTGGTCGTGACGCGTCGAGTCGAGATGGTGATCACGGGCGACGTCGTGATGTACCTCGTGCTCTCCCCCCTGCTCCGATTGCTGCGTGTGCCGCACGCCACCATGGCGATGGGGAAGGACGTCGTCTGGGCGCAACCGGCGTACCGCCGCCTGGTGTCGTGGCGCCTGCCGAAGGCGCCGCTGGTGCTGTCGATCAGCGAGGCGACCGCTCGGGCTGTGGTCGCCGTCGGGGTCCCGGAGAGCCAGGTGCGGGTGGTTCGGCTCGGGGTCGAGGTTCCCGACGTCTCCGACGCGGACCGAGCCGTCCGCCGACGGGAGCTGATGCGCGCGCTCGGCGTCGACGGCGACCCGGTGATCCTGCTGGCTCTCGGGCGTCTCGTCAGGCGGAAGGGGGTCGCGTGGTTCGTGCGCGAGGTGCTTCCGCGCCTCGAGGGCGATCTCCTCTACGTCGTCGCTGGAGCGGGTGAGGAGGAGTCGCGGATCAGGGCAGCGGTGGTCGAATCGGGTCAGAGCGCGCGCGTCCGGCTCCTCGGTCGCGTGAGCGATGACGAGCGCGAGAGGCTCATGCGGGCCGGCGACATCTTCGTGCAGTCGAACGTCGTGGTGCCCGGTGACATGGAGGGGTTCGGGCTCGTGGCCGTCGAGGCGGCGATGCGAGGCGCGCTGGTCGTCGCTGCCGACCTCGAGGGGCTGCGCGACGCGGTCGTCTCGGGCGAGACGGGGCTGCTGATCCCACCGCACGACGCGACGGCCTGGGAGCGGACGCTGTCGGCACGGATCGCCGACTGCGACGGCACCCGCGCCGTCGCACGGGCCTACGCGCTGGAGTGCCGACGTCGGTACTCGCGCGAGCGGATGGGGCGCGAGCTCTGCGACGTGCTCGGCCTCGCGCGAACCTCCGGGTGAGGTTCGCGCGGCTCAGCCGACGAGGCGCCAGGCGACCAGGCCGAAGAGCACGCCGAGGCTGTTCGTGGCCCAGTGCATGCCGGCGCTGGCCAGGACGCTCCCGCTGCGACGACGCAGCTCGCCGGCAACGACGCCACCGAGCGCGGTGAACGCGACGATGCCCACGATGACGAGCACCCCGGCCGCCGCGCCGGCGCCGCGGACGACGTCCCCGACGCCGTGGTTCGCGGTCGCCACATGGAGCGACGGCAAGATGTGCCACAGACCGAACAGGGCGGACGAGATCAGCAGGACCCGCCAGGTCGCGGCGTGCCGGGACAGCATCCCCCAGAGCACGGAGCGGAACGCGACCTCCTCGAGCACGATCGTGCTGAGCGGGATGACCACGAACGCGGTGACGAGCGCGCTGTGCAGCCCGAGGTGGTAACGCGCATCCAAGAAGGCAGGACGCGTGAGCGGGAGGAGCACCCCAGCGAGGTACACGGTGGCCACGACGGCGATGGCACCGGTGCCCCACTGCAGCCCGGACCGGAGCCGGTCACGGTGGAGGCCGAGCTGAGACCATGTGAGCCCGCTCCAGCGGGCGAACGCGAGCAGGGCCAGCGCGGCCGCCGGCCCGAGCCAGGTGGCGTCGCGCAGGAAGTGCTCGGCAAGGTTCACCGTCACCAGGGCGGCGACCACGACACCGGTCGCGACGACTGCGGGGACCCGAGCTCTCGTCGAGGGTTCGCGTGCCACCAGGGTCATCGGGCGGGGGTCCGGCTCTCGTGGATGCGCATGGCGCCATTCTGCCAGCCGGACCTGGTGGTGACCGTGAGGCGATGTGGTGGTCTTGTGAGGAAGGCGCGGGGGTTCGCGAGCCGCGGTCGGCATCGACGGATCTAGGGATCGAGGGATCGAGGGATCGACGGCAGGAGCGTGCGCGACGCCGCCCGGGGTGATCTACGATCTGCGTATGGATGCAGATATGCAACATGAACCGCTCGACCACGAGCAGGCGTTGCTGGCGGTCGAGATGTTCCGGATGCTCGCGGACCCGACGCGCGTGCAGCTGCTGTGGCTGCTCATCGAC
>JAJYCD010000024.1 GCA_021778635.1 Actinomycetes bacterium
ACCGCCCTGGTCGCCCAGCAGATGGCCACGCAGGCCCAGCTCGCCCAGATGCGGCGCGCGCTGCCGCCGGGGGTCTCGTACCAGCGAGGTCCGGACGGCCAGGGAGCCGAGGCGCAGACTGTCGACGGCGACGACAGCAGGCCGACGCCGGGACAGTATCTCTAGCCGTCCCCGGGAGTCCCTGGCCGTCCCGGCCCTCCCCGGCGCTCCCCGGCGCCCTCGAGGGACCTCGAGCGGCGTCAGACGATCGCGCCCGGGTCCCCCGTCGCCGCGGCCTCCTCCGACTCGGCCGACTCGGCGTCGTCCACCCCGTCGTCCACGACGGTGATCGTCGTCGGCGGTCGCGCCGTGGTCAGGACGATCGCACCGGACACCAGCGCGAGCCCCAGGAGGTCGATCGGCTGAGGCCACTGCCGCAGCGCGATCGCGCCGACGGCCGCGGCCGTCGCCGGCAGCATCGCGAGCAGGATCGCGAAGGTCGCCGCGGTCACCCGCCTGAGGACGACCTGCTCGATGCCGTACGGCACGACCGAGGAGAACAGCGCCACGGCCACGACGGCCCCGGCGAGCCGGACGTCGACGACGACCGGACCGAGGGAACGGGCGAAGAACGGCGCGAAGGCGAGCGTGCCGGCCGCCATCGCGACCGACAGCGGGCCGACGCCCGTCCCGTGGTGCGCGGCGCGTCGCCCGAGCACGATGTACCCGGCCCAGAGCACCGCCGCGACGCCGATGGCGAGCAGACCGAGCCGGACCTCGTGGCCGCCGTCCCGGAGGGTCACCCCCGTCAGCAGGACCACGCCGCCCGCCGCGAGCCCGATCCCGGCCCTCTCCCGCCAGCCGCGGCCGGTGACCGCGGCGACCGCGACGGGGCCGATGAACTCGATCGCGACGGCGGTGCCGAGCGGCAGCCGCGCGATCGCCAGGTAGAACGCGACGTTCATCCCCGCGAGCACGACGCCGAACAGCGCGGCGACGAGCAGCGCGTGCCGCGTCCACGGCTGGCGCCACGGGCGCGCCCACACGAGGAGCACGACCGCCGCCACCGCGACACGCAGCCACGCGACCCCGCCCGGGCCCAGCCGCGTGAACAGGCCGACCGCGACGGCCGCACCCACGTACTGGGCCGTCCCCGAGCCCATGAACAGGACAGGAGCGGGAACCCGGTGCCCGGGCGACGGCGTGCCGACTCCGGCGAGCTGTGTCACCCGCACACGGTAGTGCGCACCGGTCGGTCACCGAGACGCCGAGGGGGCGTCGCCCGACGGCGACACCCCCTCGGGCGACGGCGCGATCAGCCCTTGACGCTCCCGGCGAGCAGCCCGCGGACGAAGTACCGCTGCAGGCTCAGGAACACGATCAGCGGGATGACGATGGTGAGGAAGCCGGCAGGTGCCAGCAGGTCCAGGTGCGCACCATAGCTCCCGACCAGGCTCTGCATCCGGGCGGTCACCGGCTGCATCTCGGGACTGGTCCCCCCGAACGTCTTGGCGACCAGCAGGTCGTTCCACACCCAGAGGAACTGGAAGATCCCGAACGAGGCGATCGCCGGCATCGACAACGGCAGCACGATCGACCGGAAGATCCGCAGGTGCGAGGCACCGTCGACCCGGGCCGCCTCCATCAGCGACGACGGGAGCTGCGCGATGAAGTTGTGGATCAGGAAGATCGCCAACGGCATCGAGAACATCGTGTGCGTCAGCCAGATCTGGGCGATCGTGCCGTTGATGCCCGGCGAGGGGAGAACGGTGACCCCGAAGATCTGCAGCCCGTGGACGTAGTACTGCTGCAGCGGGACGAGTGCCATCTGCAACGGCACGACCTGAAGCGCGAAGATGCCGAAGAAGATGAAGTCGCTGCCCCTGAACCGCATCCACGCCAGGGCGTACCCCGCCATGGACGCGACGAAGATCGGGATGATCGTGGCCGGGATCGTGATGGCCAGCGAGTTCACCAGTGGGATGGCCAGGCCCCCGCCACCGGTAAGCACCTCGTTGTAGCCCGAGAGGCTGAAGCTCGGGTGGACGAAGGCCTCCCACCACCCCGTCGTCGCCGCGGCCTCACGGGACCGGAACGAGTTGACGAACAGGCCGAAGGTCGGAATCGTCCAGATGATTCCGATGAAGACGGCCGCAGCCGAGGCGAGCGAGCTGCTGAAGGCCTTCCGCACCGCTTTGACGGCCGCCTGCCCCTTGAGCGGCTGCTGCACCTTGGCGGCGGGTGTCGTGGTCGTGGTCATCGGATCTCCCGCTCCCGGCGCAGTGTGCGGACGTTGTAGTAGATGAGCGGGGTGACGGCCAGGAAGAGGATCACGGCGAGTGCGCTACCACGGCTGACCTGGTTCGTCACGAACATGTCGGCGTACATCTGCCGTGCGAGGACGTCGGTGCTGAAGTTGCCGTTGTTGATCGTGAAGACGATGTCGAACACCTTGAGGGTGGTGATCATCACCGTGGTGACCACGACCACGAGCGTGGTGCGGATCATCGGGATCTGCACGGTACGGAAGAGCTTGATCCCGGACGCGCCGTCCAGTCGAGCCGACTCGATGATCTCGTCCGGGATGCCCTTGAGGGCGGCGCCGAGGATCACCATCGCGAACCCGGCCTGGATCCAGATCATGATGATCATCTCGAGGAAGGTGTTCAACGGCACCGTGATCAGCCAGTTCGGCGGATTGCTCCACCCCAGCTTCATCACGACCTGACTCAACAGTCCGGTCTGCGGGAGGGACGGGGCCTTGTAGTTGTAGACGTAGGACCAGATCACCGAGGCGCCGACGAAGGAGATCGCCGTCGGGAGGAAGACCATCGTCTTCGGGATCGAGGCGTACCTCATCCGGTCGACCAGGAGAGCGACCAGCAGCCCGACGAACACGGCCATGGCCGGGACGATCAGCAGCCAGAGCACGGTGCGGATGATCGTCTGCTGGGTGTAGGGATCGGTGAACGCGTAGGTGTAGTTCTTGAAGCCGATGTACTTGGTCTTGAGCTGACCCAGGAACTGCTGGTTCCTCAGGCTGTTGTTGATCGTCGTGATCGCCGGGATGATCAGGCCGAGGGTGACCAGGAACAGCGCCGGGCCCAGGCAGATCACGATGGCGATCGGCCGCTGGAGCCGGCCCGTCACCCGTCCGGCGACGAAGAACACGATCAGCAGGATCGCGATGAAGCCGCCGACGGCCTCCACGACCCCGAACAGGGTGGAGGCGGCCTGCCCCAGAGTGCTCGACGCCAACGCAACGTAGGCAGTGGTCATGACGGACCCCTTTGTCTGTCTCGCTTCGAACTCGACGTCACGGGTGGATACAGCCCAGGTGCTTCGGTCCGCGGGGTGTGCCCGCGGACCGAAGCACCTCAGGTGTCACTCACGTTCTACCAGTGGCCTCAGCTGGTCGGCCAGGCCGCATCGATCTCGGCTGCGACATCCTTGATCGACTTGCCGCTGCCGAACCAGTCGACCATGGCCTTCCACTCCGCACCCGAACCGACGGCGGCGGGCATGGCGTCCGAGGCGTCGAACCGGAACGTGGCGGTCGGGTCCGCCAGGTACTTCGCGGAGAGCTGGTCGATCGGGTCGGTGTAGAGGGTCTGGTCGACCTTCTCGTTCGCCGAGACCCAACCCGGCGCGACCTTGATCCGGCTGTCGGCCCACTGCGGGCTGGACAGGTAGTTCTGCACGGCCTGCGTCGCCGGGTCGTCGGCGAACGCGGTGACGAACTCGCCGCCGCCCTCGACCGGGTTCGTGATGGACGGGTCCACAGCCGGCAGCTTGAACGCGAACACGTCGCCGTCCGGGCCGACCTTCGTGCCCTTGGGCCACTGCGCCTCGTAGAACGACGCCTGCTGGAGCATCCCGCACTCGTTCTTCAGGATCGGGAGACCGGCATCCTGGAACGTGGTGGTCGCGATGGTCGCGACGTTGCCGTAGCCGCCGTTGACCCACGCGGGGTTCTGCAGCCAGCTCGCGACGGTCTGCATCGCCGTCTGGATCTGCGGGTCGGAGAACTTGACCTTGTGGCTGATCCAGTCGTCATAGACCTGGCCGCCGTACGTCCCGAGCACGACCTCCTCGAGCCAGTCGGTCGCCGGCCAGCCGCTCGCCGTGCCGGACCCGATCCCGCCGCACCACGGCTTGGCCGGGCCGGTCATCTTGGAGGCCATCTGGGCCGACAGGGTCATCATCTCGGCCCAGGTGGTCGGGACCTTGAAGCCGTTGTCGGCGAAGTACTTCGGCGAGTACCACACGAGCGTCTTCATGTTCGCGCTCATGGGGGCCGCGTAGAACGTCCCGTCGACCGAGCCGTAGCCCTTCCACGCGTCGTTCCAGTTGGCCTCGTTCGCGACCGTGCCGGCCGGCGGCTTCTTCACCGTGCCGGTCGCCACCATCTGCTGCAGCAGACCGGGCTGCGGGATGATCGCCAGGTTCGGCGCGTTGCCGCCGTTGACCTTGACCGGCAGGTCGGACTCGAACGTGTTCGAGCCGGTGTACTGGATGGTGATCCCCGTGCACTTCTGGAAGTCGGCCCAGGACTTGTTCAGGGAGTCCGACTCCGGGCTGAGGATCGACCCGAACATGGTCACGGTCGAGCCGCTGTGCCCGGCGTAGGCCTGGTACTGGGCGCAGTCCCCGGTCAGCGTCGGTACGGCCGAGGCGGTCGGGGTGTTGCTGGAGCCGCTCGAGCATCCGGCAACGGTGGCGAGGGCCGCCACGCCCACTGCGGCCGTGGCGAATCGTGCGTGTCGCTTCATGTCTTTCCTTCCCAGTCGCAACCTCGTTGGCACGACAGGTGGTGGTCACTGCAAACGCTTACACGAGCAAGTCGATCTTGGCATCCACCGCCCTCCCGACGTCAAGGTTCCGCACGTCACGATTTCGTCACGGCCTGGGGCGGCACGCGACGCGCGCACGCGCACGGGATCGACGGCGCGCGCGGATCCGCACCCCGCCGCACCACCTGGCGGACGCAGGTCGGGTCAGCGGGCCGTCGCCGCGCGGTCGCGAGGAGGGGCCGTCGACGTCCGCACGACCAGCTCGGTCGGGAAGATCACCTGCTCCGGCACCGGGGTGCCCGTGATCATCGTGAGCAGCAGGGACGCCGCCGTCGTGCCCTGCTCCTGGGCGGACTGCGCCATCGTCGTGAGCCCGACGAGCTCGCCGAGATCGTGACCGTCGATGCCGATCACGGAGAGGTCCTCCGGCACCCGCAGACCGAGGTCACGGGCCGCGAGGATGGCACCCATCGCCATCTCGTCGGACGCGGCGAAGATCGCGGTCACGTCCGGACGCCGCGCGAGCAGCTGACGGGTCGACTCACGGCCGCCCTCGACGTCGAAGTAGCCGTTCACCTCGAGCTCCGGCGGCGGGGCCACCCCGGCGCGCGTCATCGCGTCCATCCAGCCCGAGCGACGGTCCACCGGCGGCGCCCACGGGGCGTTGTCCTGCGGGGACCCGGTGATGTGCCCGATCGTCACGTGGCCGAGAGCGAGCAGGTGCTCGGTCGCCTCGGTGGCGGTCCGGAAGTCGTCGACGCGCACGGTCACCTGGCCGGGGGCGCCCGTGCCGATGAAGATCACCGGGTGCCCGAGTCCGAGCAGGGCGTCGACCTCGTCGCGGTCGAGGGGCATTCCGACGACGATGATCCCGTCCACGCGACGACGCAGCACGTCGGGGTCGACCTGCCGACGGCGCCAGTCGCGCGGGATCTCGAACGTGTAGAGCAGCGCGTCGAAGCCCTCGGCGCGCAGCGCGCGCTCGGCGCCGTCGATCACGTTCGAGAAGAACCAGTGGTTGACCCAGGGGGTCAGCAGACCGATCGTCCGGGTGCGTCCGGAGGCGAGGCTGGCGGCCGACGGCGACGCCACGTAGCCGAGCTCACGGGCGGCCCGGCGGACCCGGTCCCGGGTGGCCGCGGAGACGTGGGGCAGGTCCCGGAGCGCGCGTGAGACGGTCGCCGTCGACACGCCGGCGGCCCGCGCCACGTCCTCGATGTGCGCCACGAGCGCCGATTGTGCCCCCGGACGGCTCCCGGGTCCACCTGGCGACCAGCGCGAACGCTCCGCGCGGGGTGATCGGTCAGGCTAGCAGACTGCGTAGGAGCGCTACCACACCGTCGTCCTCGATGGTCCCGGTGACCTCGTCGGCGACCTCCCGGACGCTCGCGTCGGCGTGCCCCATGGCGACGCCGCGAGCAGCCCACTCGAGCATCTCGCGATCGTTCCCGCCGTCCCCGACGGCGATCGTCGCCCCTGGTTCGATCGCGAGCCGACGCCTCAGCTGCTCGAGGGCCGACGCCTTGGTGACCCCGTGCGGGGCGATGTCCATCCAGGCGGTCCACCCGATCGCGTAGCTCACGTCCGCGAGCCCCATCCGGTGGACGACCTCGTGGAACTCCTCGCTCGTCTGACCGGGGCTGCGGACCACGAGACGGGTGACGTGCGTGCTGCAGAGGTCGTCGAGGTCGACCACCGACTGCACCCCGCTGAGCTCGCCCTCCGGGAACGGCGCGTTCAGCCGGAAGCCCACGCCGACCTCCTCGACGGCGAACCGGGCACCGGGCAGCTCGGCGTGCAGGAGGCGCAGGGCGGGACCCGGGTCGAACGTGACCTGGTCGACGACCTCGTAGCCGCCCTCGGCGTCCGGGTCCAGCCGGACCGTGACCGACCCGTTCGAGCAGACCAGCCAGCCGTCCGCGATCCCGAGATCCTGAGCGACGGGCACCGTGGCGTGGACCGAGCGACCCGTCGCCAGCACGACGTGGTGACCGTCGGCGCGCACCCGGGCGACGGCGTCCCGCGCGTCCTCGGACAGCTCGCCCGCGTAGGTCACGAGCGTGCCGTCGACGTCGAGCGCGACGAGGTGCGGCACGCGGCCGCCCGGGAGCGCCGGCACCGGGCTCATGACGCCACCGGCTCGAGGACCTCGAGGCCGCCCAGGTACGGACGCAGTCCCACCGGCACGCGCACCGAGCCGTCGGCCTGCTGGTGGTTCTCCAGGATCGCGACGATCCAGCGGGTCGTGGCCAGCGTGCCGTTGAGCGTCGCCACCGTCCGGGTCTCGCCGCCCTCGGCGCGCTCGCGGACGTTCAGACGCCGCGCCTGGAACGTGGTGCAGTTCGAGGTCGACGTGAGCTCGAGGTAGCGCTGCTGCGTCGGGAGCCAGGCCTCGCAGTCGAACTTGCGCGCGGCGCTCGTGCCGAGGTCGCCGGCCGCGGTGTCGATCACCCGGTACGGGAGCTCGACGAGCGCGAGCATGCGCTCCTCCCAGCCGAGCAGTCGCTCGTGCTCGGCGGCGGCCTCCTCGACCGGGACGTAGGTGAACATCTCGACCTTGTGGAACTGGTGGACGCGGATGATCCCGCGGGTGTCCTTGCCGTACGAGCCCGCCTCCCGCCGGTAGCACGCCGACCACCCGGCGTACCGCTTCGGCCCGCCGGAGAGATCGAGGATCTCGTTCGCGTGGAAGCCCGCGAGCGCGACCTCCGAGGTCCCGACGAGGTAGAGGTCGTCCGCCTCGAGGCGGTAGATCTCGTCCGCATGCGCGCCGAGGAACCCGGTGCCGGCCATGATCTCCGGCTTGACGAGGGTCGGGGTGATCACCGGCGTGAAGCCGGCGGCCATCGCCTGGTCCATCGCGGCGTTGAGCAGTGCGAGCTCGAGCCGCGCACCCACCCCGGTCAGGTAGTAGAAGCGGGCGCCGGAGACCTTCGCGCCGCGCTCGGTGTCGATCGCCCCGAGCCGCTCGCCCAGGTCCAGGTGGTCGCGCACCGCGAAGTCCGGGCCGTACTCCGCCGCGAAGTCACGCGGCGTCCCCTCGTGACGCAGCACGACGTAGTCCGCCTCGCCGCCCGAGGGGACCCCGGGCTCGATCACGTTCGCGATCCGGCGGGCGGCGTCCTCGAGCACCGCGGCCGCGGCGTCGCTGTCGGCCTGCAGCGCCTTGACCTGCTCCGCGAGCGACTTCGCGTGCGCGAGCAGGCGATGCTTCTCCTCGCCCTGCGCCCGCGCGACCTCCTTGCCGAGCGACTTCTGCTCGGCACGCAGGCGCTCGAAGTCGGTCAGGGCGGCCCGACGGCGCGCGTCGGCATCGAGGACGACGTCCACCAGCGCCGGGTCGTCACCGCGGGCCGTCTGGCTCGCGCGCACGGTGTCAGGGTCGTCTCGGAGCAGTCGCAGGTCGATCACCCCCCGAGGGTATCGAGACTGAGCGACACGCGGGGTCAGCGCCTACGGTGAGCACCATGACCTCGGAGAGCATCCTCATCGGGATCGTCGCCGCGGTCGCCGCCACCGCACTGGTCCTCGCCGTCGTCGTGCTCCGGCGGCAGCGTCGTCTGATCCGGGTGGCCGAGGACGGCGTCCACCTCACCACGCCGACGCACGACCTCGTCCTGGAGGTGCAGAAGCGCGGCGACCTGGTCGCGTTCGTCGCCAACCCGACCAAGCCCGACGTGGCCGACCTGCACGACGCCGTACGCGCGGCGTGCGCCGACCGCGACCTCCCTGAACCCCTCTGGTTCGAGACCACCGAGACGGACCCGGGCGTCGGCCAGGCGCGGGAAGCGGTGCGGCGCGGCGCGGACGTCGTCGTCGCGCTCGGCGGCGACGGCACGGTCCGGGCGGTCGCCGAGGCGCTCGTCGGCACCGGGATCCCGATGGGACTCGTGCCGATGGGCACGGGGAACCTGCTGGCGCGCAACCTCGACCTCCCGCTGTCCGACCCGAAGGCCGCCATCCGGATCGCCCTGACCGGACGCGACCGGGTCATCGACGTCGGATGGCTCACTCTCGACGGCCCGGACCAGCCGCTCGCCACGGTCCGGGACGAGCACCTCTTCCTGGTGATCGCGGGCCTCGGGTTCGACGCCGCGATGGTCGCCGACACCGGCGCGGCGCTCAAGGCACGGGTGGGTTGGATGGCGTACTTCCTCGCGGGCGTGCGGCACCTGCACGGCACCCGCTCCAAGGTGCACATCCGGATCGACGACCGCCCGCCCGTGACCACGCGGCTGCGCAGCCTGCTCGTCGGCAACTGCGGGCGGCTGCCCGGCGGGATCACGCTGCTGCCGGACGCGCTGCTCGACGACGGCTGGCTCGACATCGCCGCGATCGACACCCGCGGCGGAGTGGTCGGCTGGGCCCAGCTGCTCGGCGAGGTCGTGCTCCAGGGCTACGGCGTCCGCACCGACCTCCCTGCGAAGATCGGCCGCATCGACCACGCACGCGCCCGCGCGATCCAGCTGCTGGTCCAGGCGGGCGAGCACGTGCAGGTGGACGGAGAGGTGCTCGGGCGCGCGACCGAGGTCAACGTCCGCGTCGACCCGGGTGCCCTGGTGGTCCGTGTGCTCGACGACGCCCCGGACACGGTGAAGCCCTGACCGACCGCGCCCGACGTCACCGGCCCACGCCCGCCGGTGCGGGTGCGCGCCGGGTCAGGAGGTGCGACCCGCGCGGAGCGCGTCGACCCACTTCCGGGCGTCGGTGAAGTCGGCGTCGGCCGTCCCGGCGCGGACCACCGTCGGCGGCGCGTCCGCAGCCGGGTAGGACCCGAGGAACCGGACGTGCGGGCACACGCGGTGCAGCCCCATGAGAGTCTCGGCCATGCGCTCCTCCGCGACGTGACCCTCCGCGTCGATCGAGAACGAGTACCGGCCCAGCGCGTCGCCGATCGGCCGGGACTCGATCCGCGAGAGGTTCACGCCGTGCGCGTCGAACTGCTCGAGCATCTCCAGCAACGCACCCGAGTTGTTGTGCGGCAGGTGCACGACGAGCGACGTCTTGTCCGCGCCCGACGGTGGCGGGACGGTCCCGGGATGGCCGACCACGACGAACCGGGTGACCGCCGACCGGTTGTCGGCGACCCCGGTCGCGAGCGCGTGCAAGCCGTAGTGCTCGACGGCGGGCGGGGGGACGAGCGCAGCGTCGAACCCGAGGTCCCCGCCCGGCTCGGCGAGGAGGACCGCCGGAGCGGTGTTCGACGTCGTGGGGACGTGCACGACGCCCGGCAGGTTCGCGGCGAGCCAGCCGCGGCACTGCGCCCAGGCGTGCGGATGCGCCGAGACCCGGCGGACGTCGGGCAGGGCCGTGCCGGCCCGCGCGGCGAGGGTGAAGTTGACCGGGACGAGGACCTCACGGATCACCACGAGCGGGTCGCCGGTCGCCAGCGTGTCGAGCGTGGCCGAGACGCTCCCCTCGACCGAGTTCTCGATCGCGACCACGGCGAAGTCCGCAGCCCCGGCACGCACCGCCTCGATCGCGGCGACCACGTCGACCTGCGGGAGGTACTCCGCGACGTCGGCGGGGACGACCTCGCGCAGAGCGGCCTCGGTGAAGGTCCCGGCGGGCCCCAGGTACGCGTAGCGCGGGCGGGTGGTGGCATCGCCAGTCACCGGACTACCTCCTCGGACGGGACGGACGGGGACGCCGCGCACGGTGTGCAGGGCGTGTACGGCGCCGAGCACCCGTCGGGCGGAGCCAGCCTAGATGTTCCCGCCCGGCGAGCCGCTACGGCCGTCGACCGAGGCGCCCGCGCCATCCTGACCGCGCGCGGTCGCCGGACGTGTCGGTGCTCTCGACCGCGTCGTCCAGATCGCTCGGGCCCGGCGGCGGGAGCGCGTCGTTGTCGGCACCGGGCGGCGGCAGCCGTCTCATCAGGTGACGTGCGATGCGGTGGACCACGTCCGGGTCCTGGGTCAGGACGACCTCGACCGGTGCGCCGACCGTCGACGGGGCACTCCAGCCGACGAGCGCGAACGGTCCCTTCTCGCACAGCACGACCAGGAAGCTCTCGTCGACGAGGGGGTCGCCGCGCGGCACCCGGACCCCGCGGAGATCGGGGGTGTCGGGGATCGGGAGCGGCGGCAGGTCCTCGCCGAACAGCACGGCGAGGAGCGGCTCGGTCTCGAGCGCGGGATAGCCGACACCCCGCTCCGCCTGGGGCCGGTCGTCCGGGCCACCGCACGCGAGGATGACCGGCGACGCGCCGGGAACCAGCGCGGTCCGGTACACCAGCTGGGCGAGCTCGTCCACGTGCGCCCGGTCGACGGCACGAGCCGGCAGGTCCGCGACCATCGCGAACGGTGAACCCGCCGCCGGCTCGTCGGACCCGGCGAGGCCCAACGGGACGGTGGCGCGCGGGACCGGGTAGTGGTCCGCCAGCCGACCCGGCACGCCGATGTGGTAGCCCTGGCCGTACGCGGCACCGACCGCGCGGGCCCACTCCGCGTCGTCCTCGCTCTCGATCCCCTCGACGAGCAGCGCGGCACCGGTCAGCTCGGCGTGGGCCAGCACGCTCATCGTGATCGCCGAGGCGTCCTGCGGGCTCCGTTGGCGCAGCAGTCGGAGGTCGAGCTTGATGACGTCCGCCCCGATGACCGGCATGACCGCCATCGAGTCACGACTCGCGCCGACGTCGTCGAGCGCGACCCCCCACCCCGAGGTCCGGGCGCGGTCGACGGCCGCCAGCAGGCCCGCAGGGTCCGTCGCGAGCGCGCGGTCGTTGACCTCGACGAACACCCGGAGCATCGACTCCGCACGCGTCACCGCGGCCAGGAGATCGGGCGGGCACGCGACCGCGAACGCCTCGGGCTCGACGTTCAGGAAGAGCGACATCGACGGTGGGAGCCCCGCCCGGACGACCGCCTCGAACGCCGCCGCGCGGCAGACCCAGTCGAGCTCCGCCACCCGCCCGGTCCGCCGTGCGGCGGCGAACAGGGCAGCGGGGTTCGCGAGCGCGGTGCCGTGCGGTCCGCGTGCGAGCGCCTCGAGCCCGACGACCTCGCGCGACCGCAGGTCGACGACCGGCTGGAACACGACGCCGATGTCGCGGCGCGCGAGCACGCCGTCGAGCTCCCGGTCCTCCCGCGCGTCGCTCTGCGGCGGTCCGGCGACCGCATCCTTCTCGACCTCGTCGGCCGCGCCGCTCGGGCTCTCCTCCGGTGTCTCCACAGCGCGCCCCCACCCTCGTGCCTGAGCCGTACCTCGTCGACGCAGACCCGCCCGGGGCCCACGTGCTCGCCACCGGCACCCTACGCCGCGACCCGGACCGTAGGGTGATCAGGTGTCCACCCGCGCTCCGCAGCCGTCGCGAGCCGCCGGGCTCCGAGACGCCCGCCGTGCGGCACGAGGGATCGTCGTCGCGCTGCTCGCGGTGACCGTCGGGCTCGCCGCGCCGTCGTCGGCATCGGCTGGCACCGCGGGCGCCCTCGGCCGCGCGGGCGCTGCGGGCACCGCGGGCTCGGCACACGCCTCGACCTCGGGCACCATGGCTCCCGCCCCGCACAAGGTCGTGCTCATCGGAGTGTCGGGCCTCCGCCCCGACGATGTGGACCCGCGCACGACACCGACGCTCTGGGCGATGACCCAGCAGGGCTCGCTCGGTTCCGTGGTGGTGCGAAGCATCCGGGCGGCGGCGTGCCCCGCCGACGGCTGGCTCGCCGTCTCGGCCGGTGCGCGCGCCGGCGACCTGTACGGCGACGGCACGTGCCGGACCCTGGAGGTCCCGGGCACCTCCGCTGCGGTGCCCGGCTGGAGCGACTACGCGACCGCGGCGACGCGCGCCGGCGACGACGCGCACCTCGGGCTGCTGGGGGACACCCTGGCGGCGGCGGGGGTGCCCGCGGCCGGGATCGGCGCCGGTTCGGCGATCGCGCTCGCCCGGTCCTCGGGGATCGTGACGTCACCGCTGGTCGGGCTGCCTTCGGACCCGGCCGACCTGACCGCGCGGGTACGGGCGGACCTCGTCGACGCGGACCTGCTCGTCGTGGACCTCGGTGCGCTCCGCGACCCGGGACAGAGCACCCGCGTGCGCGCCAACCCCGCCGCGGGCGCGGAGGTCGCCGGAGAGCTCCCTGCCGCACCGCGCACCGCCCAGGCCACGAGCCTCGACGCCCGCGTGCACGCCGTCCTCGCGGGACTGCCCGGCCCGAGCGGGGACACGACGGTCATCCTCGCGTCGATCGCCGACTCGGGCGTCGTTCCGCACCTCCAGCTCGCGGTGGCCACCGGACCGAGCGTCGTACCCGGCGGGGCGCCGTACGGCACGGGCTGTCTCAGCTCGACGTCGACGCGGCAGCCCGGGCTGGTCCAGTCGACGGACCTGACCCCGAGCCTCCTCGCGGCGGTCGGTGCGCGCGAGGTCGCGCCGATCGGCGTGCTCGTCGGCTCGCCGATGACGGCCGGCCGCGCGCCGGTCCCCGCGGCCGACCGGGTCGCCGCGCTGGTCGACCAGGACCGGCATGCCCAGGCGATCCGATCGCTCTCGCAAGGGTTCTACACCGGGTTCGTCGTACTCAACCTCGCCCTGAGCCTCGCGATCGCGATCGGGCTCGACGGACGCGTCCTCGACCGGTGGCGCCGGGTCGACCGTGCCGAGCCTGCCCGCCCCTCGCGCGCGGAGACAGCGTCGCCACGATCGCGTGGCGTCCTCGTCACGGTCCGTGCCGCGGGCGTCGCCGTCGCTGCGGTGCCGGCCGGGTCGTTCCTCGCGAACGCCAGCCCGTGGTGGCGGGCCGCGTCCCCGGGGTCGGCGCTGGTCGCCCTCACCCTCGGCTGGGCCGCCGTCATCGCGACGCTCGCCCTGCTCCCGGCATGGCGGCGATGGACCCTCGGCCCGGCGGGCGTCGTCGCCGGCGTGACAGCCCTGCTCCTCGGCGCCGACGTCGCGACCGGAGCGACGCTGCAGCTCTCGGCACCGATGGGGGTGCAGCCCCTCCTCGGCGCGCGCTTCTACGGCTTCAACAACACCGCATTCGCGCTGTTCGCAGCGGCCGTCGTGCTCCTCGCCTCGGCGATCGCCAACCCGATGGTCCGGCGAGGTCGACGGCGCCCCGCCGTCGTGGTCGTGGTCGCGATCGGCCTCGCCGCGACCGTGCTCGACGGCCTGCCCGGCCTCGGCAGCGACCTCGGCGGTCCGCCCGGCCTCGTCCCGGGCTTCGCGGTGCTCGCCCTGCTCGCCGCCGGCGTCCGGCTCACGTGGCGCCGGGTCGTCCTGGTGCTCGGAGGTGGCGCGGCGGCGGTCACGTTCTTCGCCGTCCTGGACTGGCTCCGGCCGGCCGACTCGCGCACGCACCTCGGTCGGTTCGTGCAGACCGTGCTCGACGGCGGTGCGTGGCCCGTCATCGAGCACAAGGCCGGTCAGAACCTGCACACGCTCGCGGGGAGCACGCTCTCCCTGCTCGCGACCGTCGGCCTGGTCCTCGCCCTCGTCCTCCTCACCCGCACGGCTCGGCGGGCCGCGCACGCCCCCGACGGCGGCGGCTACGCGTGGCTCTCGAACGGTCTCCCGCTCCGTCGGCTCGGCGACGACGCGCCGATGATCCGGCCCGCCGTCGTCGGCCTCGTCGTCGTGCTCGGGATCGCCTTCGCGGTGAACGACTCCGGGATCGTCATCCCCGCCGTCGGCCTCGGTCTCGCGCTCCCGCTCCTGATCTCGGCGATGGCGAACGGGTTGCTGCGAGGGCGCCGCACCCGCGAGCCGGAGTCGTCATCGGCCGCGACGGACTGACCGCTCGTGTCCCGGGTCAGCGGCCGATCGGCCGATGCGTCGTCTTCCCGGGGCCGCCCGATCGCGACCCTCGCGTCAGGCCCACGGCGCTGCGCACGCGGCGCGCGCTGATCGCGAGCACGACGTCGCGGTACTGACCGCCACGGTGCAGCTGGCCCCGCAGGTCCGAGCCGGACGGACGGTGCCGCAGGTCGCACGGGACCTCCGCGACGGCGAACCCTTGCCGCAGGAGATCGATCGTCATGCCGGTCTCGACCCCCCAGCCGTGTGCGAGGGGTGTCGCGGCCTCGAACGCGGAGCGCGTCAGGCAGCGCGTCCCGGACAGCGGCTGGGTCGGCGTCCACCCGGTCATCGACTGGATCGCCCGCCGCGCAGCGCCGACGACGATCCCCCGTCCACCGGCACCCGGCTGAGGCGGGAGCAGGGCGATCGTGAAGTCCGCCTCACGATCGAGGACCGGCCCGATCAGGGGTGCCGCGTTCACGGCGGTCTCGCCCAGGTCGCCGTCGAGGAACAGGAGCAGCCGGGCGGGCCGGTCGGGCGCGTCCCGCATCGCGACGACGGCGGCACCGGTCTCCATCGCGGCCGCCTTTCCCCGGTTGTGGGAGTGCCGGACGACGACCGCTCCCGCGTCCCGTGCGACGTGCTGCGTGTTGTCCTCGCTGCCGTCGTCGACCACGAGCACGAGGTCGACATGGGGGATGGCACGGGCGGCCCGGACGGTGGCGGCGATGCGTCGGGACTCGTCCTTGGCGGGGATGATGACCGCGACCCGCTGCCGGTGGACGGTCCTGCTGGTCGCAGGCTTCGGGCGCACCGACGGGACCGGGCGGTCGGCGCTGCGCGGGTTGTCGATCGGGGGTTCGGCACCGGCGGAGGTCACGCCGTCAACCCTAGCGACTGCGGGGTACGCGAGACCTGCTAGCGCAGGGTGACCTGGCGGGACACCAGGCCGGCCCGCGCCCGGCGCTGGTTCGCGTCGAGCGGGGACGCGTCGGCGAGGGCCGCCTCGAACCCCACGGAGAACGCCTGGACGTCGGGCTCGACGTCGGCGGCCTCGGCGCCGCGGGCGAGCTCCCACACCGGGACGACGAGTCCGCTCGAGCGGAAGTACCCGACGAACCGGGCCCCACCGATCGCCGACTCCCGGCGTGCGTGCAGCCGTGCCAGTCCGTCCAGGACGACCTGCTCGTCCTCGGCCCGCGCCCAGCGCAGGAACTCACGACCGCCCATCCGGCACCAGTAGGCGGAGTCGACGCCGGCGAGCTTGTGCGTCGGCACGATCGAGGAGTCGGCCTCCTCGAGGGACGCCCGGACGTCGTCGGTGACCTCGGTGTCCGGCGCGAGCCAGTACTCGAAGCCCTCGTGGACGGTCACCTCGAAGGGGACCGAGAGGTCCAGGACGTCCTGCAGCCGCGGTCCGGGGCCCGGTGCCGTCGTCGTCTCGACCGCGGTGCCGGGCTCGAGCGCGATCGCCTCGAGGAGGACGGCCGCGAGGTCGCGGCTGACGTCCCCGGTGCCCGCGTTGGTCTGCAGGGCGAGCAGGACGACGCCGTCGGAGCGGTGCAGCGCCGGCCAGCCCATCGGCAGGACGGTCGTGATCAGGACCTCCCGGGCGCCGTACTCGGCGGTGGTGCGGGCGGCCGCGGTCGCGGCGGGGACGACCTCACGCATCGCGACCCAGTCGGGCTCGCCGGGGAGCCCCTCGAACGGGCGCAGCACGAACTCGGAGATGGTGGCCATGGGCAGCGAGGCTACCGGTTCCCGCGCCGCTCGGTGCGCGCGGGCCAGTGCTCGGTGGCCGCCGACAGCTGCCCACCGCTGCCGACCGCTGCCGACGCGATCAGACCACCGGCAGCCCGGCACCCGCCCAGGCGACCATGCCGCCGTCGAGGTTCGCCGCGTCGTACCCGCCCTGCTCGAGCCAGGCCGTGGCGCGGGCCGACCGGCTCCCCGACCGGCAGACCACCAGGATGCGCTCGTCGACGGGGAGCTCGGAGACGCGCCGCGGCAGCTCTCCGAGGGGGATGTGCCGCGCTCCCGGCGCGTGACCGGCATCCCACTCGTCCTGCTCACGGACGTCGAGGAGCGTGGTCCCGGGCGCGATCGGGGCCGCCGGGTCGAGCTCGCTCACCATGACGGTGCGCACCGGGGACGAGAACACGAGGCAAGCCTATGACGTCGTCGCGCGCCGGCGTCCAGGGCTCGGTCGGCATCGTCCACAGGGTGGACACCACCGTGAACCGGGGCATCCGCACGGTCGGTACCCGTCATGGCGGCACCTGACCGACGGAGGAGCCTCTGACCGACCGGGGGAACGGGTGGGCACGAGGTCGGCTCCGGGTCGACACGACGTGCATCGGCAACCGCGTGGACCCGCCTGCGGGAGGCGGCCCTGTGCGTGTCGCGGGTCGCGATGGAAGGATCGCGACATGGACCCGCGCGCCGGCACCCCCGCCCAGCCCTCTGACCTGATCGACGTCGACGCCGTGACCGGCGCGTACTACGACCTCTCGCCGGACCTCGACGACCCGTCGCAGCGCGTCGTCTTCGGCACGTCCGGCCATCGGGGCTCGAGCCTCGACTCCGCGTTCAACGAGGCGCACATCATCGCGATCACCGCCGCGATCATCGAGTACCGACGCAGCCAGGGGACGGACGGCCCGCTCTTCATCGGCCGCGACACGCACGCCCTCTCGCTGCCGGCGTGGCAGACGGCCCTCGAGGTGCTCGCCGCGGCCGGCGTCGAGGTCCACATCGACGCCCGCGACTCGTTCACCCCGACGCCCGCGGTCTCGCACGCGATCCTGCTGCACAACGGCGCGACGACGGCCGCCGGCGTGCGCACCGGCGGCGGCGGCACGGGACTGGCTGACGGGATCGTCGTCACGCCGTCGCACAACCCGCCCCGGGACGGCGGCTTCAAGTACAACCCTCCGCACGGCGGGCCCGCAGGCTCCGAGGCGACCGGATGGATCGCCGATCGGGCGAACGAGCTCCTGCGAGCCGGCGTCGGGCAGGTCCGGCGCGTGCCGCTCGCCACCGCGCTGGCGGCCGACACGACCCTCCGGCACGACTTCCTCACCGCCTACGTCGACGACCTCCCGTCCGTCGTGGACCTCGACGCGATCCGGTCGGCCGGGGTCCGCATCGGCGCCGACCCGCTCGGCGGCGCGTCCGTCGAGTACTGGGGGGCCATCGCCGAGCGTCACAGCCTCGACCTCACGGTCGTCAACCCTGCCGTCGACCCGCGGTGGGCGTTCATGACGCTCGACTGGGACGGCAAGATCCGGATGGACTGCTCGTCGCCGTCCGCGATGGCCTCGCTCGTGCATGCGATGCGGCCGGGTGCCGACGGGACGGTCGCGCCGTACGACATCGCGACCGGGAACGACGCGGACTCCGACCGCCACGGCATCGTCACGCCGGACGCGGGGCTGATGAACCCGAACCACTACCTCGCCGTCGCGATCGACTACCTGTACTCGGGCGCGCGTCCGGGCTGGTCCGACGGTGCCGCGATCGGCAAGACGCTGGTCTCGTCGTCGCTGATCGACCGGGTCGCGGCGCGGCTCGGCCGGCGGCTCCTCGAGGTGCCGGTCGGCTTCAAGTGGTTCGTCCCGGGGCTCCTCGACGGGTCGGTCGGATTCGGCGGCGAGGAGTCGGCCGGCGCGTCGTTCCTCCGTACCGACGGTCGCGTGTGGACCACCGACAAGGACGGACTGATCCTCGCGCTGCTCGCGTCCGAGATGCTCGCGACCACCGGGACGTCACCGTCCCAGCGGCACGCCCAGCTCGTGGCCGAGCTCGGCGAGTCCTGGTACGCGCGCGTCGACGCGCCCGCGACCCTCGAGCAGAAGGCGACCCTCGGCCGCCTCTCGCCCGAGCAGGTGACGGCGACGTCGCTCGCGGGCGAGGCCATCGTCGCGAAGCTGACGACCGCACCCGGCAACGGCGAGTCGATCGGTGGCCTCAAGGTCACCACCGCGAACGCCTGGTTCGCGGCCCGGCCGTCCGGCACCGAGAACGTCTACAAGATCTACGCCGAGTCGTTCCTCGGCGCGAACCACCTGATCGACGTCCAGGAGGCCGCCAAGCAGGTGGTGTCCGACACGCTCGGGTGATCCGGCGGACCACCGTCGTAGCGCGGCGGGGTCGAACCGGGTGAGAGACTGGCCCGGTGTTCACGCCCTACCGTGAGGTCCTGTCGCGGCCGGGCGCACTGGCATTCTCGTCCGCAGGTGTGATCGCCCGGCTCCCCATCTCCATGGTGGGCATCGGCATCGTGCTGATGGTGTCGTCGCTGTACGGCTCATACGGCTTGGCCGGTCGCGTCTCGGCCCTCTACGTCGTCACCCAAGCCATCGCCTCACCGCGGCTCGCGCGGCTCGTCGACCGGCGCGGCCAGGACCGCGTGATGCGTCCGGCGATCGCGGGCGCGGCGATCGGCCTGGTCGGACTCGTGGTCAGCGCCCTGGTACATGCACCCTCGGTGGCGTTGTACGCGGCGGCCGCGGTCACCGGCACGACGATCGGATCCTTCGGGGCGCTCGTGCGCGCACGGTGGTCGCACCTGCTCGACGACCCCCGGCAGATCCACACGGCCTACTCGCTCGAGTCCGCGCTCGACGAGCTCGTCTTCATCGTGGGGCCCGTGCTCGCCACCTACCTCGCGACCGGCGTGCGGCCGGTGGCCGGGCTCGTGGTCCCGATCGTCGCGATGATCGGTGGCGGGTACTGGTTCCTCGCGCAACGGCGGACGCAGCCGCCGCCACGCGCGCTCGCGCACGGCGTGCGCCACGGCAGCGTGCTGAGGTCACCGGGGATGGCCGTGGTGGTCCTGGTGTTCATCGGGATGGGATCGATCTTCGGTGCGACGGACGTCGCCACGGTCGCGTTCGCGACGGAGCAGGGCAGCAGGGCCTCCTCCGGGACGATCCTCGCGGTGTTCGCACTCGGCTCGATGATCTCCGGGCTCGGCTACGGTCTCCGGCACTGGTTGTCGCCGCTCTGGATGCGGTTCGCGCTGGGCGTCGTGCTGCTCGCCGTCGGGGTCTCGTTGTTCTTCGTCGTCGCCAACCTGCCCGCGTTGGCCGCCGTGATGTTCGTGACCGGCTTCTCGATCGCCCCGACGATCATCAACGGCAACGGGCTCGTCCAGCACTTCGTCGGCGCCGAGCGCCTCACCGAAGGATTGACGTGGGTCGGGACGGCGCTCGGACTCGGCGTGTCGGTCGGGTCCTCGATCGCCGGCAACCTGATCGACGCGCGCGGCTCGCACGGGGGGTTCCTGGTGGTCATGGGGTCGGCGGTGTTCGCCGTGCTGGCGACGCTGGTGTCGCTGCGCACCCTGCGCGCCGGCACCGCGGGGCTCAACGGTCGGGCCGTCGACGCCGACGACCCGGTGGGCGGTGCGACGACGCGCGACGAGCCGACCGCCGGGGAGGCCGCTCCCGCCTGAGCGCGGGGACGCGCGCCGCGGTCTCCGTCAGATCGCGCCGTCCAGCGGATCGACGATCGCGGCCCGGACCTCGGTGACCAGCTCGCGCATCCAGCGCTCCGCCGCGACCGGGTCGTGGTCGCGGACCGCGCGTGCGGCACCCTCGTGCGCGTCGAGGGCCGCCGGTACCGGATGGGCGGGCATCAGGCCGTGATGCGTGCGACCGGCGAGGACCTCGGCGACGAAGTCCTCCAGGGCGCCGAACATGCTGTTGCCGCTCGCCCGGAGCAGCAGGCTGTGGAAGGCGATGTCGACCTCGAGGAACTCGACGAGCCGTCCCGCCTCGCCGAGGGACCGGAGCCGATCGGCCAGCTCGGTCAGGGTCGCCCGCTCCTCGGGCGTCGCCCGGCGTGCGGCGCCCGCCGCGGCGGCCGGCTCGATCGCGATGCGGAGCTCGGTGAGGTCGCGCAGCTGGGCGCCGCGACCGGGCCCGTCGAGCCGCCAGCGGATCACCCGGGCGTCGAGGACGGTCCACTCGGACGAGGGGCGCACGACGATCCCGACCCGGCGGCGTGACTCGACCAGGTTCATCGACTCGAGGATTCGCATGCACTCGCGCATGACCGTCCGGGAGACCTGGAACCGTGCCTGCAGCTGCTCGAGGGTCGCGACGGCGCCTGCGGGCAGCTCTCCCGCGACGATCTCCTGGCCCAGGGTCTCGAGCACCGAGCTGTGCAGGACGGTCACCATCGCTCCTCCGCCCTGACCTTCCCGGGTCGTGCCACTCGTCTGCCGGTTGTCCGCCGGTCGGCCGCCGGTCGGCCGCCCTTCGGCTGCCGCTCGAGCGGGTGCCGTCATCGTCTCATCCCAGGTCAGCACCGGGTCGCAGTGCGCGAGTTCACAACGCGCCAATTAGGTGCTACCTTTCCGATCGAGTCGTTCAAAGGTGCTACCTTTTGCGGCGATCGCGGCCGGTGACAGCCGGCGCGGGGCGATGTCGAGGAGGACACCGTGGATCAAGCACCGCAGCACCTGATCGTGATGGGCGTCGCCGGCTCGGGGAAGTCGACCGTGGCCACGCTGCTCGCGCAGCGTCTGGGGTGGCCGTTCGCCGAGGCGGACGAGTTCCACCCGCAGGCGAACATCGACAAGATGAGCGCCGGGATCCCGCTGACCGACGACGACCGCTGGCCATGGCTCGAGGCGATGCGGGACTGGCTCACGAGCCAGGCGGAAGCCGGCCGCTCGACCGTCGTGACCTGCTCCGCGCTCAAGCGCGCCTATCGCGACGTGCTGCGCGGTGCCGCCGGACGGGTGCGGTTCGTCCACCTGGCCGCGCCCGCCACCGTCATCGGCGACCGCATCGGGCACCGCAGCGGTCACTTCATGCCGGTCTCGCTGCTCCCGTCCCAGTTCGAGACCCTGCAGCCCCTGCTCTCGACCGAGGACGGGGTCACGGTCGACGCCGAGGGTTCACCCGACGCCGTCACCGACGCCGCCCTCGCCGCTCTGGGCCTGCCAGCCGCACCCTCGGCGCCCTGACCGCGCCCGCACCAGCACCACACCGTCCATCTCGACAGGAGCAATGATGCCCACCCTGCCCTTCTTCCACGCCGTTGCGACGACAGCCGTCGCCGCCGCCCGGCCGACGAACGCCGGTGACACCCAGCTCGTCGTCGCCGCCCTCGTCGGGATCGCCGCGATCGTCATCCTGATCGTCTGGCTCAAGCTGCACCCGTTCCTGTCCCTCACGATCGGGGCCGCGCTCCTCGCGGTCGTGGCCGGGATCCCGTACACGAACGCCTTCACGAGCTTCGCGAACGGCCTCGGGTCGACGGTCGGGAGCGTCGGCATCCTGATCGCGCTCGGCGCGATCATCGGCAAGATGCTGATCGACAGCGGCGGTGCCGACGAGATCGTCGACACGATCCTCAGGCGGACGTCCGCGAACCGGCTCCCGTGGGCGATGGCCCTGATCGCGTTCGTCGTCGCGATCCCGCTGTTCTTCGAGATCGGGCTCGTCCTCCTGATCCCCGTCATCATGCTCGTGGCGCGTCGGGCCAAGGTGTCGATGATCCTCGTCGGGATCCCCGCGCTCGCCGGGCTCTCGGCCCTGCACGGCCTGATCCCGCCGCACCCCGGACCCCTGATCGCGATCAGCGCGCTCGGCGCGAACCTGGGTCTGACGCTCGGTCTCGGCCTCCTCGTCGCGATCCCCACCGTCGCGATCAGCGGCCCGCTGCTCGCCAAGCCGATGGCCCGGTGGGTCCAGCTCGCCCCTCCGACGTCGATCCTCGGCGAGTCCCCGAAGGACGAGAACGCCCCCCGTCCGCGGTTCGCCGTCGCCCTCGGCGTCGTCCTCCTGCCGGTCGTGCTGATGCTCATGAGCACGGTCATCACGGCGACCGGGAACCAGAAGAGCTCGCTCGGCAAGGCGCTCGTCTTCGTCGGGACCCCGCTCGAGGCCCTGCTCATCACGACCCTCGTCGCGCTCGTCGCGTTCGGTACCGCTCTCGGCCGGACCCGCGCGACCGTCAGCTCGCTCGTCGACTCCTCGTTCGCCCCGATCGCCGGGATCCTGCTGATCGTCGGTGCCGGTGGCGGGTTCAAGCAGACCCTCGTCGACTCCGGTGTCGGGGACGTCGTCGCCCGCTCGCTCCAGCACACCTCGATCTCGCCCCTGATCGCCGGCTGGCTCGTCGCGGTGCTCATCCGGCTCGCGACCGGGTCCGCCACGGTCGCGACGATCACGGCATCCGGCATCGTCGCGCCGCTCGCCGCCGGTCTCAGCCCGACGCACACCGCGCTGCTCGTGCTCGCCGTCGGTGCGGGCTCGGTGTTCCTCAGCCACGTGAACGACGCCGGGTTCTGGATGGTCAAGGAGTACTTCAAGATGAGCGTCGGCCAGACCTTCAAGACGTGGTCCTTGATGGAGACGGTGCTGTCGGTGACGGCGCTCGGCTCGATCATGCTGCTCAGCCTCGTCATCTAGCCGAGTGATCCAGCCGGGTGATCCAGCCGGGTGATCCAGCCGGGTGATCCAGCCGGGTGATCCAGCCGGGTGATCCAGCCGCTTGATCTGGCCGAGCGATCTAGCCGGGTCGCCCGCCGAGCCCCGCCGCCCGGGCAGACCCATCTGCCCCGCCCGGGCCGCACGAGCGTCGTGACCCGCAGCCTCCGCTCAGGGCTGCGGGTCACGCGCGTCGTAGGCCAGGAACTGCGGCTGCCGGCGCATGAGCGCCGCGACCGCACCCACGCACACGACCCCGCCGACCACGGCCGCGACGCCCTCGCCCCACCAGGTGGCACCGGCACCGCCCAGGAGGTCACCGAGCCGCGGCCCACCCGCGACGACCACGAGGAACACGCCCTGCAGCCGCCCGCGCATCGCATCCGGGGTCGCGCTCTGCAGGATCGTCGTGCGGAACACCGCACTGACCGCGTCGGCCGCACCCGCGATCGCGAGGCAGACCGCAGCAGCCGCGAGCGCGGGCCACAGCACCGACGTGCGTGAGGCGCCGGTCGCGTGCGTGGCCATGACCAGCACGGCGCCGAACGCGCTGACAGCCAGCCCCCAGCCGACCACGGCCCACGCGATCACCCGCCCCTGGGCGTGCACGCGCCCGAGCGGACCGGAGAACACGCCGGCGAGCAGCGACCCGACCGCCGCCGCGGCCGTCATCGCCCCGGTGGTCTGGGCCCCGCCGCCGATGATGACCGCACCGACGGCGGGGAACAGCACCCGGGGCTGCGCGAGCACCATCGCGGCGAGGTCGATCTGGAACGTCATGCGGACGTTGGGTCGCGTCGTCAGGTACCGCAGCCCCTCGAGGACCGACGCGAGCCCGGCCCGGTGCCTGCTGCCGTCCTCGCGGTGCGGCGGCAGCGGTGGCAGGTGGACGAGCGCCCAGAGCGCGGCAGCGAACGTCACCGCGTCGAGCGTGTAGGCGACCGAGTAGTCCCACACCGCCACGAGCGTCGCACCGAGCAGCGGTCCGACGGTCACCGCCAGGTTCCACGCGATGGTCTGCAGCGAGTTCGCCGCGGGGAGCAGCCGCGCCGGGAGCAGCTGGGGGACGATCGCCGAGCGGGCCGGGTTGTTGACCGCGAACGCGGCCGACTGCAGCGCGACCAGGGCGTACAGGAGAGTGACCGATCCGACGTGCATCCAGGCCTGCAGCGCGAGCAGGCAGGTGACGACCCAGGCTGCGGTCGCCGAGACGATCGCGACGCGTCGACGGTCGTGCGCGTCGACGAGCGATCCGCCGTACAAGCCGAGGACGACCAACGGTACGAGAGCGCACACCCCGAGGATGCCGACCGAGAGGGTCGACCCGCTGAGGTCGTACACCTCGAGCCCGACGGCGACCACGGTGAGCTGGGACCCGAGGTTGCTCAGGCCGAGGCCCCACCACAGCCGCCGGAACTCGGGGCTGACCCGCAGCGGCGTCGTGTCGGCAAGGAGTCGGGGCACGACCGCTCAGGCTAGCGGCTGCCCCGTGCGGGACGGCTCCCGAGGCCCGGTCGCGTCAGCGGGCGGCATCGCCGTGGCCGCCATCCGGCCGGGCGTCGACACCGCGTCGTGCCGCAGCAGGTTCTTGGCCGCGTCGGCCAGGTGGTCGATCATCGCGACGCTCTGCGCCCGCGCGAGCTCCGCGGCCCTGGTCTCGAGGCCGCTGATCGGCGTGCGCACGAGGGGGTGCGACCACACCGCGCGCGAGGCACGCACGATGCGCTCGTACTGCTCGCGTCCCGCGCGCGTCCCGAGGACGTACCCGACCCCGGCTCCGACGACGAATGCTGCCCTGGCTCTCATCCCGCTGCTCCCTCGGTCCGCACCTCCGCAGAGCCTAGGCGCCGGAGCGCAACCGCGCCCATGGCGCCCGCCGGGCGCCGGTACCGTGAGCCGGTCGGCCGGCGCCGCGCACGGCGACGCACGACGTGCCTGAGCAGAAGCGGGAGGCGGAGGTGACCGTCGAGGACGAACACCCGAACGGACCCACCTCGCAGGCGGCCGAGGCGGAGGTCGCGGACGCCGCGATCGCCGAGCTCCTCCGTGGGTGGCGAGCCGCTCCCGGTCCGAGCGCTCGCGAGGTCGGCGCGGAGTCGCTCCGCGCGGCACAGCGGCTGCGGTCCGAGGCCCGCCCACCCGGACCGCAGCTGTGGCAGGTCACGGATCTCGTCGTGCCCGCCGGTCCGCCGGTCCCGGTCCGCCTCTACCGGCCGACGGCGTCACCGTCCGCCCTGCTCGTGTTCCTCCACGGCGGCGGCTGGACGATCGGCGACCTGACGTCGCACGACGCGCTCTGCCGGACGCTCGCCCGGGACGCAGACGTCGCGGTCCTCGCGGTCGACCACCGTCGCGCCCCCGAGCACCCGTGGCCGGCGGCCGTGGACGACGCCGTGGCCGTGATGCGCTGGGCGTTCGCACGGGCGACGGACCTCGTCGGCACCGACGTCGTCGCGGTCGGCGGGGACAGCTCGGGGGGCGACGTCGCGGCTCTCGCGTGCCTGCGGCAGCGGGAGGCCGGCGACCGCACCCCCGCGGGACAGGTGCTCCTGTACCCGAACACCGACCTCACGTTCTCGCTCCCGAGCGTGCGGGAGAAGGCGACCGGCTGGGGCCTGGACGCCGATGACGCTCTCTGGTTCGCGGAGCAGTGGGTGCCGGACCCGGCCCGGCGCTCGGACCCCCGCGTGAGCCCGCTGCTCGAGCCGGACCTCACGGGTCTGCCTCCGGCGGTCGTCGTCACCGCGGAGCACGACCCGCTCCGGGACGAGGGTGAGGCCTACGCCACGCGGCTGGCCGAGGCCGGTGTCCCCGTGCGGGCCCGCCGGGAGCGCGGGCTCGTGCACGGGTTCCTCGGGTTCGCACCGGTGTCCCCCGCTGCGGCAGAGGCCGCCCGACGGCTGGCCGCGGACGTCCACGCCCTCCTGACGCCCGATCCGACGCCTCAGGAGGACGAGCGGGAACGGTCAGCTCGTCGAGGCGCCGAACACGAGGCCGAGCACGTACGTCGTGCCCGCGGCGCCGTAGCCGATGGCGAGCTGCCGCACCGCGCGAGCGAGCGGGGACGCCCCGGAGAGCACCCCGACGACGGCGCCCGTCCCGAGCAGGGCAACCCCCACCAGGCCGGCCGAGACGAGCACCGCGGCGGTGCCTGAGAGCCCGGCCAGGTAGGGGATCACCGGGATCGCCGCCCCCGACGCGAAGAAGCAGAAGCTCGAGACCGCCGCACCGAGCCCCGTGCCGATCGCCTCGTGACGGTCGACGTCCGCCCCGTCGTGGGTGACGCCCCCTGCGCTGAGGACCTGCGCGGCATGCTCGCGGGCCTCCGCCGGGCTCATGCCGCGAGCGCGGTAGACGAGCTCGAGCTCGTTGGCGTCGACGTCGAGGTACGGGACGGCCGCGCTCGCCCGCACGCTCGGTGCCGACGCCTCGAGGAGCTCCCGCTGCGAACGGACCGAGACGTACTCGCCCGCACCCATCGAGAGCGCGCCCGCGAGCAGTCCCGCGAGACCCGTGAGCAGCACGACCCGCGTCGTCGCGCCGCTCGCCCCGATGCCCAGCACGAGGGCGAGGTTGCTCACGAGACCGTCGTTGGCGCCGAAGACGGCCGCCCGGAAGGACCCCGAGATCCGGCTCCGTCCGCGCGCGGCCAGGCTCCGGACGACCTCCTCGTGGATCCGCTCGTCGGCGGCCATCGTCACGGTGGCGTCGGAGTCCGACTCGTACGCCGACCGAGACTCCGCCTGCTGGGCCAGGGCCAGCACGAACACCGACCCGAACCGTCGCGCGAGGAACCCGAGCGCGAGCGTACGGACGTCACCGCGGCGGGGACGGCCGACGTCCTCGCCGAGCAGCTCGCGCCAGTGGGCCTCGTGGCGGCCCTCGGCGTCGGCCAGCGCGAGCAGGATCTCGCGCTCCTCGCCGCTGCGACGGCTCGCGAGGTCCCGGTAGACCGCCGCCTCGGCCTTCTCGTCGGCGAGGTACTGCCGCCACCGGCGGAGCTCGGCGCGGCCGGGTCGACGACGCGGCGGGCCGGGAGGTGCCTGACCCGCACCGGTGTGCGGCGTGGAGGAGGTCGCCATGGGTCCAGTGTGTCAGGAGCGTCCGCTGCCGGACCGCCGCGTGCCTGGCCACGCGGACCAGGCCGCCACGACGAGGGGGCTCAGACCGCAGCCGTCAGCGCGTCCACCAGACCGACCGTCGGCCGGCCGAGCAGCTGCCGGAGCTCGCCGCTCGTGCCCGCGAGGTCGCCGTCGCGCGTGTTGCCCTCGAGGGCGACGACGAAGCCCGCGGTCCCCTCGTCGAGGCCGGCCGCGAGCAGGCCCTCGAGCCGCTCCTCGGGGGTGACCCGGCGGTGCACGACGGGTCGACCCGTGACCGTCGCGAACGCGGCGGCGAGCTCGTCGAAGTCCCAGGCCACGTCGCCCGAGAGCTCGTACACCGCGCCGTCGTGGCCGCTGCCCGCCAGGACGACGGCCGCCGCCGCCGCGTAGTCCGACCGTGGTGCGCTCGCCACCCGCCCCGCGCCGACGCTCGAGACGATCTCACCGGTGGCGCGTGCCTGGGCGAGGTCGCCGAGGTAGTTCTCGGTGTACCAGTTGTTGCGCAGGATCGTGAAGGCCAGCCCCGACGCGTGGATGAGCTCTTCGGTGGCCTTGTGCTCGGGCGCGAGGACGAGCGCCGTGCTGTCGGCCCGGGGCGCGCTCGTGTAGACCACGCGCCGCGCACCGACCGCCCGGATCGCCTCGAGGGCGCTCTCGTGCTGCTCGACGCGACGGCCGACCTCGCTGCTGGAGACGAGCAGGACGTCGTCGGCGCCGGCGAACGCGGCGAGGAGAGACGCCGGCTCGGTGAAGTCCGCACGGCGCACCTGGACGCCCCGCTCGGCGAGATCCGCGAGCGCCTCGACCCGGCGGCCCGTCGCGATCACCTCCGCAGGGGCGACCCCGTTCGCGAGCAGGTTCTGGACTACCAGGCGACCCAGGTGACCGGTGGCCCCGGTGACGACGACAGACATGGTGGATCCTTCCGTTCGGTGCAGCGGCGATGACGACAGAAGAACCAGGCGACGACTAGGTTGCTTCCTCAGACGCCGTACCCACTTTCAGGTAAGTTACTGAGATGGTCGTCAGCCACCCGCTCGCGCGCCTCCTCACCGACGGCGTGCTGCCCGCGCAGTGCCCGTCGCGGGCGGTCCTCGACCACGTCACGAGCAAGTGGGGCGTCCTCGTCCTGGTCGCGCTCTCGGAGGGTTCGCTGCGATGGGGCGAGCTCCGGCGCGTGGTCGACGGCATCAGCGAGAAGATGCTCGCCCAGACCCTCCGCGTGCTCGTGGCCGACGGGTTCGTCGCGCGCGACGCCCGACCGACGATCCCGCCCCGCGTCGACTACGCGCTGACCGAGCGCGGACGAGAGCTCACCGCGCGACTGCTCCCGCTCATGGACTGGATCACCGCGAACGCCGAGGCGATCGTCTCCGAGCGGGCGCGCTCTTAGCGGGTACACAGTGTGACGCCGTACCGTGTCCTCCGTCCGCCGTGCGCTCGACGCCTCGAGAGCACCACCGTGACGGCGGGCAGCCGACGATGAAGGACGTGACCCGTGCGCCGACGAATGGCCGCAGCCCTGCTCGCTCCCCTGTTCCTGCTGGCCGCGTGCTCCGGCTCCAGCGGCACCTCCCCGACCGGATCGGCCACCACCGGCGCGGCCACGGCGGCGCCGACCGCTGAGGCCACCGCGACGGCCGCCGATGTCGCGGCGCTCGCCGCGGTCAAGGTGACGGGTGCCGTCGGGGCGAAGCCGACGCTGGCCTTCACGCAGCCGTTCACGGTCACCGCGCCCGTCGCTCGCGTCGAGACCCCGGGCACCGGCGCCGCACTCACCGAGGGCGAGTCGCTCCAGATCAACTTCGTCGCGGTCAGCGGCAAGGACGGCACCGAGTCCGGCACCAACTACGGCGCCGCCCCCGAGACCGTCAAGCTCGGCGACACGAGCCTCGTCCCCGCGATGAACGACGTGCTCGCCGGCCAGAAGATCGGCGTCCGGTTCCTGCTCGCCGTGCCCGGATCGGACGGCACGACGACGGTCATGGCGATCGAGGTCGTCGGCGCCAAGGTCATCCCGAACCGCGCCTCCGGCACGGCGGTCACGCCCCCGGCCGGCCTCCCGGCCGTGACCCTCGCGGCGAACGGCGAGCCCACGCTGACGAAGCCGACCGGGACGGCGCCGACGGCCCTGGTCAACCAGGTGCTGATCAAGGGCAGCGGCGCCACCGTCCAGTCCGGCCAGACGATCACCGTCAACTACACCGGCTGGCTGTGGAACGGCACCGAGTTCGACTCGTCGTGGAAGGGTTCGCCCCTGTCGACGCAGATCGGCGCGGGCAAGGTCATCAAGGGCTGGGACCAGGGGCTCGTCGGCCAGACGGTCGGGAGCCAGGTCCTGCTGATCATCCCGCCGTCGCTCGGCTACGGAGACACCGCCCAGGGCTCCATCCCGGCCGGGTCGACCCTGGTCTTCGTCGTCGACATCCTCGACGCCTCCTGACGACCCGATCGCGGTTCGCAGCCCCTCGCCCCCTCGCGGAGCGGGGGGCTGCGCCGCGTCACGGAACCGTCGACGTCACGGAACCGTCGACGTCACGGCACCGTCGGCGGCACGGGAGCGTCGGCGGCACGGGAGCGAGGGGCCGCGCGGGGCCCGCGAGCCGAGGGAAGCACCACGCCCGGGCGCGCGAGGGGCGACGGATGCGTGACGTCAGGGCGTGAGGTCGAGCTCCCCGGCCGTGGCGACCCGGTTCCCGCCCTCCCGCTTGGCGACATACATCGCCATGTCGGCCGCGTCCACGAGCCGCCACAACCCCTCGACCGCAGCCCCCTCGTCGGGCGTCGCGGCGGTCGCGGCGCCGATCGACGCGGTCAACGGGTGCGGGAGCGGCCCGTCGGCCACGGCCCGGCGCAGCCGCTCGCCGAGGAGAAGGAGCTCGGGCATGCTCGCGACCCGGTGGAGCACCAGGATCTCCTCGCCGCCGATCCGCGCGACGACGCCCGCCTCACCGGCCGCCTCCCGGATCGCGTGCGAGACGAGTCGGAGCGCGGTGTCACCGGCCGCGTGCCCGTGGCTGTCGTTCAGGACCTTGAAGCTGTCGAGGTCGAGGACGAACGCAGCCAGCAGCAGCCGCTCGTCGGCGACCTCCTGCCAGAGCCGCTCCGCCTCGATCTCGACCGCCCGGCGGTTCGCCAGCCCGGTGAGCGGGTCCGTCGTCGACATCAGCTCGGTCTCGCGGAGCAGGCGCTCGCTCCGCATCCGCAGCCCGTAGACGAGCATGGCCGCGAGCACCAGCACGCCGCTCTGCACGACCACCTGGATCATCAACGCGCGACCGGCGAGCTCGGAGTTCGAGAGGCCGACCCAGCAGATCGGCGGCACGACCAGCAGCTGGACGACGAAGCCGCGCGCCTCGAGGAAGCTCGCACCCGCGGTGAGCGCGAGCAGGAGCATGAGCGGGCCCGCGTACAGGTGTGCGTTCACGGTGGTGAGCGCGACGACGACGTACACCGCGTTCCCGTACGCGATCAGCAGCGCGACGGCACGGTAGCTCAGCCTCGCGAGGGTCATGAAGTAGAGCCCGATGACGAGCAGCATCACCATCATGGCGGCGTAGACCGCCCGGCCGAGCCCAGGGCGCAGCACTCCGTCGACCCAGAGGTTCAGGCCGCCGAGGACCGCTCCGGCCACGGCGATGAAGCCCAGCGCGCGGGCCGGCACGACGCTGGGCACGAGGGCGGCACGAAGACGAGGGAGGGGAGGTCTCGACCGTGATGCCCGTCCACCCACCTGCCCCGTCATCCGTCCATCATGACGGCCGACGAGCGATTCTTCCCGGTTCCGACCGGGCGAAATCGTGCGATCCCGGACCGGTGACCCGGGTGCGCGCGGCACCCGACGCCTGGCCGGCGCGAACGGCACGGGCCACGTCCTCGAGCCGGTCGAGCACGGCACCGGGCGTGCTCAGCCACGACGGGAGCCAGACGCGCTCGACGGCGGGCCAGCGGAGCGTCCGGACGAGCACCTCCACCGGCAGGCCGTCGCGCTCGGCGACCGTGCGGCGCGCCGCCCACACCGGACCGTCGAGCAGGACGGCGAGGACCTCCCGAGCCGGGTCGTCCGGGAGCGAGACGACGAGGTCGATCCGGAACTCCGAGAGCCCGACGTCGGTCCGCACGACCAGGCCACGGGTGCGCAGACCCTCCGCGACCTGCTCGCGGTGCCGGTCGACGACCGGGAGCAGCCGCCGCCCACCACCGGTCGGACCGTCGGGCGACGCGGCACCCGCGCGCGTGGCGGAGCCGGCGGCCGCGAGGTCGAGGTAGCTCCGAAGGTGCTTGACCCCGACGCTGGTGGTCTCCTCCGCGTGCAGGTCCGCAGGGTCGAAGGACGAGAAGACGACGACCTCGCGGCGCGCCCGCGTGACCGCCACGTTGAGGCGCCGCTCCCCGCCCTCGCGGTTGAGGGGCCCGAAGTTCAACGGCACCCGTCCGGTCTCGTCGGCCGAGAACGCCGTCGAGAGCAGGATCGTGTCCCGCTCGTCGCCCTGGACGTTCTCCAGGTTCTTGACGAACAGACCCTCTCCGTCCGCTCCGCCGTCGAGGGCCTGCAGCACGCGATCATCACCCGAGCCCCGCAACAGCTGCTCGACCAGTGCGCGCTGCGGCGCGTTCAACGTCACCACGCCGAGGCTCGGCACGACGTCCGCCGACTCCGCGAACCTGCTCAGCACGTCACGCACGACGGCCTCGGCCTCGACCCGGTTGGTGCGCGGCGGACCGACGGCCCCGGCGGGGTCCCGCAGCGACCGCGGTCCGCGGGTCGCGGCCCGGCGGAAGACACCGTCGACGCGCACGAGCCGGATCCCGTGCCCGGGTCGATCCGGCGACGACGGCGCCGGGAACGTCGAGAGACGCCCGTCGTAGTAGTGCTGGTTGCTGAACGCGACGAGCGACTCGTCGCGACTGCGGTAGTGCCAGGTCAGCCGGAGCCGCGGGACCCGTGCCTGCACGCACTCGGACAGGATGCTCTCCTCGTCGAGCACCGCGCCGACGTCGTCCCACACGACGTCCGGGCCGGTCGCGACGTCCGACGGACCTGAGAGGTCCGACGCATCCGGCAGGCTCTCGGCGAACGTCGACGGAGGCAGCTGCTTGCTGTCCCCCACGACCACGACGGAACGCGCCCGGCCCATCGCCCCGACGGCGTCGGCGACCCGGATCTGCGACGCCTCGTCGAACACGACGAGGTCGAACATGTCGGCCCGCACCGGGAAGAACCGGGCGAGCGAGTCGGGACTCACGAGCACGCACGGCGTCAGGCGCGTCACGAGGTCGCCGTACGTCGACATCAGGGCACGGACGCCGACGCCTCCGCGCTGACGCGCGAGCTCGCGCTGCAGCGCGCCGAGCTCCTGCTCGTGGCGACGGTCGAGCGCCTCGGGCGACCCCGGCTGCCGGCCCGTCGAGGCCGGGCCGTGACCCGGCGCGCGGCGTGCCGCGAGCACCTCGGCGGGGATCGCGGTGCGCAGGTGCGCACGGACAGCAGCGGACGCCTCGGTGAAGCGTCGCACCGATCGGTCGTGCGCCTCGGGGTCGAACCCGTCCAACCCGGTCGCCGCCCGCCGCTCGCGCCCGGACGCCGTCGCGACGCCACGATCGAGCGCACGCACCGCGTCCTCGGCGGCGACGGTCCCGGCGAGGAGCAGGTCGCGCGCCTCCGCCATCCCGGCCGCACGGAGGGGCTCGAGCGCCCCCACGAACGTCACCCAGCGTCGGAGCCCGAGCGTCGACTCCTCGCCGTCGGCCCGACCCGCGGCGGTGACCGCCCACCGCGCCACGAGCCCCAGGTCGCCCGACCAGGTCGAGACCTGTCCCGCGTCTGCCCGCACCACCCGGGCGAGCGCCGTCGCCGCACGCGCGGCGCGGTCGATCGCGTCGGCGACCTGCGGCGCCAGGACCCCGGCGCCCGGCGCGTCGAGGTACCGGCGCAACGCGAGCACGAACGCGTCCCGGCGCAGGTCCGGGCCGCCCGGATCGACGAGCTCGCCCGCACGCACGGTCCACTCGACCTGCGCACGGAGGGCGTCGCGCCCCGCCGTCGTGAGCGGGTTCCACTCGGCCGGGACCCGCAGCCCGGGGACGGTCGGCACCCGCGCCGCGAGCGCCTGCGTGCGCGTGTGCAACGCCAGCAGCTGCGTGGTGAGCAGCGCCACGTCGCGCGCCCGGACGATCGCCCCGGGGTGCAGTGCGCCCTCCAGGTCGCGCAGCACGACCTCCTCCCTGCCCTTGCGTCCGAGCAGCCCGGACGTCGCGGCCTCGCGTGCCCGTCGACTCAGCTCCGCGACCGGCAGTGCGAGCGCCTCGGGACGGAGCACCTCCAGACCCGGGTGCGCCTCGGCGGCGAACGCGTCGACCTCCGCGAGCAGGGCCGCCGCGGACGCCCGCCACCGGTCGCCGCGCGAGGCGTCGAGGGTCCCGAGATCGGTCGGCAGGCCGACCTCGCCGGTCAACGGATCCCCGGCCGCCGCGTCCACGAGCGCGGCGAGCACGGCGAGGTCCTCGTGCGACCGCGCGGCGGAGAGCGGGTCCGCGAGCGTGCCAGGACGCGCGTCGCCGACCAGCCCGACGAACTCGCGCAGCGCGGCGTCGACCTCCGCGACCGCCCGCCGGACCCCCGCGACGTCGATGCTGCCCGGTGCCGTGAGACCGACGAACCCCCACGGGTTGTCCGGTCCGGGGCGGGCGAGGTCGGCGACGTCCGGCAGCGCGGCCAGCGCGCGCCGCACCTCGAGCAGGCGAGCGCCGCCCGCGTCCGCGAGGAGGTCCAGCGGCACCGGGAGCGTGGGCGCACCCGGCCCCGTCTCACCGAGGGCGAGCAGGCCCGTCCGTGCCGAGTAGAACGAGAAGCCGGCGCCGTTCGGCTCGTGCAGCCGGGCCGCGTACCGCGCCAACGCACCGCGCGCCGTCGCGAGCTGCTCGAGGTCGGCGCCGTAGCCCTGGTCGTCCACCTCGACAGCGTGCTCGAGAGCCGCCCGGAGCTGCGCGCGGACGGCCGGCGGGCGCGACCCCGCGTCGTGCAGGTCGAGGACGAGCGGTCCCATGCCCACGGCGTCGAGGCGCGCCTGCACGACGTCCAGGGCGGCCCGCTTCTGGGCGACGAACAGCACCCGCAGTCCGTCGGCCACGGCACGGGTCAGCAGGTTCGTGATGGTCTGGGACTTGCCGGTACCGGGCGGCCCCTCGAGGACGAACGTGCGCCCCGCGACGGCCTGCGCGACGGCGTCGAGCTGCGACGCGTCGGCGGGTGCCGGGCACGCGGCCCCGAGGTCGTCGAGGTCGACGCCGTCCGGCGCTGCGACGGGGTCGACGAACGGCTCGTTCGGCGCGTGCGCCAGGTGATGGACCAGGGGGTTCGCGAGGAGCTCCTGCCAGCCGTCGTCCAGGTCCTTCCACATCCGGAACGCGGCGAACTGCAGGACGGCCAGGTGTGCGGTCTCCTCGACGTGGAAAGGCAGCCCGCGGCCGGCGAGCGCGGTGCGCACCGACAGCAGCGCGGTGTCCACGTCGATGCCGGCGCCGTCGTCGACCGGTACGGCGAGGCCGGGGATCTGCAGACCGTGCACCTGGCGCAGCTTCTCGAGCAGGCTCAGGTTGGGCGTGGTAGCGCCGCCGTCGTCGAGCTCGACCCGGTACTCGCCCGAGCGGCCGTAGGTGACGAGGTGCACCGGGACGAGGATCAACGGCGAGCGCAGGTCGCGCCCGTCGAGCGACCAGACGAGCGTCCCGAGCGCCAGGTACAGGTTGTTCGCGCCGGTCTCCTCGAGGACGGTCCGCGCCCGGTACGCGAGGGCGCGCAGCCGGGTCGGGTAGCTCGCGGCGGGGAGGTCCGTGAACAGCACGCGGCGACGCGCGAACAGGTCGTCGAGCACGTCTGCCGAGACGTCCGCGCCGGTCGTCGCCCCGCGGGCGCGCGTCACCTCGTCGAGCTGGTCGGCGGGGGTGAGCGTCAGGGCCTCGTGCAGGTGCAGCGCGTCCTCGATCACGCCGAGGCTCCCCGGCGTCACCGTGAGGGTGACCGCGGAGCGCGTGGAGAAGTTGAGGAGGCGGTTGCGCAGGCTGAGGTCGAGCAGCGACGTCTTCCAGCGTCGCACCCGTGCCGGCGGGCCGACCACGGGCCCGGGCGCCGCATCGACCGTGCGAGGCTCGTCGGCGGCCCGGTGGACCGGTACGGGCTGGTCGGACGCCACGTCGGCCGGCCCGGGTGGCTGGACGGCGTCGGTCGCACGCGGTCCAGCCGGCAGGGCCTCGGACGGTCGCGCCAGCAGCGGCGAGGTCGGGGACTCGCGAGCCTCCTCGGAGCCGTCGGCCCCGACGACCACCACCGGCAGCGACCCCACGCCGGCCTGACGCGCGCGCCGCACGTCGACGACGCCGAGGGCGTCGACCAGCGCCGCGCCGGGACCGCCGGCGGCGCCCGTGACCACCGCCGGGTCGACCGTCCCGATGAGCTGGAGGTCGACGAGGTTCACGATCTCGGCGACGTCGACCTGGGCGACCGGGCCGAGAGCGCCGTCGGTCCGCCAGTAGCCGAGCCGGGCGCCGTCCTCGAGCACCCACAGGAGCGGGGCGATCCCCAGGGCCTCCACGGCTCCCGCGAGCAGGAGCGCGAGGTCGAGGGCGGAGCCGGCGCCCTCGGCCAGGACCTCGGTGGGCGTGCGCACCCGCTGCCCGGCGCCGGCCGCGGCGCGGGGCACGGTGACGATCCCGATCCCCTGCCTGGTCAGGGCCCTCACCACGGCATCGACCCGGACGTCCGTCCCGGCATCCGCGGGCACGAGCCGACGGACCTCCGCGACGAGCGCGACCACGACGGGGTCCTGCGGTGTCACGTACGCCGGCAGGAGCTCCAGTGCCAGCACCGGAGGGTCCGCGGTCCACTCGTGGGCCGCGAGCAGTGCGACGCGTACCGCCCTCTCGGCGAGGAGCCGCCCGTCGCCGTGGACCGTGACGTGCACGCTGCCCGGCCGCCTGCCGGTGAGCTGGAGCATCGTGGCCGCGTCGAGCTGCAGGTCGACGTCCTCGATCTCGGTCGTCGCTCCCGGCCACAGGTCGACGACCCGCTCCCAGGGCGAACCGACACGGCCCTCGACGTCCCGGAGCTCGATGTGCACCACGACTCCCGTGAGCGGACCGCGGCTCACCGCCGCGTCGTCGGGCGTCCGGAGAGCGACCCGGCCGACCACCGGGAGGCGGCTGTGGACCATCGGGTAGGAGACGACGGGGACGACGTCGACCTCGAGCACGACGTCGGGGCCCACCGCCGCGCGCGTCGGCGACTCGTCAGCTGCCATCTGTCGACCTCCCGTCCGCGTGCACCACGCGTGCGTCATCGCGCAGGCTACAAGGCATGGCGTGGTCGGTCCTGCTCCGGCGCCGAGGACGGGGCTCCCGGTACGACGGTCGTCGCGCCACGGCACCCGCGCCCTACAGCCGGAGCAGCATCCACGCACCGAGCCCGAGGGCACCGACGTCCACCACGAGGAAGAACCCGACCCAGACGATCCCCGGGAGGTGCGTGAGGCGCGCGAGGACGTCGGCGTCGGACCCGCTCGTGCGTCGGCGCCGCCGCAGCTCCTGGAGCTCGATCACCGGTCGCGGCGCGCCGACCAGCAGGAACCACGTCACGAGGTAGGCGAAGGCCACCTGGATCTCCACCTGGGCCCACCAGGTCACGGCCACGATCAGGGCGCCGAAGACGAGCATCGACCACAGCCCGAACCAGTTGCGGACCTGGACGATCAGCACGAGCAGCGCGGCGAGCAGCAGCCACAGGAGCCCGACGGCATGACCCGACCCGAGCAGCGCAGCGGCGCCGAGACCGAGCAGGCCGGGACCGATGTAGCCGACGAGCACGGTCGTGACCATGCCGGCCCCGGTCGGTCGGCCGACCGACACCGTGAGCCCCGAGGTGTCGGAGTGCAGGCGGATCCCGGTGAGCCGCCGTCCGGTGAGCACCGCCGCCGTGGCGTGCGCGCCCTCGTGGACGATCGTGATCGCGTGCCGCGTGCGCGCCCAGAGCCCCGGGACCGCCACGAGCAGGAGTGCGACGACGGCGGTCGCCGCGATGACCTGGCCGGTCGGAGCCGGCTGGACCGCGGTGGCCCGGTCCCAGAGCGTCGCGATCGGGTCGGGGAGGTGCGGCACGGTGCTGCCGAGAGCCTCCGCCGCCACCATGCGTCCACCCTACGGACCCGCGCCACGACCTGCAGCGGGGGCGGACCGCGTCACCCGGCCGGCCGCACCGTGCCCGACGGTGCCGACGGCGGCGGCGAGGCGGTCGGCCGCTCCCGTCAGAGCCGGGCGACGTAGAGGCGGTTCCCGGTCACCGACACGACGACGACCCGGGTGCCGGTCGGCAGCACCTCGTCGGACCAGGCGAGCCGAAGGCGGTGCTCGTGGGCGCGGTCGAGAGCGACCTCGCCACCGTCGGGCCCGGTCGGAGCGGTGACGACCCCGACGGCTCCCGTGAGCGGGAGCGGGGCCGGGTCGGGCCGACCGGCGAGGCGGTTCACCGCCCGCTGGGTGAGCGCGGCGGCGAGCAGGGCGCCGACCGTGGCCGACACGGCCGCCTGCACGGTCGAGAGGTCGTTCGCGACCGCCAGCGCACCCACGAGGCCGAACACGACCGCGGCATCGCCGATCGCGGGCCCGGAGAGCCCGTGGCCACCGATCCGGATCTCGCCGGCCAGCACACCGACGACGAGCGACGCGAGGAGGACGACGAGACCCACGCCTGCGACGACCAGGTACGTGATCACGACTGCCGTCCTTCCGAGCGGTGCGTGCGCCTCCGGCGACACTATCGCGGAGCACGGACGGGGCCGCCGGGCGCTCGACCCGCGTCGATGGACCGTGGGCTCGCGACGATTTGCGGTTGACTGCGACCCGCGACGAGGACGCAGTCTGGGTCCGATCCGTCGACGACCAGGAGACCACCGTGACCGACACCGCCCGCGTGGACGCGAGCCGCTCGGACGACGACGCGCCACGTCCGCGGGATCGGGCGGGCCTGAGCCCCTTCGCCCGCCGGTACCGCGCGCTGTCGATCGGCATGATCGCGTTGATCGGCCTCTCGGCGTTCGAGTCGCTCGCGGTCGCCACCGCGATGCCCTGGGTCGCGGCGGCGCTCGACGGGATGGCGCTGTACGCGACGGCGTTCGCGGGCCCGCTCGCCTCGGGGGTGATCGGGATGACCGCAGCCGGGTCGTGGACGGACCGTCGCGGTCCGACCCCCGCCCTCCTGGTGGGTGTCGCCCTGTTCGTGGTCGGTCTGCTCGTCGCGGGGTTCGCACCCACGATGCTCGTGCTCGTCGCCGGTCGGATCGTGCAGGGGATCGGCTCGGGCATGCTGATCGTCGCGCTCTACGTGGTCGTCGCGCGGGTGTACCCCGAGCAGGTGAGACCCCGCGTGTTCGCCGCCTTCGCGGCGGCCTGGGTGGTGCCCGGCATCATCGGTCCGGGTGTCGCGGGCCTCGTCGTCGAGCACCTCGGGTGGCGGTGGGTGTTCCTCGGGGTTCCGGTGCTCGCGGTACCGGCGCTGCTCGTGCTGCGTCCGGCCCTCGGCGCGATGCCGAGCGGGACGGTCGGCGCGGTCGGGACGGTCGGCGCG
>JAJYCD010000117.1 GCA_021778635.1 Actinomycetes bacterium
TCACCGCGTGCGGGCGAGGCCGACCTGATCGTGGCCAAGCACCGCAACGGGCCGACGGACACGATCACGGTCGCGTTCCAGGGGCACTACTCGCGGTTCGTCGACATGCAGGCCTGACGGCACGTGCGGCGCGGGCGCTTCGTTGATCAGAAACAACCACGTTCGATGCGAACCGAGGTGAAGCCGCACGCCTGGACGGTGCGACCGACGATCGTGATGCGAAACCGGCTCATCGCAGATGACGGTGTTGCGGGCGGGGGGCGGGTGTGACGTCTCAGGAGGTCGTGCTCGTTCATGTCTCGGGACATCGTGGACACGGGCATGTCTCATGACGTCGCGGAGGGCGTCGTCTGGGCGGGCCCGTGCCAGCCGCGGCGTTCGGTGGGCTTGGCATAGGTAGTGATGGTCGTTCCGCCGGTGTCTGTGATCGTCACCGTGCTCGCGTCCCAGGTGATGGTGACCTGCTCGCCGCGTCGCGTGTAGCCGGCGCAGAACGTGGAGGCGAGCACGCCGATCTATCCGTCCGTGGAGACGGTCCGGTGCGCGGTCCCGCTGGTCCCCGCGGGTAGGCGATGAGGACCTCACCGTCGTGGGTGAAGACGTCCACGCTCTGCTCGTTCCACAGTCCCGAACTACTCGGTTGCGCGTCCTTCGCGGGCGTGTCGTGAGCGGGTCCATCGTGCATGGACCCTCAGCACGACGAAGGGCAGCGCCGCGAGCACGAGCCCGATGATCAGGTACCACGCCAGCGACAGGTGCGGGACCTTGGTGGTGATCACGACCGCGGCGAGCACGGGCCAGAACACGAGGAGCCAGCTCCCGGGTGTCCGCCGGCTCGTGGGTCGACCGTCACCGCGAAGGTCCCGGGGGTCGGCCGGGCGCATGGATGGCAGCGAAGGGCTCGTCCCCGGTCCGACGAGAGCCGGCGGGGCGGGAGGCGTCGACTCGTCCGGACCGAGCGTCGAGTCGGGCGGCGTGGACGGCGTCCTGCGGAGTCGGTTCACGAGGTCCCCCTACGATTCGTGCCGCTGATCGCCTGACGAGCCGGTGGAACCGCTGTGGCGAACGGCCCTGCCGTGGAGCCCCGCGGTTGACGGTCGACGTCCGCGATCGGCTCGTGACGTCCGTGTTCATGATGGAGGCGCGAGGTGCGGCATGTCGAGCCGAGCTGAGCCGACGCGGGCCGAGCAGAGCCGAGCCGCGGGCGCCGTCGACGTGGCGGTCCAGGCCGGGACCGGGCCCGGCTCACCAGGGTGCGGCGTCGTCCAGCTCATAGCGGCTGCCGCACGGCCCCCGCTACGGCAACGGCCGCGATGGTGGTCTCTCACCTCCATCCGAACAACAAGCACCTCATGGCGCACCGTGACGTCATACATCACCATCACGATCGGTCCGCCGCCCGCGACCCGGGCCACACACGCCTTGGCGAGCAGGTCGCGGTGGTCGCGGGCCACACACCGGTCCAGGCTGCGGAATATCGTCCTCAACCCTGGGCAGGGCACGCCGATCTCGCCCAGGACCCGGATCGTGGCGGCCTTGCTCGTCGGCTCGATGATCCGCGCCAGCACCAGGTCCTTGAACGTCTCGTCCCCGACGACGTCGAACCCCAACCGCTCATAGGCGCCGACCAGCACGTCCCACAGCAGCCGACTGCTCATCGACTTCACGCGCGCACCGGCGCCGACACCCGAGCTGACACTCACGGCCGCGGGCGCACCCGCCGCGGCGAGGTCCAAGGAGTCCTGACCGGGCAGAAGACGCTGGCGGGCGATCTCCATCAGCACGGCGAGTTGCCCGTCGTCATGGGCTGCGCCGATGTGCTCGATCCCGACGACCTGCCGGCCCTGCTTGTGCACGATCTGCACCGCCCGCGCACCCGAAGCCGTCGGGACCTTCCGGATGAACGAAGCCACGACCGAGGCTGCCAACCACCCGATTAGTCACCCCAACACCCACTCAACGACCACATCGCCACAGGTCAGCGGCGCGCCGACCCGCCAGGCCCGCGAAAGTGGCACGAGTCAGGTGAGGCGAAGGTGGCTGACGTGGCACCCTTGTCAAAGTCGGCGCCGAGCCCTTCCCAGAAGTTGCGTTGCCCAAGGGTCGATTCCCAAGTTCGATGAGTCCGAGCAGGGCCTGCGCTGCGGCGCAGCCGTCAGGGGCGCACGGGCGGGGGCCCCGCGCTCGCGCGCACGACCAGCTCCACGGGAATGATCGTGCGTGAGTCGGCAAGCTCGGCACCGTCCTGGATCTGCTCGACGAGCAGCTCGACCAGGCGGTTGCCGATGCTCGCGAAGTCTTGTGCGACGGTGGTGAGCGGCGGCCAGAGGAAGTCTGCCAGCGGGATGTTGTCGAAGCCGACGATGGAGACGTCCTCAGGGATGCGCCTGCCGGCCTCGTGCAGTGCCCGGCACAGGCCGGCGGCCATCTCGTCGTTGGCGCAGAACACCGCCGTCACCGTGGCGTTCTCGGCGATCGTCCGCCCCAGTTGGTAGCCCGACTCCGCCGACCAGTCGCCGCGGTAGGGCGGCGGCACCGGTCGCCCGGCATCGCGCAGCGTCGTCTCCCACGCCTCGGCACGCATCTGCGCGGGCGACGAGTCCTCGGGACCGGCGAGATGGTGCACGGTCGTGTGGCCAAGGCCCAAGAGGTACTGCACGGCCCTCCGCGCCCCGTCGCTCTGATCGGCGCCGACGGCCGGGAGGTGGCCGAACAGGCGGGAGTCGGAGACGACGACCGGCAGGTGTGGCGGCAAGGCCAGTGCGGCGGGCGTCTCGGTCTCGGCCCGGATGATGACGAGACCGTCGATCGCCTGGTGAGAGAGTCGCGCGGCGGCGGCGGTGACGTCGTCTGAAGACGGGCTCCGCACGTCGACCAGGCTGACCGTGTACCCGTGGAGCCGGGCCGCCTCGACGACGGCCTCGACGGTGCGCGACTCTCCGGTCCGCGCCAGGCGGTGGGCGATCACGCCGATCGCGCCGAAGTTGCCGTAGCGCAGTGCGCGCGCCGCACCGTTCGGCGAGTAGCCGAGGGCCTTCATCGCACCGAGGACGCGTGCGCGCGTCTCAGGCTTGACGTGGTCCGCCCCGGTCGACACGCGCGAGACGGTCTGGGAGGAGACGCCCGCGAGTGCGGCGACATCAGCCATCGACGGGACCGGGCGCGCCTTCGCGGACGTGACGTCGGCGACGGACGCCGCACCGCTCCGATCGCCGACCATGCTCGCCCCTCATCGATCAGGAGATCCCGAATGTTTACGTCACCATATCGTGACCTGCGTAGCTGGGCACCGCCTTGACAGCCGACGGGCGCCATGAAAACGTACCTGTCAAGCGGAATGTTTACGTAAACATCTCCGGTTCCCCATGGCCCCGAAGGAGTGGCAGCTCGTGACGCAGACCCATCCGGCCCCGGCGAGAGCCCCCCGCTCCCGTCGGCGCGTCGCGCGCTCGTGGGTCGGCTGGGGCTTCATCGGCCCGTTCATGACCGTCTTCACGCTCGTGTTTCTCGCGCCGATCGTCTACTCGATCTACCTCAGCCTCTTCCGCCAGCAGCTCGTGGGCGGGAACTCGTTCGTGGGCCTGGACAACTACCGGCGGGCGTTCGCCGACGCACAGTTCTGGTCGTCGGTGGCGCGGGTCGGTCTCTTCCTGGCGGTGCAGGTGCCGATCATGCTCGGGATCGCACTGTTCGTCGCGCTGGCGATCGACAGCGGTCGGCTCTTCGGCAGGAACTTCTTCCGGATCTCGATCTTCTTGCCGTACGCGGTCCCGGCGGTTGTGGCCACGCTCATGTGGGGCTTCATGTACGGCACGCGGTTCGGGCTGATCGGCAACATCGACGCAGCCCTCGGCATCACGCTGTCGGACCCGCTCTCGCCTGGCCTCGTGCTCGCGTCGATCGGCAACATCGTCACCTGGGAGTTCGTCGGCTACAACATGCTCATCTTCTACTCGGCCCTTCGCGTCGTCCCGACCTCCCTCTACGAGGCGGCAGAGATCGACGGAGCCGGACAGTTCCGCGTCATCTCCGCGATCAAGCTCCCGGCGATCCGGGGAGCCCTGGTGATCGCGACGATCTTCTCGATCATCGGGAGCTTCCAGCTCTTCAACGAGCCGAGCATCCTGCAGAACCTCGCCCCGAACGCGATCACGACCTACTTCACCCCGAACCTGTACGCCTACTCGCTGTCGTTCTCCGGCCAGCAGTACAACTACTCGGCAACCGTCGCCATCATCATGGGCCTGATCACGATGGCCATCGCCTACGTCGTCCAGCTGCGCGGCATGCGCAAGGAGGCCTGAGGCGATGACCATCCCCTCGACGTCGACCTCGACCTCCACGGAGCGCTCGCGTACTGCGGCGCGCCCGATGATGCGCTCGCGCCGGCCACCCAGCGTGGACAGACCGCGCCGCAACGTCATCCTCACGCTGGTCACCGGTGTTGTGCTCGTCTACACGCTCGTACCGCTCGCCTGGCTCGTCATCAACGCCACCAAGACGCAGCCGAGCCTGTTCGGGTCGTTCGGTCTGTGGTTCAGCGGGCACTTCGCGCTGTGGGACAACATCGTCCAGACGGTGACCTACGACCACGGCATCTTCCTCCGGTGGCTTCTGAACACCGTGCTCTACGTCGTCGCCGGCGCCGGCGGGGCGACGTTGCTGGCAGTCCTTGGCGGCTACGCCCTGGCCAAGTTCTCGTTCCCCGGCAAGCGCGCCGTCTTCGCGATCGTGATCGGGGCGGTGGCGGTGCCCGGCACCGCGCTCGCCGTCCCGACGTTCCTCATGTTCAGCCGGATGGGCCTGACGAACACGCCGTGGGCCGTGATCATCCCGTCGCTCATCTCGCCCTTCGGGCTGTACCTCATGTGGACGTTCGCCTCCGAGGCGATTCCGACCGAGCTCCTCGAAGCCGCACGGATGGACGGCGCGAGCGAGCTCCGGACGTTCGTCAAGATCAGCCTCCCCCTCCTCGGTCCCGGCATCGTCACGGTGCTGCTCTTCACGATGGTGGCGACCTGGAACAACTACTTCCTGCCCTTGATCATGCTCAAAGACCCAACGTGGTACCCGCTGACCCTCGGTCTCAACGCGTGGAACGCGCAGGCCGCTACGGCAGGCGGCGAAGCGATCTTCAACCTCGTCATCACGGCTTCACTCCTCACGATCCTGCCGCTGGTCACCGCCTTCCTGGTGCTGCAGCGGTTCTGGCAGTCCGGTCTCGCAGCCGGCTCCGTGAAGGAGTAGCAGCGGCCGTCGCGTCCTACCGACAGCAGCCCGACATCCGCAATCCCGACAAAGAAGTGAGAGGACATCATGCGAGGTTTCACCCATCGGAGGCTGGTGCGAGGTGCAGCGCTCGCCGGAGCGCTCACGATCGCGCTCGCGGCGTGCAGCTCAGGCGGATCTGGCGCCCCCGGCACCACTCCGAGCACGGCGTCCAGCGCAGCCGGCCAGTCCGCCCTCGAGCAGGGCGGCAAGATCACCGTCTGGGCCTGGGAGCCGACGCTCAAGAAGGTCGTGGCCGACTTCGAGGCGAAGTACCCGAAGGTCACGGTCGACCTCGTCAACGCTGGGACGGGCAACGCGCAGTACACCGCACTCCAGAACGCGATCGCCGCCGGGTCCGGTGTGCCCGACGTCGCACAGGTCGAGTACTACGCACTTCCGCAGTTCGCGATCGGGGGCTCGCTCGCCGACCTCACGTCGTTCGGCGCAGCGAGCCTGGACGGCACGTTTACTCCTGGGCCCTGGGCCTCGGTCAAGCAGGGCAACGGGATCTACGGCTTGCCGATGGACTCCGGCCCGATGGCGCTGTTCTACAACAAGAGCGTGTTCGACAAGTACGGCATCGCGGTCCCGACGACCTGGGATGAGTACCTCACTGCGGCCCAGAAGCTGCACGCTGCCGACCCGAGCGCCTACATCGCGAACGACACAGGTGATGCCGGGTTCGCGACCAGCATGATCTGGCAAGCCGGTGGGCATCCGTACACCGTCGACGGCACGAACGTGAAGATCAACCTCGCCGATGCCGGATCGACGGCGTTCGCCACCCTGTGGCAGAAGCTGATCGACCAGAAGCTGCTCGCGCCGATCAGCTCGTGGAGCGACCAGTGGTATCAGGGCCTCGGCAACGGGACCATCGCGACGTTGACGATCGGTGCGTGGATGCCGGCCAACCTTGAGTCGGGCGTTGCAGCAGGCAAGGGTCAATGGCGTGTCGCCCCGATGCCGCAGTGGACCGCAGGGGGCACGGCGACGTCCGAGAACGGCGGCAGCTCACTCGCCGTCCCGAAGGCGAGCAAGAACCAGCAGCTGGCCTACGATTTCATCAAGTACGCCGATGCCGGTGCTGGTGTGCAGACCCGGATCGACGGCGGCGCCTTCCCGGCCACGACCGCCGACCTGCAGTCCGCCGCGTTCGTCAACAAGACCTTCGACTACTTCGGTGGGCAGAAGGTCAACGAGGTCCTCGCGAAGTCGGCGGCGGACGTCGTCAAGGGGTGGCAGTACCTCCCGTTCCAGGTGTACGCGAACAGCGTCTTCAACGACACGGTCGGGAAGGCGTATGTCTCGGGGACGACGCTTCAGCAGGGCTTGAAGGCGTGGCAGGACAGCTCGGTGACCTACGGCAACGATCAGGGCTTCACCGTGAACAAGTAGCCCACCGTCGCCCAGGGCCGGTGACGGAGAGCCTCTCTCCGTCACCGGCCACCGATGGGAGACGCGAGCCCTGTCACCCGCGAGAAGGATCGAGACCGCACCGCAATGCCCACGTTCGAGATCGGCGAGCAGCACTTCCTGCTCGACGGACACCCCCATCAGGTGCTCTCCGGCGCACTGCACTACTTCCGCGTGCACCCTGACCAGTGGGCCGATCGGATCCACAAGGCCCGTCTCATGGGCCTCAACACGGTCGAGACCTATGTCGCCTGGAACGTGCACGCGACGGCTCCCGGTGCGTTCGACACGAGCGGTGGACGCGACATCGGTCGGTTCCTCGACCTTGTCGCGGCCGAGGGCATGCACGCGATAGTGCGACCGGGACCGTTCATCTGTGCCGAGTGGGACAACGGTGGGTTGCCCGCGTGGCTCCTCGCACGACCCGGCGTCGGAATCCGGAGCAACGAGCCGATCTACATGGCCGCGGTAGCGGAGTACTACGCCCGGCTGCTGCCGCTGATCCGCAATCGCCAGGTGACCCGCGGCGGCCCGGTCCTCGCCATGCAGGTCGAGAACGAGTACGGGGCCTACGGGAACGACAAGGAATACCTGCGCGCACTGGTCCGGCTGGTGCGTGACGGCGGGATCGACGTGCCGTTGCTGACGTGCGACCAGGCCGACGACGACATGCTCGACCGGGGCGGACTGCCCGAGCTGCACCGCACGGCGACCTTCGGCTCAAGGTCGACTGAGCGTCTCGCCACGCTGAGGCGCCACCAGCCCACGGGACCGCTCATGTGCATGGAGTTCTGGGACGGGTGGTTCGACAGCTGGGGTCACCACCACCACGTGACCTCACCGACGTCCACGGCTCGCGACCTGGACGACCTCCTTGCGGCCGGAGCGTCGGTCAACGTGTACATGTTCCACGGCGGGACCAACTTCGGGTTCACCAACGGTGCGAACGACAAGGGCACGTACGCACCCGTCACCACGTCCTACGACTACGACGCGCCGCTCTCCGAGGCGGGAGTGGCGACGGCGAAGTACGCGGCGCTGCGCGAGGTGATCGCCCGGCACGCCCCGGTTCCCGACGAAGACCCGAGCCCCGCGCTCCCTTCACCGGCGTTCGTGGTGCCCCTCCCGCGACGTCTGGCCCTGACGGACGCGGTCCCGGTGCTTGGCGAGGTCCGCGCCTGGGACCACGCGCCGACGACGGACGAGATCGGGCAGTGGAGCGGGTTCACCCTCTACCGGACCACGATCGAGCCGGACGACCTGGTGCTCACCGTCGGCGAGGTCCGAGATCGCGCGATCGTCAGTGTCGACGGAGACCCGGTGGGGGTGCTGAGCCGCACGGACCGCACCTCGACGGTGCCTCTGCCACAACGGGCCGGGGTCCTCGAGCTGCTGGTCGAGGACATGGGACGGGTCAACTACGGACCCCGGATCGGTGAGGCGAAGGGACTGATCGGCGGCGTCCGCACGGCCGGACGCGAGCTGCGGGACTGGCAGACGGTCGGTCTTCGGCTCGAGGAGTTCGGCGAGCCGCTCGCCGCACTGCTCCAAGCGGCCCCGGTCCGCGCGCCCTCCCAACCCGGGGCGGGCCCGACGTTCTACGCCGGGACGTTCGCCGCGTCGTCCGGGACCGATCTTCATCTGCGTCTCGACGGTTGGACGAAGGGGCTGGTCTGGGTCAACGGCTTCCTGCTCGGGCGGTACTGGAGCGCGGCGCCGACCCGGACTCTCTACGTGCCCGGGCCCGTCGTCCGGGAAGGTCGTAACGATCTCGTGGTCCTGGAGCTGCACGGGACGACGAGCGCCGTCGTCAGCTTCGTCGCGGCACCGGATCTTGGTCCGACTGACGACTGACGACTGACCGACGCTGCGCCACGGCGAGGAACTGCACGATGGCGACATCGACCGGAGACTGTCGCTGACCTTCGGTTCGACTCCGACGATCGCGTACCCGCGCGGGCCCGGCTCACCAGGGTGCGGCGTCGTCCAGCTCATAGCGGCTGCCGCCGCGGTCCTTCGCCCGGTACATCGCGCCGTCGGCCCGGTGCAGGACCTCGTCGACCGTGACCGACGCGGGTGCGCCGGCCGGATCGAGGGTCGCATAGGTGATGCCGATGCTCG
>JAJYCD010000118.1 GCA_021778635.1 Actinomycetes bacterium
TGATCGTGTCGCCATGAGAGGCGAGGTGGGACAGGACGTCGGAGCGGCTGATGATGCCGACCATGGTGTCGCCGGTCATGACCGGCAGGGCGTTGATGCGGTGCTCCAGGAGCTCCCGCGCGACGGTGACCAGGTCCGCGTCTGGACTCACCGTCATGACTCGCGCCGTCATGACCTCTTCAGCGGTGCGGCCATCGGCGCGGTCCGGCTCCGAACTGTAGCGTCCAGTGCTGCGCCTCCAGAAACTCTCCTTCCATAGCGAGCTCGGCGGCGTGAAGTGCTCGTCGGTCGCTCGGTGCAGGAGGTCGCCCGTCGAGACGATCCCGATCAGTCGGCGTCCCCCGTCCACGACCGGTACGGCGTTGATGCGGTGCTTGATGAGCAGGTCCGCAATCTCGCTGACTGGTGCGGAAGCCGCGACGGTGGCGACTGGGCAGGTCATGACGTCTCGGGCGCGCATCACGGTGCTATTCCTTCGGTGAGGGGTAGGCAGGGAAGTGGCTGCCCTCGCCCGTGAGTGAGCGTGAGGCAGCCACCGGTCACGCGGCGCGGGGCCGTTCGACCTAGCAGAGCCGGTCGGTGCGGACGCGCTCCCCAGTGGTGATCAACGGACCGTGGGTGCTGGTGATCCCGGCGACCGAAGGGGCTGGACCAGCCCGTCGGACTTGATCCGCTCGCTCATCGGGAGGGACGGGTCGTCCGTGCTGGTGATCCCGGCGACCGAAGACGGCTGGACCAGCCCGTCGGACTTGATCCGCTCGCTCATCGGGAGGACTGCGGCCTTGACATGCCCGGCCAGCGAGCGTGCCGGGCGGACTGCCGGGGCCACCTGCGCGGTCTGGTCGACGGTGCGTTGGGACATGGTCTGACTCCTTCTTCTGGCCGTACCGCTCAGCACGAACGGCGCGGCGACGATGGACCTGGGTCTCCGCCGGCAACCAGCGTTGGATAGACGGGCATATATATCAACGAACGCTGATGAATTCGCGCTCGACCTAGGTTTCGACCAAGTCGCATCAGCATTCGTTGATATCAGAGATTACCGATACGTCCGGGGCTTTCTCCAGGACCAAGGTCGCGGGCGTCGCAGGCCCGCAGAAGGTCTGGTGCTCCCTGCCTCCCGGGCCGTCCCGTTGGCGGACCCTCTGCGGCTGCAGATCATCGCGGCCATCGCTCACGAGCCGCTGTGCACCTGCACGCTCATAGAGTTCACGGACGCGAAGCAGACGGTCAGTCATCACCTGCGTCATCTTCGCGAGGCCGGCGCCGTCACTGGTGAGGCCGAGGGGCAGTTCACGTGCTATCGCCCGGTGTCGCAGACGTTCACCGGCGTCCTCCACCACCTGGCCGACATCGACGACCCCGGCCTCCCCCGCGCCTGCGCGTCGCGTGCGCGACCGGGCTAGACCCTTGAGCGACTGCCGGTGCGCTTCGAACTTCCGGCACCGCCCGTCCTCTCGGGTGCGGCAACGCAGCTCACTGCCCGTCGAGGGCGCCCTACTCGGTCGGCTCACCACCTGCCGGACCGACGCTGCGTCCCCCCGTAGGTCGGCAATCCTGACCCGTTCGTCCTGGGACAAGAGCGGCCCGAGGGGGCTCAGGTCGGGAGCGTGCTGCGATCACCGGCGCATACTCCAGCACTCTTTCGCCGCAGGAGACGACCTTCCGTCCCTTGCGCCACCGCTTGGTCTCGTGCGCGGATTGATCCCCACGCAAGGCTGGCTCGGGTCTAGTGATGTCAACGACGGGGATGACAGCCCAGCTTTCAGCCGTCGTCGGCAAGTGAAGATCGAGGTGGCGGCCCCCTGCCTGGCGCCTGCCTTGGGGAAGGTGGTGGGCGACCGCCAAGTCGACCCGAGGCAGGGGACCGCTGTGAAGAAGGACTATCAGAAGAACGCGACGAGGGCTACGGCACGGGTGCTACTCGAGGTCGCGATGGCCGAGCTGGGCGTCAATGTGCACGAGAGCCGGCTCGTGATGGCAGCCGGAATCGGGTTGCAGGCGAAGCCCGCGGTGCGCAACCTGATCGTCGTGGGGTCGGGCCCGGCGGTGGCTTCGTGATGAGCACGACCGAGGTCGAGAGTTTCCGGGGGATTTTCGACGGCATCCAGGGCCCGGGGCTCATGGAGAGCATGCAGAAGCGGGCCGCGCGGTTGGGCGCCGGGGCGATCTGGGACGACGCGATGTCGCTCTCCCTCATGGGCGCGGTCAAGACGGTCGTGACGGGCGGTGGCGAGACCTACACCGTCGACACCGTGATCCTCGCGACCGGCTCGGCCTACTGCGCGGTGCGGGACGTTGCCGCGAGCGGCGTGTTCGTGGCGATCGGCCACGTCCCGCGCACCGAGCTGCTCGTCGGGAAGTTGGACCTGGACCCGAGGGCTACATCCTCGTCGAGAGCCGTTCCACGCGGACGGACCACCCCGGTGTGGTCGCGTGCGGCGACGCCGTCGACCACACCTACTGCCAGGCGATCACCGCAGCGAGCCCCGGCTGCGGGGCGGCACTCGACGCCCAGCACTACCTCGCCGAGCTCGCCGCTGGACCGCACAGCGACAGCACTGGTCGCGCCTACGGTCGGCTTCTTCCCGGAACTGTCGGCGGTGACGCTTGACGTCAATATCGATATCTGTTGATATTGATCAAATCACAGAGCCTTGAGGATCCCCCGTGCCGACGCCAGCGCCCTTCCCGGCCCAGACGGTCGCAGCTCAAGGCAAGGGAGGCCGGATCGCGGTGAAATTCCCGGGGCAAGGTTGAGGCGGGCGCCCGAGGGGAGCGTCTTCCGCATCCCTTTTTCTCCGCGACCCTGGGCGCGTCTGCACTTCCCGCCGGCACTAGGAGCTCCGATGACCGAGACGACCATCCGCCCCATCCGCGACGCGATCTCCGCGTGCGTGGTGACGCTCCGCACCGAGCCCGGCGTCGCAGCCGTCACCCCCTGAGGCCCCGGTCGCGATGAGCATCGCCGCGTGCAGCCAGGGAATATGCTTGCAGCGTGAGCGCAACCGGCCCCGCGGTGTCTCGTGGTCTCGTGCGGGCGGCACCGAGCCCCGGCGAGGCCGTCGTCACTGCGCCAGCGCTGAGGCTCGCGTTGAGTCGCCAGGAGGCGGAGTCGACCGGGGCACTGCTTCGTGTGGTGTCCGACGCGTCCCGACTGCAGCTTCTCAGCCTGATTCACAACAGCCGGGACGGCGAGGCGCGCGTCGCAGATCTGGCTCGAGCGCTGGGTCTGCGCTCACCGACCGTGAGTTACCACCTCAGGATGCTTGGAGAGGCGGGGGTCGTATCCCGCGATCCGCGTGGGCGCGACGTGTGGTACTCAATCGTTCCGGAGCGCCTGGCGTCGATCGCCGACTTGCTGCGCTGAGGCGCGCCGCCATGGCGGGTTGCGGAGGCCGGTGTGGGTGAGTCCACGCTGGCCCGCCAGGTGGAAGTCATGGTTGATCCGCAGCGACTGCAGCTTCTCGCGTTGCTGTTGACCGATCCCGACGGTGAGGCCGACACGTCGCGGCTCGCCGGGCCGGGCGGCGACATGGACCTCGTCCAAGTCCACCTGGAGGCCATGGCGGCGGTGGGACTCCTGGGTCGCGACAGCCGACGCGGTGGACCCGTCCGCTACCGGCCGACTCATGACGCCCTTGTCCGGTTCGGCTCGTTGGCGTTCGGTGGAGCGGGACCGCACGAGCACGCCGACCGCAGCGAGCACGGCCCGATCCTCGAGCGGATCACCGAGCGGCTGAGCGTGACCTTCGCCGGCACCTTCGCCCGCGAGACGGTCGCGCGCTACGTCGAGGAGAGCTACTCGTTGCTCGCATCGCGCGCCCGTGTGCGCCAGCATCTTCCTGCCCTGACGTCTCGGTTCGCGACCGACCGGCTCACGGCGCTCGCGCGCACCCAGGACGGCAGCTTGCACACGACCACTGACGTGCTGTTCGTCTGTGTGCGCAACTCCGGTCGGTCGCAGATCGCCGCGTGCATCCTGCGATCCTTGGCGGGACCGGGCGTCCGGGTTCGCACTGCCGGTTCCGCGCCGGTGGCACGCATCGATCCGGCAGTCGTCAAGGTGCTCATCGAGCGCGGGTGGGAGCAGATCGCGGAGTTCCCCAAGCCGTTGACCGACGACGTGGTCCGCGCCTCGGACTACGTGGTCACGATGGGATGTGGGGACGCCTGTCCACTGGTCCCCGGCCGACGCTATCTGGACTGGCCGGTGGCTGACCCGACAGGACTGGAGGAGGCCGAGATCCGGGTGATCGTCGACGAGATCGAGCACCGTGTCCGGCTCCTGCTCACCGAGATCATCCCGTGAGGAGCAGCGCTGACCGGTCGATCCGGTAGCCCACGCCGCGCACGGTTCGCAGCGCATCCGGGGCACCCGCGGCTGCGAGCTTTCGCCGGACGCGGGTTGCCGTCCCGACCATCGCACCATCCGCGTCCCGCGCGTCGGGCCAGAGGCGCTCTGTGAGCGTCTCACGCAGGACGACGTGATCCGCCCGTTGCACCAGAACCGCAACGAACTCGAACTCGAGCCGTGTCAGGTCCAACCCCGCCCCACCCATCCGGGCGTCATAGCCCAACAGATCCAGCTCCAGCTGTCCGACCCGCACTCGCTGAGGTTGGCGCGATCGTTGCGGCCAGTGCGGTTCAAGGACACGCAACAGGTCCTCGAGCCGGTAGGGCTGGCGCACGACAGGCAGTGCGCCGGCCGCGACCGCTGGCCCGACCTCGTCAGCCTGCCGATCCTCGAAAGCGAGCAGCACGGGCACCCCGACCACTGCGCGCAGCACGACGACAAGACGAGCAAGGTCCGCCGTCGGCATCTGGCACGACACCACTGCGACATCCGGTGCCCGTGCACCGAGTCGCGCGAGCGCGGCCAGATCGTCGCTGTACAGGCCGACGTCGATCCCGACCGCGCCGAGGCCCGCAACCACGGCGGAGTTGGGCGTCAGATCGGGGTCCAGCAGCGCGAGCGAGCCGGGCGCTGCACCACGGCGCTGCCATGCTCTCGCAGCGTCCTCCAGATGAAGCCGTGAGAGCGGGTTGTCGACCACCTTCGGCATGAGCACTCCAGTGCGCACGTTGATTGATGACCTACCCGAACCGTCCGGCGATGTACTCCTCGGTGCGCTTGACGCTCGGCGACTCGAAGATGCGCCGAGTCGGGCCGGTCTCGACGAGACGCCCCGGCGTCCCCACCCCTTCAACGGTGAAGAACGCGGTGTTGTCGCTCACCCGGGCTGCCTGCTGCATGTTGTGGGTGACGATCACGATGGTGTAGCTGGTTTTGAGCTGAATCATGAGGTCCTCGATCGCCAACGTGGAGATCGGGTCGAGAGCCGAGCACGGTTCGTCCATCAGCAGCACCTGAGGCTTGACGGCGATCGCCCGCGCAATGCACAACCGCTGCTGCTGGCCCCCGGAAAGGCCCGCGCCCGGGCTCCCGAGCCGGCCGGACACCTCGTTCCACAGGTTCGCGCTGCGCAGCGACGTCTCGACCACCTCATCGAGAACGCCCCGCTTTGTCACGCCGTTCAACCGCAGACCCGAGGCGACATTGTCGTAGATCGACATCGTCGGAAACGGGTTTGCCCGTTGGAACACCATGCCGATGGCACGGCGCACCGCGACCGGGTCGACGCTGCGGTCATAGATGTCCTGACCACCGAGCAGCACCTTCCCCTCCGTCCGTGCCCCCGGGATCGTCTCGTGCATCCTGTTGAGGCTGCGCAGCACCGTCGACTTCCCGCATCCGGATGGGCCGATGAACGCGGTGATCGAGCCCGGCTCGATCGTCAGATTCACGTCTTCAACTGCGCGGAAAGCGCCATAGAAGGCGGACAGCCCCGAGATGTCGATGCGGTGGTCAGCCACCGTCCCTCCCCCGCGAGGCGAGGCCGCCAAATCCGCTGAGCTCGCACGTGCAGATTCCACGTGGGGCCCGCTGATCACTCCCATAGTGTCGATCGACTTCATATCCGTTCATCTCCCTGCGATCGCGCTGCGACGCCCGACCAACCGGGCGATCAGGGTGAAGATCAGCACCAGCGCGATCAATGTCAGCGCGCCCGCCCACGCACGCGCCTGCGCGGTGCGATACCCGGTGATCGCGTTGCCGAAGATCTGCAACGACAGGGACGACATCCGCTTGGTGGGGTTGGTCTCGATGAACAGGTCGTTTCCCAGTGCGGTGAGCAGCAACGGCGCAGTCTCTCCCATGGCACGGGCGACGGCCAGCATCACCCCGGTGATAAGACCCGAGGATGCGGTGGGCAGAACGACCGACACGATAGTGCGAGCCCGCCCGATTCCCATCGCGAGGCTGGCTTCTCGCAGGTCGCGCGAGACCAGGCGCAGCATCTCCTCCGACGTGCGCACGATCAGTGGTGTCATCACCAACCCGAGCGCCAGTCCGCCGGCAATGCCGGAGAACCCGAAGTGGACCACCCAGATCGCATACACGAAGGCACCGGTGACGATGCTCGGGATTCCCACCAGGACGTCCGTCAGAAACCTGGCAGTTCCCGCTCCCGGTCCGGCGTACTCCTGCACGTAGATGGCCGTGCCCACACCGATCGGAACCGCGATCACCGTCGCGATCCCGACCATGATCGTGCTACCGATGATGCCGTTCAGGAAGCCGCCGCCTGCGTCGGCGGCGTTGCCGGGCGGCGTCTGGGTCAAGAACTCCGGCCCGAGGTACTTCAGGCCCTCCACCCCGACATAGCCGAGCACCCAGAGCAGCAGTGCGAGCGTTCCGGCCATCACGACGCTCAGAGTGACCGTGAGAGCCTGGTCAACGACGCGACGGCGGCTCAGCAGACCCACTGCCCCCAGCCCGGTCGACTCACTCATGCGATATCCCGCGACGTGCGACTCACGACGGCCTTACCCGCGACGTTGACGACCAGCGACAGCGCGAGCAGCCACAGAGCGACCACGAACAGCGAGTCCAGGTGGAAGGGTTGGTTCGCCTCGGTGAACTCGTTCACGATGACACTCGCCATCGTCGATCCCTGACCAAGAATGCTCGTGGTGATCGCCAGGACGCTGTTGCCGATGACCATCGTGACCGCGATCGTCTCTCCGATCGCGCGCCCCATGCCAAGGATCGAGGCCCCGACGATCCCCGACCGGGACCGCGGGAGCACGGCCATCCTCAGCATCTCCCAACGGGTTGCGCCCAACGCAAGGGCCGCATCCTTCTCGTCGGAGGGCGCCACAGCGAAGACCTCACGGCAGATCGCAGTGATGATCGGCAAGATCATGATCGCAAGGACCACACCGGCGGCGAAGTAGGAGTAGCCGAAGAACGGGCCACTGAAGGCGGCCCCGAGCAGCGGCACGTGCCCGAGCGTGTCGGCGAGAAAGGCGCCGACGGGCTTCAGGGCGGGAATCAGGGCGAACACTCCCCAGAACCCGTAGACCACGCTCGGGATCGCGGCCAGCAGATCAACGAGGTACGACAGGGGTCGGCGGATGATCGCGGGGGCCATCTCCGTGATGTAGAGCGCCACACCGATGGCAACCGGAACGGCGAGAACCATCGCCATGAAGGAGGTCAGCAACGTCCCGTAGATGAACTGCACGATCCCGTAGGGATTGACCGACGACGAACCCGCGACGGCCTCGGACGGCGCCCACCTGGTGCTGGTCAGGAAGCTGACGGGGTTGTAGTGGCGCATCGACGGCAGCGCCTCGTCTACCAAGAAGAGGGCCATCGCCACCAGGCTCACGATGACGAGAGCGGCCGCGAGGGCCGTCAGCGCACGGAAAGCCCGATCAGCACGTCTGCCACCTCGGGGCCTGGTCAGGGAGGGCGGAACGTCAGCGCTCAGGGTCGTGGCGGCCATGGTTCTCCTATCTGAAGCCGGACTGCCTGCGGGTGGTGTTCTCCGTTTGCGGCCGGTCCGGCGCAGACCGGCCGCAAACGCACGCGATGCGACTAGGAGACGGCCGTGCCCGCGACCGTCATCTTCTTGAGCTGACCGACGGCCAGCTTCTGCAGGTCCGTGCCGAGCGGCGCGTAGTCGATCTGCGCCGCGTCGTCCTGGCCCGTTGTCAGCACCCAGGACAAGAAGTTCACGAGCGCAGCACCCTTCGCGGCGTCGGTCTGCGTCTGGTAGACGAGGCCGTACGTCGTGCCCGTGATCGGGTATGCGTTCGCATCGGGACCGTTTGTGAGGCTCGCGCGCAGGTCCGCGGGGTAGACCACGCCATCGGTTCCCTTGGAGATCGTCGCGACACACGGCTCGATGAAGTTGCCAGCCTGGTTCTTGACCTGGCCGTAGGTCAGGTTCTGGGCCTTCGCGTAGGCGAGCTCGACATAGCCCAATCCCCCGTCGGTCTGCCCGACGATGCCGGAGACACCCTCGTTACCCTTGCCGCCGATCCCGACGGGCCAGGCGACGTCCTTGCCGAACGACTTGTCCGTACCGCCCAGCTTCGCAACCCACGCCGGGCTCACCTTGGTGAGGTAGTCCGTCCAGACCGCGGTCGTTCCCGACCCGTCCGAGCGGTGCGCGACGGCGATCGGCTCGTGGGGCAGGCTGACTCCAGGGTTCAGCGCAGTCAGGGCAGGGTCGTCCCATGACGTGATCTCCCCAGCGAAGATCTTCCCGAGAGCCGAACCGTCGAACTTGAGCCCGGACGGGATCCCCTTGAGGTTGTACGCA
>JAJYCD010000119.1 GCA_021778635.1 Actinomycetes bacterium
CGGCGACGTCGTCGACGTCAAGAACGGGTTCGCTCGCAACTACCTGATGCCGCGCGGTCTCGCGACCGTCTGGTCCAAGGGTGCCGAGAAGCAGGTCGCGGTCATCCGCAGCGCCCGCAAGAGCCGTGAGATCGCGACTCTCGAGGACGCCAAGGCGATCCGTGACTCGCTGCAGTCGAAGGCCGTCGTCGTGACGGCCAAGGCCGGCGTGTCCGGTCGGCTGTTCGGCGCGGTCACGACCACGGACATCGCCGAGGCCGCTGCGGCCGCGGGTTCGCCCGCGATCGACAAGCGGAAGGTCGAGATCGGTCAGCCGATCAAGTCCGTCGGGGAGTTCACGGTGCTCGTGCGCCTGCACCCCGAGGTCTCCGCGACCGTCACGGTCAAGGTCGTCGCAGCCTGACGCCGTCGTTCGCAGCACGTCCAGCAGGGCCCGGTTCCGTCGAGGAGCCGGGCCCTGCTGCTGTCCGACGAGCTACGCGCCGACGACCATCCAGGCCGCCCCCGACGAGCTACGCGCCGACGACCATCCAGGCCGCCCCCCGCGCTCGGACCCCGGTCGTGACGGCCCGGGCGAGCATGAACACCCCGGCGAACGCGATCCACAACCAGGCGAGCCCACCCGCGCCGCCTCCCGCCCAGGCCCGGACGGCGAGGGCGACCGGCACGTACACGACCAGGGTGGCCAGCCCGACGGCGGCGAGGTAGCGACCGTCGCCCGCGCCGATGAGGACGCCGTCGAGCACGAACACCCAGCCCGCCATCGGCAGGGTGACCGCTGCGACGAGCAGGGCGACGGTCACGGCTCGGCGCACCTGCGGGTCCGTGGTGAACAGCACCGGCAGGACCGTGGCGGACGCGCCGACCATGACGCCGAGGACGACGCCCGCACCGACCCCCCACGCGAGCGTGCGTCGCAGCACCGCGCGGACCCGCGCCACGTCACCCGCGCCGAGGGCGTGACCGACCATCGCCTGCGCGGCGATGGCGAGGGCGTCGAGCGCGAATGCCGTCAGGCTCCAGACCGAGCTGACGACCTGGTGCCCGGCGAGCGCCACGGCACCGAGGCCGGTAGCGACCCAGACGGTGAGGGCGATCGCCGCACGCAGGGAGACGGTGCGGACGAGCAATGGCGCGCCGGCCCGTGCGCCGGCCCAGATGCCGCGGGCAGCGGGGGCGAGCGACGCGCCGGCCGCTCGCGCCCCGCGCACGACGATCGCGGCGAGGACCCCGGCCATCAGGAGCTGGGTGGCGGCGGTCCCTGCGCCGGACCCGGTGATGCCGAGGTGCAGCCCGAGGACGAGCACCACGTTGAGCGCTGCGTTGAGCACCGCGCCCGACGCCGCGACCACGAGGGGCGTGCGGGTGTCCTGGAGGCCACGGAGCACACCCGTCGACGCGAGGACGACGAGCATGCCCGGCAGACCCGGCGCGGAGGCGTGCAGGTAGCGGTTCGCGTGGTTCGCGACGTCGGGCCCCGCGCCGAGGGCCTCGACGAGCACCGGTGCGAAGGCGAGCAGGAGCCCGGCGAGCACCAGTCCGAGCGCGAGGGCGAGCCACATGCCGTCGATGCCCAGCGTCAGCGCGGCGGCGCGGTCGCCGACGCCGATCCGGCGCGCGACGGCGCCCGTGGTCGTGTACGCGAGGAACACGCACAGGCCGACGACCGTCACCAGGACCGTGGATGCGAGCGAGAGTCCGGCGAGCTGCGGCGTGCCGAGGTGTCCGACGACGCCGGAGTCCACGAGCACGAAGAGCGGCTCGGCGACGAGCGCTCCGAGGGCCGGGACGGCGAGGGAAAGCACCTGGTGATCGGTGGATGAAACGTGGGGTCTCAGATGGTGGATCGGGTACATCTTCCTCCTGGTCCACAGGCGGGAGCGGGCATCTGTGCTGATCAGAGCATCACATACCGGCAGAGATCATGCTTTTCCACAGGGTCTGGGAACTGTCCACAGGTTCACGCACAGGTGTGTACACCGGGCGCGATCGGCGTGACGCGGATGTTCCTCACCCTGTGCACAAACCTGTTGCCGGCGTCTGGCACCGACGGTCGCGGGGACGACGCAGAGCCCGTACTGTCACGCGGGGGCTCCCGTCGGCGGCCGCATGACGTCCCCTGTCGGACCCTCGGAGTAGGACTGGGTGACGTCCCTCCGGAGAGTCCGGCGCACGACCCGCGTACGCGGCCGAGAGCAGTGACGAGCACGACGGAGATGAGGCGCGCATGACGATCGAGGACCTCGAGCAGGGGTTCGCCCCGGCACGCGGAGGCAGCTCGTTCGACCGCACCCCTCCGCAGGACGTCGCTGCCGAGCAGAGCGTGCTCGGCGGCATGATGATCTCGAAGGACGCCATCGCCGACGTGATCGAGCAGCTGCGCGGCACGGACTTCTACCGTCCTGCTCACGAGGCGATCTACGACGCGATCCTCGACCTGTACGGCCGCGGGGAACCGGCCGACGCGGTGACCGTCTCGGCGGAGCTCACCAAGCGTGGCGAGATGCAGCGCGTCGGCGGGGCGCCGTACCTGCACACCCTGATCTCGATGGTGCCGACCGCGGCCAACGCCGGGTACTACGCGCGGATCGTGCGTGAAAGGTCGGTGCTGCGCCGGCTCGTCGAGGCCGGAACCCGGATCGTCCAGCTCGGGTACGCGACCGACGGCGGCGACGTCGACGAGATCGTCAACAACGCCCAGGCCGAGGTCTACGCGGTCACCGAGCGGCGCAAGAGCGAGGACTACCTGCGCCTCGGCGAGGTGATCGCCGGCACGGTCGACGAGATCGAGGCCGCGGGCCACCGCGGCGAGGGCATGATCGGCGTGCCCACCGGGTTCGCGGACCTGGACCGCCTGACCAACGGGCTGCATCCAGGTCAGATGATCGTCCTGGCAGCCCGTCCCGCGATCGGCAAGAGCACGCTCGGCCTCGACATCGCCCGCTCGGCCTCGATCAAGCACGGGCTGACGTCGGTCGTGTTCTCCCTCGAGATGAGCCGCAACGAGATCACGATGCGTCTGCTCTCCGCCGAGGCCCGCATCCACCTGCAGAAGATGCGCAACGGCTCGATGGGCGAGGACGACTGGCAGAAGCTCGCCGGGACGATGGGCAAGATCTCCGAGGCCCCGTTGTTCATCGACGACTCGCCGAACATGTCGCTCATGGAGATCCGCGCCAAGTGCCGGCGCCTCAAGCAGAAGCACGACCTCAAGCTCGTGGTCATCGACTACCTGCAGCTCATGAGCTCCGGCAAGCGCGTCGAGTCCCGTCAGCAAGAGGTCTCCGAGTTCTCCCGCGCGCTCAAGCTGCTCGCCAAGGAGCTCGAGGTCCCCGTCATCGCGATCAGCCAGCTGAACCGTGGCCCCGAGCAGCGCACCGACAAGCGCCCGCAGATGAGCGACCTGCGCGAGTCCGGCTCGATCGAGCAGGACGCCGACATGGTGATCCTCCTGCACCGCGAGGACGCCTACGAGCGCGAGTCACCGCGCGCGGGCGAGGCCGACCTGATCGTCGCCAAGCACCGTAACGGACCCACCGACACGATCACCGTCGCGTTCCAGGGGCACTACTCACGGTTCGTGGACATGCAGGCCTGACGGCCGATGCCTTGGTACGTGCAGTCTGCCGCCGACGCGTTCAGTTCGATCCCGTGACCCGCCGTAGACCCAGGGTCGGGGATGTGATCCAGATCGAGTTGCCGACGGGGCGGTACGCCTATGGCCGAGTACTTCGGGATGCGTCAGTCGCGGTTTACGAAACGACCGCAGACGACCCTGCGCGACCACCTATTGGGAGTCGGGCCTACACATTCGTTGTTGGTGTCTACGAGGATGTCCTGAAGTCGCCCTCCTGCCCGGTCGTGGGACACGACCCGAGCCGTGACCCCGACGATGACTGGCCGCCGCCTTTCTGCGTGCGCGACCCTCTGACCGGGGCGCGGCAGGTCTATCACCGTGGAGCCATGCGCGAGGGCGCGATCGATGAGTGCGAGGGGCTCGAACCGGCGGCCGTGTGGGACCTGCACCACCTCGTCGACAGGATCATGGGATTCAGAGACACTCCGGACTGAAGCCCCGAGCGGCCCACAGAGGCGGCGGCCCGAGTTCGCGTCGACGCTATGAGCGCCCCGCTGGGCCGTGTCCCGCCACGACGGGCACAGGGTCGGCTGCGAGGATCAATCCCGTGACCAACGTGACGCGTACGGCCAGACGATACCGGCCAGTGGTGAAGGCCAACCCGTCCGGTCAGCTGACGTGTCGACCGCTCGATCATTGCGCTCTGCCCGTATTCGTGTTCTCGCCAGATTCGCTCGAACGTGTCCACCTGTATGCGTGTGCTCTCGTCCGTGAGGGTTGACCGGCCGATGAACCTGGCGACCTCGTCGTCCTGGTAGATCCTGGCGGGCGTGGCCGCGTGCCTCCGGTCCAGCGCCGGGAGCTGAAGTCGTGGTGTCTCGAGGGACAGAGAGTCGAATAGCCGCTGTCCGCTCGTGTCTACCTCGGCAGCGCATGGCCGCGGACGGTGGACGGGACCGCCTGACCCACCTTCGCGGGGCGGGCGATCGCGCCGCCCACGTGTGACTGGTGAGGCGGAAGTGGCTGAAGTGACAGGCTTCTCAAATCGTGCGCCGAGCCCTTCCCAGAAGTCGCGTCGCCCAGGTCCGACTCTCAAGCTCCACGCGCCCGAGCACTGTTGCGCGGGCGCTTCGTAGATCAGAGACAACCACGTTCGATGCGAACCGATGTGAAACCGCACGCCTAGACGGTGGCGTCCCGTGAGGTGGTGTAGTTCGCGTCCTGCTTCGTCGTGGTGACCGCGACTTGGAGGGCCATCGTGCGATGGTCGGTGAGACCGGACTAGGGAACTCACGGAAGGACATCGCACGATGGCTATGGACCAGTCTGCCCTGCTCGACGCGCTGACCGCATTGAAGGACACCGACGTCTGCGACCGGATCAGGGTCGCGACCGAGCGCCTGTATCAAGAGCTGATCGACGCCGAGGTGACCGCGGTGATCGGTGCCGGTCCCTGGCAGCGGACCACCGAGCGCGCGACCCAGCGCAACCGGTCGCGGGACCGGGTGCGGAGACTACCGACTCGGGAACTTGGATCAGTACGGGCAGCGCATCACGATTTCAGTCACGCTTCGCGGTCAGGGTGCCGCGGCGGGTCGCGTGACTCAGATCGACGCCGGCTGGATGATTCGAAATGATGGATCGATAACCCTCAATACCCCGTTCTCTGGATTCTCAAAATGAGCGATGAGTTCGCACTCTTCGATCGTGTCCGAGTCGTCACCGATCGCTTTGTCGATGACGGAGCTCCGTCGGGATCGATCGGCTATGTTATCGAGAGGTACGAGGATGGTGCGTTGGAGGTTGAAGTGTCCGACCCCCTGACAGGCGAAACGGTAGCGCAGTTCGTTGCCGCCTCCGAGGACCTGGAGCGCGCAGAGATCGGATAGCCGGCATCCGACGCGCCCGACCCACCGCGCCTGATGGTCTGACCGCCTTCGCAAAGTGAATAGACACTTTCGATCCGTGACCCGAGGTTCACCGACGTCACCGGCAACTGGCCCTCATGGAACGACATCGTCAACGCCGCGGCAGGGTTTGGTGACGGAGTCACGTTCGGGTTGACCCGGGCGATCCGCTCGAACATCGCCGAACAGTGGGGAATCCCCGATGGCGTGGACTACACCTCGGGGGCCTACAAGGGTGGAGCGCTCACCGGCATGGTCGCCGGCACGGTCGCAGCCGGCGTCCTGACAGCTCCCATCGGAGGAGTCGGCGCAGCGGTGGCGGCCGGGGCCTACGCGGGCGCCGCCGCGGGCTACGTGGTACCCGCAGTCCTCGCGAACCGCAAGGCCAGCCCGAAGGAGATCCTGGTCAGCGCCGCCATCGGAGCAGTCACGGCCGGCGTCCTGTCCTCCTACGGCTCCTACCTCGCCGCCTCCAGCGGAGAACTCGTCGGCCCATACGCTGGCACCATCGCCGCCACCGGTGCCAAGATCGCACCACCATGCGCAAACGCCGCAGAAACCGCAAGCGTCGCTGAAGCCGGGGGCCCAACCCGGGTCTTCTGGTCCGGCGGGTCGACCGCGCGAACCGCGGCCGAGAAGCGGGCGCTCGAGAACGGGGGCACAACGCTCGAGATGACGCCGGCGGGTCGCGCGGTGACGTCGGCCACGCAGGACATGCCCTGGAGTCAGGCGAAGCCGCTCTGGGATCAAGCGTCGGCGGAGTTCGCCCACGGAGCCAGCGGGACTGTCGAGGTGTTCCACAACGCGGAGGGAGTATCGCTCAACAGCGTCTGGCGCAACACGGAGTACTCCATCCTCCAGTGGAATGGTGTTGGCATGAACTTCCACACAGTTGGGGAGGGTTGGTAGCGGTGAGTGTCTACGAACACGTCGGTCCGAATCGGGTCCGCACCCCGAGCGGTTCGGAGCTCGAACTCGTCGGGCGTGCGGGCCTGGTTCTGTACCGCGACGGCGAGCGTCTCGAGGTGGACTCGGAGATGCTGGATCCGCCGATGACGATTGCCGTCTACGTACGCTCGGTCCCGTCGTTCGCCGCGGTTCCCGCTCGCTCGGTGCTTGACGAGATCGTCGCTGCGCTGAAGTGGATGGGCTTCACGGTCGAGTTGATCGGCGCCTTGGCCTGATGGTTCTGCAGCTGGGATCGGTGCCAGCGAGATTCCCTCGCTAGCCCACCGCCTCTTGCGGCGCACGGTCACGCCGACGGGGCTTGGAGATGTTCGCAGGGTTGATTGGCCTCGTGATCGGCATCGCGATCGCGGTGTTCACTCCGTTGCCAGCGTTCGCGGCAGCCCCGGCGTCCACCTAGGACACGGCCACCTACACCTACGACGCCCCTGCGCTGTTGTCGTCGCCGAACACTGCAACGTCGTACGTGCGGGGTTCGTCGTCGGGGCCGGATGTCGCGTCACGGGAGGGGTCTGCCTCGACGCACGGCTCCGGTGTTGCCGCAGAAGCCGCAGGCGAGGCGCCGGCCCTGTCGATCAGCCAGAAGATCGCAGGACAGATGGGTCCTCGCGGCTGGAGCCAGGAACTGATGGACGAGACCATCGCGAATCCGGCGGCCACACACCCGGTGTGGGACTCTACGACGGGCACGAAGAGGGCGGCGACTGCGTACGCGAGGTCTGACGGTTCGTACGTTGTCGTCAACGACTCGACCCGCGCTGTCGTTCAGGTCAGCGATATCAACAACACGGGCTGGAAGCCTGTGTGGGAGGACCCGAGGTTCCAGCGATGACGAGGCAAGGTGCGACAGCGCAGCAGGAGGCTCTGATCCGGGCATGCCTGGACGCCGGCGTCCCCTTCTTCTGGCGTGGTCCGGGCACTCTGCTGATCGAGAAGGTCGGTCTCGCGGACGTCGTCGCGGCGGTCATGGCTGGGGGTGAGACCGTGCTCGGGTTCGAGGGGTTCGAGCTCGACGGTCCGCACGTGTGCCCGCGGCTCGACTTGGTTGTGGACCTCGGTTCCAGACCGACCGGGATGGACCCGATGGAGGCCGTTTCGGGGTGGCCTGGAGACGTCTGGGTCGACGTGGCCCTGAAGGTGTGACCGTGCAGCCGGGCATGACGACACGGCCCGCGTGGGTCACAGCCCTGCTCTCGGCCGCGGTTGCGGTCGCGGTCCTCGTCTCGGGCGCAATGCCGGCCCCGGCCGCGACAACGACCTACACCTACGACACGCCCGCCTACGCCTACGACGCCCCCGCGCTGTCGTCCTCACAGAGTGCAGCTGCGACCTTCGCGCGGGTTTCGTCGCCCACACCGAGAGCCGCGTCGCGGGAGGCGTCTGCCTCGGCGCGCGGCTGCCGTACTGCCGCAGAGTCCGGTGCCCGCACTTTCGCCAGTCTTGGTGCGTCAGACCTCCGGGCTGCGGCCCAGGCTGCAGATCGCAACGGGTTGACGCAAGTTGGGCGTGCTCTTCAGAAGCACTCGGGCCGCGAGGAGAGTGTGTTCAATGGGCTGTCAAACGGAAGCGCCACGGCGAGAAACGAGCAAGGCCTGCAGGTGCTCGACGAGATCCTCAGCGATCCAGGCGGGCGGACAGAGGCCTTGAGCCGGGTAACGAACATCTGGGACTCCACTGGCCGGGGCGTTCGCTTCGGCAACGCTGGTTCGTTCATGGGGCTCCTGGAGCCGCTCGGATGAACGGGTACAAGCTCTTCCTGGTAAGCGCTGTCGGCGAACGCGACGGCATGGCTCTTGAACTCGCGTCCGAGTCGGGCGAGCAGGTGGCCGAAGTCTTCGAGGATGACGTGACTAAGCAGCGCACGGTCGCCTTCTTCACGGCTGAGCCCGTGCCGCTCCCGGTCGTCGAGTGGCTCCTCGCCGAGGCAGCGCGGCGGCTCTGAGAGCGCCGCGGACGAGGTCTTGATAGTGAGTCGGCACAACGGATGTTGCCTGCCAGACTCGACCTCATGACCACGGCGACCCGGACGACGTGGCGCCCACGCTGGGTCGCTGTCTTCCTCGCCGCCATCGCGGTCGGGGTGTTCACCGCCGGATGGGCGTCGGCGGTCACCACCTCCGCGGCTCAAACTCGCGTCGGGGCCTCCGCCTCCGCGGCCGGCGTCTTCGTCGGGCCTTCGGCGAACATCACCGCAGGTCAGCGGCTAGGGAACGACCC
>JAJYCD010000120.1 GCA_021778635.1 Actinomycetes bacterium
CCAGGGCGGCCACCTGCTGGTGGCCGGCGACGAGGCGCTCCTGGCCCAGCTCCCTGCCGGGGCGTGGATCGGTGGCACCATCCCCTACTTCATGACGGCCGACGGTGGCCAGGTCAGCCGGGAGCTCCTGTTCGTCGACGAGCTCCCCGGCTCCGTCACGGCCGTGAAGGTCTCGTCCTACGGCCCCGACGAGCTCCCGAGCATCCCCGTCGACGCATTCGAGAACGGCTTCAGCGTCGTGATCCTCCCGGCGACCTCCGCGGTCCACGAGCGGTACGCCGCCGAGGCGGCCGAGATCCCGGGGATCTTCGACCGGCCGGTGGTGGGCTGGGTCTCGGGCGTGCACCTGGACGACCTCGGCACGGTCGCGCCCAAGGTGTTCGCCGGCTCGGGCGACGCGCGGTGGGAGGACCGCGCCGTGGTGCTGCACGCCGAGCTGGCGGAGGGGTTGCTCGCGAGCGCCGAGATCGTGAACCTGTTCCACCAGGGGGACGGCCCGACCTTGACCTTCGACGAGACGGGGTTCTCGCAGCGCACCGTCCGGGTCGACGGGCAGGAGCGCAGCTTCGGCGAGTTCCTGACCGAGACCGGTCACGACGTGCGGCTACCGCTGGTCGCCGACTACTTCGGCGCGATGATCAACGTGTCGTTCCAGGACGTCCCTTCCGATGGTGCACCCGTCTCGCTCTACGCCCCCGTGTTCGCCGGCGTCGAGTACAAGCTGGCCGCACCGGTCGGCGACTACGTCACGGAGTTCGCCGCTCACCTCCCGCACGGATCGGTTGCCCCGGTGTTCTCCTGCAACTGCATCCTGAACTTCCTGTACTCCGAGCTGGAGGGCAAGACGACCGGGGACATCGCCGGGCCGATCACCTTCGGAGAGATCGCGTTCCAGCTGCTCAACCAGACGCTGGTGTACCTGAAGATCCACGACTGACGCCGTCGGCCCTCGGTCCCGACCCTCGCGATGCCACGGGCCGACCCGCGACGGTTCACCCGTCCGGGCGGCGCCGCCGCACGCGACGCCGCCCTCGGGCTGGGCGCACCCGGCCGGACGTGGCACGATCCCGTAGATGACCGGCACCCCTGCCACGGAGCAGCGACTGCGCGACCTCGCGCGCCTGCGGCGCGTCCGGGACCGGATCGACCGGGACTACGCGCAGCCGCTCGACGTCGAGGCCCTCGCACGCGGTGTGCACATGTCGGCCGGGCACCTGAGCCGGGAGTTCCGCCTCGCCTACGGCGAACCGCCGTACTCCTACCTGATGACGCGGCGCATCGAGCGGGCGATGGCGCTGCTGCGGCGCGGCGACCTCAGCGTCACCGAGGTCTGCTTCGCCGTCGGCTGCTCGTCGCTGGGTACGTTCAGCACGCGGTTCACCGAGCTCGTCGGTGTGCCGCCGAGCATCTACCGGCGTGACGCGGCGGACGCCTGGGTGGGGCTGCCGTCGTGCGTGGTCAAGCACGTCGCCCGACCGGTCAGGAATCGAGAAGCGTCGGTCTCCGGACCGCGGCTAGCGTGACCGTCATGGACCTCACCATTCTCAACACGTTCCTTCCTCAGGACGACCCGGACGCCGCGCTGGCGTTCTACCGCGACATCCTCGGCTTCGAGGTGCGCAACGACGTCGGCTACGGCGCGATGCGCTGGATCACCGTCGGCCCCCCAGGACAGCCCGGGACGTCGATCGTGCTGTCTCCGCCGGCCGTCGGCCCGGGGATCACCGACGACGAGCGCCGGACCATCACCGAGATGATGGCCAAGGGCACCTACGGCATCATCACGTTCGCCACGTCCGACCTCGACGCGACCTTCGCCGAGCTGCAGGCCGCCGGCGTCGACGTCGTCCAGGAGCCGATCGAGCAGCCGTACGGGGTGCGCGACTGCGCGGTCCGTGACCCTGCCGGCACCATGATCCGCATCAACGAGGTCCGGTGACCGGCCCGGCCGGCACGGCGCCGAGGACGACGGGACGGGCATGACCTCAGGGACGGATGCGCCGGGCCCGGCGCCGCACGTCGCCGACACCCACGACCTCATCCGGGTGCACGGTGCGCGGGAGAACAACCTCCGGGACGTGAGCGTCGAGATCCCGAAGCGCCGGTTGACGGTGTTCACGGGCGTGTCGGGCTCGGGCAAGAGCTCGCTGGTGTTCGACACGATCGCCGCCGAGTCGCAGCGGATGATCAACGAGACCTACAGCGCGTTCGTCCAAGGGTTCATGCCCACGCTCGCGCGGCCGGACGTCGACGTCCTCGACGGCCTGACCACCGCGATCATCGTCGACCAGGAGCGGATGGGCGCCAACGCCCGGTCGACGGTGGGCACCGCGACCGACGTGAACGCGATGCTCCGGATCCTCTTCTCCCGGATCGGGCGGCCGCACGTGGGGTCGCCGCAGGCGTTCTCCTTCAACGTCGCGTCGGCCAGCGGCTCCGGTCAGATCACCGTCCAGAAGAGCGCCGCGAAGGCCGAGAGGCGCACGTTCACGATCACCGGCGGCATGTGCCCGCGGTGCGAGGGCATGGGCTCGGTGAACGACATCGACCTGACCCAGCTGTTCGACGAGACGCTGTCGCTCGCCGAGGGCGCGCTCACCATCCCCGGGTACGTCGCAGGCGGCTGGAACTACCGGCTGTACGCGTCCTCCGGTTTCGTCGACCCGCGCAAGCCGATCCGCGACTACACGGCCCAGGAGCGGCACGACCTGCTCTACCACGAGGCGACCCGGATGAAGATCGAGAACATCACCATGACCTACGAGGGCCTGGTGCGACGGATCCAGTCGTCGATGCTGTCCAAGGACGTGGAGGCGATGCAGCCGCACATCCGGGCGTTCGTCGAGCGCGCGGTGACGTTCAGCCCGTGCCCGGACTGCGGTGGGACCCGGCTGAACGAGGCGGCACGGTCGTCGAAGGTCGCGGGCATCAGCATCGCCGACGCCTGCGCACGGCAGATCAGCGACCTGGCCGAGTGGGTCCGCGGCCTCGTCGAGCCGTCGGTGGCCCCGTTGCTCGGTGCGCTGCAGCAGACGCTCGACTCGTTCGTGGAGATCGGGCTCGGGTACCTCTCTCTCGACCGCTCGTCCGGCACGTTGTCGGGTGGTGAGGCGCAGCGCGTCAAGATGATCCGGCACCTCGGCTCGTCGCTCACCGACGTCACCTACGTGTTCGACGAGCCCACGATCGGCCTGCACCCCCACGACATCGCGCGGATGAACACCCTCCTGCTACGGCTGCGGGACAAGGGCAACACGGTGCTGGTCGTGGAGCACAAGCCCGAGTCGATCGTGATCGCCGACCACGTCATCGACCTCGGACCGGGCGCCGGTGCGGCGGGTGGCACGGTCTGCTTCGAGGGCACCGTCGACGGGTTGCGAGCAAGCGGCACGCTGACCGGGCGCCATCTCAGCGACCGGGTCGCGCTCAAGCCGACGGTGCGCACGCCGGCGGGCGCGCTCGAGATCCGCGGAGCGACGGAGCACAACCTGCGCGACGTGGACGTCGACGTCCCGCTCGGGGTGCTCGTCGTCGTCACCGGCGTCGCGGGCTCCGGCAAGACGTCCCTGGTGCACGGGTCGATCCCCGCCGGTGCGGGCGTCGTGTCGGTCGACCAGGGTGCGATCCGCGGGTCACGGCGCAGCAACCCCGCGACGTACACCGGGCTGCTCGACCCGATCCGCGCCGCGTTCGCGAAGGCCAACGGCGTGAAGCCCGCCCTGTTCAGCCCGAACTCCGAGGGCGCGTGCCCGACGTGCCACGGTGCCGGGGTGATCTACACCGATCTCGGGATCATGGCCGGCGTCACCACGACGTGCGAGGAGTGCGAGGGCAAGCGGTTCCAGGCCTCGGTGCTCGAGTACCACCTCGGCGGCCGCGACATCGCCGAGGTGCTCGCGATGTCGGTGACCGAGGCCGAGGAGTTCTTCGGCGCGGGAGAGGCTCGCACCCCGGCCGCGCACGCCGTCCTAAACCGGCTCACCGACGTCGGGCTCGGCTACCTCAGTCTCGGCCAGCCGCTCACCACGCTGTCCGGCGGCGAGCGGCAACGACTCAAGCTGGCGACCCGCATGGGTGACAAGGGTGGCGTCCTGATCCTCGACGAGCCCACCGCGGGCCTGCACCTCGCCGACGTCGAGCAGCTGCTCGGCCTGCTCGACAGGCTCGTCGACGCCGGCACCTCGGTGATCGTCATCGAGCACCACCAGGCGGTGATGGCGCACGCCGACTGGATCATCGACCTCGGACCCGGTGCGGGTCACGACGGTGGCCGGGTCGTCTTCGAGGGCACCCCGGCCGCGCTCGTCGCCGCGCGCTCGACGCTCACCGGCGAGCACCTCGCGGCCTACGTCGGCGGCTGATCGAGGCCGCCGGCGCGCCGCTCCGGACGCGTGACGGACGGGCCGTCGCCCCGCACCGGCAGCGGGTCCGTCAGGCGACCTGGACCGAGCGGATCGAGTTGCCGAACCAGAAGCGTTCGATCGCGGTGGTCACCGGCGCCCCGGGGTCGGTGGCCGTGCCGAGCGTGAGCAGCAGCGGCACGTAGTGGTCGGCGGTCACGTGTGCGACGGCGGAGCCCGGGGCCTTCGCACGGAAGTCGGTCAGGGCGTCGACGTCGCCGCGGGCGAGCGCATCGGCGGCCCACTCGTCGAAGGCGCGGTTGTGCCCGACCAGGGACGGTTCGCCGAACACCGCGAAGCTGTGGGTCATGAAGCCCGAGCCGATCACGAGGATCCCCTCGTCGCGCAGCGGGCGCAGGCGCTCACCGAGGGCGAAGAGGGCCTGCGGGTCGAGGGAGGGCATGCTCACCTGGACCACGGGCACGTCGGCCGCCGGGTACATCGCCATCAGCGGGATGAAGGCCCCGTGGTCGAGGCCGCGGCCGGTGTGCTGGTGCAGCGGGGTGGTGGCACCCAGGGTCGCGGCGAGGCGCTGCGCCAGCCGGGTCGCGTCCGGGGTCGGGTAGCGCAGCGTGTAGTACCGCGGGTGGAAGCCGCCGAAGTCGTAGTACAGCGGTGTGCCGGCGGCGCTCGCCGAGATCGCCACGGGGGCGTTCTCCCAGTGCGCGGACACCACGACGATGCCGCGCGGCTTCGGCATGGTCTGAGACCAGGCGAAGAGGTCGTCGAGCCACTGCGCGTCGTCCAGGACCGGCGGGGCGCCGTGGCTGAGGAAGAGGGCCGGCAGCCTCCCGTCCGTCGTGGCCCACGCGCGGTGAGCGCGGGCCTCCGGCAGGACCCGCGCGAGCAGGTCGTCGTACGCCGCCGCCGGGACGTCAGGGTTGAACGGGTCCGGGGCGGTGCCGGTCATGGTGGTCTCCTTCGCGCGGGGCGGCTGTCGAGAGCGGTGCGGGTGGGGGCGGGCTGTGCTCAGCGGGAGCCAGGAACGCCGGTGAGTCGCACTGGCAGGGCGGGCTACAGCGTGAGGACGACCTTGCCCTCGGTGTGCCCGGCCTGCGCGCGCGCGTGGGCCTCGGCGGTCCGCTCCATGGGGAACGTGGCCTCGATCCGCGGGGTGTAGGAGCCGCGCGCCCCGAGCTCGGCGGCGAGCGCCAGGTTCGTCGCTGCGTTCGCTGCACCCTGGACGACGGTCACGCCCAGCGCCGCAGCCGCGAAGTCGGCGACGGTCGCGACCTTCGCCGGGTCGCCGACGATCTTGACGAGGTCGGCGAGCGAGCCGGACCCGGCGAGGTCCAGCGCGACGTCCACGCCGTCGGGTGCGACCGCGGCGACACGCGAGGCCAGGCCGTCGCCGTAGGTGACCGGCGTCGCGCCGAGGGAGCGCAGGAAGTCGTGGTGGACCTCGCTCGCGGTGCCGATCACCCTCGCGCCGCGGGCGACGGCGATCTCGACGGCGGCCGATCCCACTCCGCCGGCCGCGCCCTCGAGCAGGATCGTGCGTCCGGCCAGGTCGCCCAGCGTGTCGAGGCCGGCGATCGCGGTCGCGGACACCAGACCCGCGGCGGCCGCCTGCTCGAGCGACCACGGCGCCGGGACCTGCGCCCAGGCGCCGAGCACCGCGAGCTCCGCTGCGCTGCCGGACACCGCCAGACCGAACACCACGTCACCGATCGCGACGCCCGACGTGCCGTCGCCCACCTCGTCGACCACGCCGGCGGCGTCGCTGCCCGGGATCGCCGGGAACGTCGTCGGCATCATCTCGGCGAGGTAGCCGGCGCGGATCTTCCAGTCGATCGGGTTGACGCTCGCGGCCCGGACCCGGATCCGGAGCTGGCCGGGTCCGGCGTGCGGCTCGGGTGCGTCCTCGATCGCGAGCACCTGCGGGTCGCCGTACTGGTGGAAGCGCACTGCGCGCATGGTGTCTCCTCGAGGGGGTTCCGGTGCTCGCCCGGGATCATGGGTTACTTGCTACGGAAACCATCGTCACTCGCATTTGCTTCCCATGTCAAGTAATCTCACGCCATGGACGACGACGGGGACCCGCGCTGGCTGACGCACGACGAGACACGCGCGTGGATCGCGCTCGCCTCGACGATCGTCTGGCTGCCGACCGCGCTCGACGCCCAGCTCCAGCGCGACGCGGGCGTGAGCTTCGTCGAGTACACGGTGCTGTCGTGGCTGTCGATGCGCCCGGGGCATGCATCCCGGATGAGCGAGATCGCCGCGCTGGCCAACGTCAGGCTCTCCCACCTGTCACGCATCGCGACCCGCCTGGAGGGGCGGGGCTGGATACGCCGCGAACCGGATCCCGACGACGGTCGCGCGACGCTCGCGATCCTCACCGACGCCGGGTGGGACAAGGTCGTCGCGACCGCACCCGGGCATGTCGCCGAGGTCCGCCGCGTCGTGTTCGACGGCCTGACGCCGGAACAGGTGGAGCAGCTCCAGCAGATCGGCGCGCAGGTCGTGCACGCCGTCCAGCCGGACCTCTGCCTGCCGGAGCCGGGACAGGACGTCCCGGGCTGAGCGCGGGTCAGTCGTCGAGCCCGACCGCCAGCTCCTCGACCGGCGCACGCCGGACCGCCGTCGACGCGGTGCGCGGGTCGACACCCGCGAGCACGTCGTCGATCGCCCCGGAGTACGCCGCCGCCGCGGTCTCCACGGTGTCGAGCGCCGCGTCGAGCAGCTCGGCGAGATCGTCCTCGACAAGGTCGAGCTCGCCGAGGACGACGCCGAACCGGACCGCGAGCGCTCCCGTCGCCAGGTCCAGCTCGAGCGAGGCGTCGACGAGGTCGGCGGTCGCGCGGACGACGAGCTCGCTCACGGCGGCGACCGAGACGGCCGGAACGAGCACCGGGTGGACCGCGTAGAACGTGACGGCGCGGGCGACCGGACGGACGACGGCGAGCACCTGGCCGGCGCCGGCCGAGGACACGTCGATCGTCGAGAGTGCCGGGTCCACCTCGACGCTGCGACCGGCACGGACCAGCGCCGCGGCGACCTCGTCGAGAAACGTCACGGGCCGCTCACCCCGGCGGAGGACGACACCGAGGCGGTGACCTTCGCCCGCAGGGCCTCGCGAAGGAACTCGATCCACGCGGGGGAGTTGCGCCGCGGGGTCCGCTTGAGCTCGGCCTCGATGGCCTCGACCGTCAGGGAGTCGGTGAACTTCTTGATCTCGGGAGGGCTCGCCTGGTCCTTGAGCTGGAGGTCGCCGACCGCGCACACGACGCCCGCCGGGAGAACCTCGCCCGCGGCGAGGGCCGCCGTCTTCTGCTTGAGCTTGCCGCGCTTCTCCGAGCTGAAGAGCTGCTGGATGCGCCAGCCGAGGCCCCGGTCGGTCTTCGTGTTGGCGCCGAGCTTGCCGGCCTTGGCCTGCTCGTTCCGCTGGGTGGCCAGCTCGCCGGACTCGGTCCACGCGTCCGAGATGCCGCCGAGCACCCCGGTGATCGGCTTCACCTTCTTCTTCATGTCCTCGAACACCGACTGCGGGTCCGCGTTCGTGTCCATGCCCGCGAGCACGACGGCGCGGATCTTCAGCAGCAGGGCGTCGTCGCTCGTCTGCGCCGGGTCGGAGTCGGGCTTCGCCTTCGGGTCGAACGGCTTGACGGGCTTCGGCTTGATCCGCTTCACGTAGTCGGCCGTGATCGGCTTGCCGTCGATCCGATAGTTGGCGAGGAACATCAGGGCGGTCTTGTCGCCCGCGGCGGCCTTGAGGATGATGCCGTCGACCGCCATCTTGGGGTGCCGACGCAGCTCGTCCTCCGCGCCGCCCTCGACGTGCAGGACGGCCGACTCCTTCTCCGCCCGCTTCGCCATCACGTTGAGCACCTTGCTGGCGATGTAGTGCGCGATCTTGTGCAGGTTGTCGATCACCGTGGTCGCGGCCTTGATCGCCGCCGGGATGCCGAAGCCGCCCGCCGAGGCCACCTGGGCGACCGAGATGCTGAAGTTCATGATGTTCACGCCGAGCGACCAGCAGGTCTGCTCGAGGTGCTTGGTGTAGACCTGCGACACCTTCATCAGCGGGTAGACCATCACGTTGACCTTGTCGGTCGACCCGGCGCGGGCCTCGAACATGGTCAGGTCGGTCTCGCGCTGACGCATGCCGGCGGCCGCCACCTCGGTGATCCCGCGGGCCATCCCGAGCGCCGAGGCCGCGATGTCGAGCCCGGGGATCACCTGCTTGACGCCCTCGGCGACGCCGCTGTCGATGAGCTTGGCCAGGTCGGCCGAGCTCTTCGCGACGCTGACGAGCCCGGCGA
>JAJYCD010000025.1 GCA_021778635.1 Actinomycetes bacterium
CGGCAGCCACGAGTCCGGTACCCCACGCGGCACGAGCACCCGGCGTGCGCCGATGAGGCTGTCCGCGACGGCGGCGGCGATGCCGTCGACGTCGGTGCGGGTCACCGTGGCGCGGTAGTCCTCCACGCGCTCGACGAACAGGCCCAACCGGTCGGGCAGGTCGCGTCTCGTCACGTACTCCCGCGGGACAGCCCGGGTCCCGGGGGCGACGTCCGTCGCGCGCTCGTGGCCGGCACCGAGGGCGGCGCGTACCCGCCCGAGGATCTCGTCGCGCGCGTTCATCGCTCGTCCCTCCCGTCGTCGTCGGCGCGCCGGGCACCACGTCCTCCGTCGGTGCGCGCCCACCAGGCTCGGAAGGACTCCCGCGGCGGGGCCGGGGCGTCCCGGGCATCGGTCCATCGGCTCAGTGGTGGGGGCATCCGGCCGATCCGGCCCCGCCGCCAGAAGATGCGTCGGGAGACACCGGCGAGCATCTGCAGAGCCGCGAGCCGGTGGCCGTTCGTGAGCAACCAGGACGCGCCGGTCATGGTCGTCGCGACAGTTCCGGGCATCCGGCCGCGATGCGCGTCGACGACCTTCTCCCGGAGGTGGACCAGGACCTCGGGGATGTCGATGAGCACCGGACACGCCTCGAAGCACGCACCGCAGAGGCTCGAGGCGTACGGCAGGGAGTCGGTCGCCTCGTCGGTCCCGATGCCCCGCAGCATGGGCGTGAGGATCGCTCCGATCGGGCCCGGGTAGACCGACCCGTACGCACGTCCCCCGGTCCGCTCGTACACCGGGCACACGTTCAGGCACGCCGAGCACCGGATGCAGCGCAGCGCCTGGCGGCCGACCTCGTCGGCGAGCACCGAGGTGCGGCCGTTGTCGAGGAGGACGACGTGCACCTCGTGCGGCCCGTCGCCCGGGGTCACGCCCGACCAGGTCGAGGTGTACGGGTTCATCCGCTCGCCGGTCGACGATCGGGGGAGAAGCTGGAGGAACACCTCGAGGTCGGTCCAGGTCGGGACGATCTTCTCGATCCCCACGACGGAGACGAGGACCTCGGGGAGCGTGAGACACATCCGCCCGTTGCCCTCGCTCTCCACGACGACGAGCGTGCCGGTGTCCGCGACGGCGAAGTTGGCGCCGGAGACCGCCATCTTGGCCCGAAGGAACTTCTCCCGCAGGTGTCGTCGGGCCGCGCCGGCCAGGTCCGCCGGGTCGTCGGTGAGGTCGACGTCGGCCGGGATCCCGTTCTTGCCCATCTCCCGCAGGAAGATCTCGCGCACCTCGGAACGGTTGCGGTGGATCGCGGGCACCAGGATGTGGCTGGGGAGGTCGTCGCCGAGCTGGACGATCAGCTCGGCCAGGTCGGTCTCCCAGGCCGAGATCCCCGCCGCCTCCAGTGCGGCGTTGAGCTCGATCTCGCCGGTGACCATCGACTTCACCTTGACGACCTCGTCGACGTGGTGACGGCGGGCGATGTCGATGACGACCCGGTTCGCCTCCGCGGCGTCTCGTGCCCAGTGCACGGTGGCTCCGGCGAGCGTCAGAGAAGCTTCGAGCTGTTCGAGGTATCCGTCGAGGTTGCCGAGCACCTCGTCCTTGATGGCGGCACCGGCCCGCCGCAGCTGCTCCCAGTCGTCGACCTCGCCGACCACGCCTGCTCGCTTGGCACGAATGGTGCGGGTCGCGTTCCGCAGGTTGCCGCGCTGCTGGCTGTTCGCCAGCGCCTCTCTCGCTGCGACAGGGAAGGGCGGCATGCCGAGGAACGTCGCCGGGCTCATGCGCCGGGCTCCGTCGAGGCGAGAACCTCGGCGAGGTGCATCGCGCGGATCCCTGCTCGTTCGCGGGTCAGCAGGCCCCCGATGTGCATGAGGCACGAGTTGTCTCCGGCGACGAGCACCTCAGCTCCCGTCTCGCGGACGTGACGTGCCTTGTCGGAGCCCATCGCGACCGACACGTCGGGGTTCTTGAGCGCGAACGTCCCGCCGAACCCGCAGCACTCGTGCGCCTCGGGGAGGTCGACGAGGGTGAGTCCGCGTACCGCGCGCAGGAGCTGCTCGGGCTTGTCACCGACGCCCAGCATGCGTCTCGAGTGACAGGTGGGGTGCAGGGTGACCCGGTGCGGGAAGTAGGCGCCGACGTCGACGACCCCGAGCACGTCGATCAGGAACTCGCTGAGCTCGTAGACGCGTGGCGAGATCGTCGCAACCTCGCGGGCGAGGCGGGGGTCGCCGGACCGGCGCGCCACGAGCCGGTGCTGGTGACGGACCGACGCGGCGCACGACCCCGACGGCGCGACGACGGCGTCGTAGCCCGCGAAGGCCTCGACGAAGGTCCGCACGATCGGGACGGCCTCCGCGACGTACCCGGTGTTGACGTGCATCTGACCGCAGCAGGTCTGGGCCGCCGGGAACTCGACGTCCACCCCGAGCCGACGCAGCAGGCGGACGACCGCCGTACCGGTCCCGGGGAACATCGTGTCGTTGAGGCACGTGACGAAGACCGCGACCTTCATGACGGACGGTTCCATCGCGTCCCCGCCCGGAGAGCTGCGGGGGAGGGAGGTGACGCGCAGACGGCGTCGACGGCGGTGCGGAGCACGAGGCCTCCTCGTCGGTGAGGAACGCGGTACCCGAGTCGGGCCGAGCCGGGGCACGGGTCACCGCCGGTGGACCCCCACGTCGTGCCTCGGCGTGGCACCGCGGGAGGGGGCGAACGGGCGGCGACGATCGGTCGACATGTGGTCCGACCAAACGACCCAGGTGACGATAGTGTGACGCCGTGGAAAAGTCCAACAGTGCCGCGAAAGACCCGGGAGCGACGCACGCGGGTGCCGCGCCCGTGCCCGCGCCTCCCGTCGCTGCGCCACCGCCGTCGGTCGCTGAGAGCTCCCGCTCCTCGGAGGCATGGAAGCCTCTGACGCGCGTGCGCACCTACGAGCTCGTGCTCGAGCGCATCGAGACGCAGATCGTCTGCGGGAGCCTGCGCGCGGGCGAGCGGCTCCCCCCGGAGCGCGAGCTCGCCACGATGCTCGGGGTGAGCCGCCCGGCGGTGCGCGAGGCCTTGCGCATCCTCGAGTCGCAGGGCGTCGTGCGGTCGCAGGTCGGCACGGGGCCCGACGCCGGGACGACGATCCAGCAGCTGCCGAGCGACGCCCTGGCGCGGCTCCTGCGCGTGCACGTGGCGCTGGGCTCGTTCCCGCTCGAGGACGTGGTCGAGACCAGGGTCGCGCTCGAGCGTGCCAGCGTGGCCCTCGCCTGCCGCCGGGCGCGTCCGCAGCACCTGGCGCGCATGCGTGCCGACCTTCTCGCGATGGACGAGCCCGAGGTCGATCGGCGGACGTTCAACGAGCTCGACACGAGCTTCCACGTCGCTCTCGCGGAAGCAGGTGGCAACCGGCTGATGGCCGACGTGACCCGCGCGATCCGCGAGTCGATGAGACTGCCGATCCTTGCGAGCCTCTCGGCGCTGCCCGACGCCGGAGACGTGGGCTGGCCGAGCATCCGCGACGGACTGCGCGCCGACCACCACGCGATCCTTGCCGCGGTCGAGACGGGCGCGGCGGAGACTGCAGCCGGTCGCGTGGAAGCTCACATCCGCGACTTCGCCTCGCACATGGCGGTGTGAGTCCGCGCGAGTCGGCGCGGTCAGCGGGGACGCGGGGAGCCCGGAGCCTCCGTCCGGTTGCGGACGCCCGCCTGCGGTGGACAGTGGAACCGGGGGCGGGGAGTGGGACGAGGCGGCAGGTTCGGGAACGGTGTCGGGGAGGCGACGGCCATGTCACGCACGGTGGTGGTGGGGGTCGAGGGGACCGAGTCCAGCAGCGACGCACTCGTCTGGGCTGCGCACGAGGCGGCTGCCCGGTATGACGAGCTCGAGATCGTCCACGCGACGGGCGCGCGCTATGCGGCGCTCGATCCCGCTCGGGACGAGGACGTCACCCGGCGGGCGGAGAGGCTCCTCGGCGAGGCGACCGACGGCGCGCTCCGGGTCGAGCCGAACCTGACCGTTCGTCGCGTGATCAGTCCGAGCACCCCGGGCGTCACGCTGACGGAGGCGTCGGAACGTGCGGCCCTCGTCGTCGTCGGCTGCCGACCGCTCGGACTCGTGGAACGCGCGTTCGCCGGGTCGCTCGCCTACCAGGTCGTCGCCGGCTCGCACTGCCCGGTGCTGGTCGTGCCGCGCGCCACGGGGACCCAGGGGAGCGGCGTGGTCGTCGGCGTGGACGCGTCGGAGGACTCGATCGCAGCCGTCGCGCACGCGGCGGACGAGGCCGACCGGCTCGGTCAGGAGCTCACCGTCGTGCACGCCTGGAAGGAGCCGATGTCGGACGCGGTGCTCGGCAGTGCGCTCGACTCGTACGACGAGGCGATCGAGGAGCGTGAGCGCGTCGTGCTGGCCGAGTCGCTCGCGGGGCTCGGTGAGCGGTACCCGGACCTGGTCGTGAACCGGCACCTGGTGCACCGTGAGCCCGCCCAGACCCTCCTGGACTTCGCACGCACGGCGCGGCTGCTCGTCGTGGGCAGTCGCGGTCGGCACGGGGTCGCCCGGATGCTGCTCGGGTCGGTCAGCCATACCGTCGTCGTGCACGCGCCGTGCCCGGTGCTGGTGGTTCGTCCGTAGACCGTTCGCCCCGGCGACCTCGGCCGGGGCGAGAGCGTCGGGTGCGCCGCGACGACGGACGGTCGAGACGCCGGACGATCGTGACAGCGCATTCGTGAGAGGGCGTGCGTGACAGGGCATGCGTGACACCGCAGGTTCGAGGCGCGGGTGCTGCGCGAGATCGCGAGGCGCACCACCCGGCCCCGAGGTGTCCCTCACAGATCGGTGACGACGTTCCCCGTCTCGTCCGGCTGATCGGCGAGGTCGCGGTCGAGCAGGTCGCCCGCATCGTCGTTGCTGACCGCCGGCATGAAGAGGTAGCCCTGGCCGGTTGCGCAGCCGATGCTCTGCAGGAAGGCGAGCTGCTCACCCGTCTCGACACCCTCGGCGACCACGGCCAGGCCCAGGGACGTGCCGAGACCGACGAGGGCGGTGATGAGCTCGGTCGTGTGGTCCCCGCTGGCGAGGCTGCGCAGGAACGAGCGGTCGATCTTGAACGCATCGACCGGGAACCGGTGCAGGGTCTCGAGGGACGAGTACCCGGTCCCGAAGTCGTCGATGTGCAGGCGGAGCCCGGCGTCGTGCAGCTGGTGCATCATCTGCAGCGCGACCTCCGGACGACGCATCAGCACGCTCTCGGTGATCTCCAGCGTGAGGCGATCGGGAGTGAGGTGGTGGCGGGCGAGGATCTCCAGCACGCGGGTCAGCAGGTCGTGGTGCCAGAACTCCCGGTCGGAGATGTTGACGGCCACGTTCACGACCCGCGGGCCCCAGACGGCGAGCTGTCGGCAGACCTCGTCGAGGACCCAGTAGCCCAGCTGGATGATCAGCCCGCTCTCTTCCATGGCGGGGAGGAACTCGTCGGGCATCACGAGGCCGCGCTGGGGGTGGCGCCAGCGCACGAGTGCCTCGAACCTGTCGGTACGACCCGACGCCAGGTTCACGATCGGTTGGTAGAAGACCTCGAACTCGTGCTCCTCGAGGGCGCGATGGATCTCGGCGTGAAGCTGCTGCTGGTGGAGGGCGTCCGCGCGCATGGCGTCGTCGAAGAACGCCACGGCTCCTGGCTCGTCGGCCTTGGCCCGGTACATGGCGGTGTCGGCGTCGCGCAGGATGTCCTCGGCGGACGCGTAGTCGACGGAGCTGGTGGCGATGCCCATGCTGGCTCTGATCGAGACGTCGGGGCCGTCGAGATCCAGGGTCCGCGCCAGGGCGGCCTGCACGCGGTGGGCGACCAGGAGTGCGCCCGCGGGGTCGATGTCGTGCAGCAGGATCGCGAACTCGTCGCCGCCGAACCTGGCACCGGTGTCGACGGTCCGCAGCTCGTGCGCGATCCGGTCACCCACGGCGGTCAGCACGCGGTCGCCCATCGGGTGCCCGAGCGAGTCGTTGATCAGCTTGAAGCCGTCCAGGTCGAGGAACAGGACGGCGAACGGGGTCCCGGAGCGCGCATGGCGTGCGATCGAGGCCGTGAGTCGCTCGAGGAAGAGCCGGCGGTTCGGGAGCCCGGTGACGGCGTCGTAGAGGGCGCTCTTGCGGACCTCGTCCTGCAGTCGTTGAGACTCGAGGGCCGTGCCGAGCAACCCGGCCCAGTGCTGATACGTCTCGCGGGTGGACGTCGAGTCCACGGCCCCGACGATCGACAGCAGACCCCAGTCGTGCGAGGCGGTGCGCACGGGGACGACCACGCAGATCTCACGCCGCTGCGGAGCCAGGAGGTCGATCAGGGCCGCCGGCGGGAACGACTGGACGGCGATGCGGGACCCGACCTGGTCGGGCAGCGAGTGCTCGGAGTCGTACGTCCCGACGATCTCGAGACGACCGCGTGCCGGATCGTCGACCCAGAGCGCCAGGACGGCAGCCTTGATGTGGGTGCCTGCGAGCCAGTCAAGGGTGCGCGGGTCGGTGCGAGTCGTGTCGAGCAGACCCGCATCGACGACGTACTGCTCGGCGATGGCCGTCTCGGTCTCCTCGACCTGACCGAGGAACGCACCTGCCTGGAGCTTCCACAGCGCCGCGGAGACGCGGGCGGACGCGGACGCCCGCGCTCCCGGAGCGACGATCCGCTCGGCGTAGTCGGCGACGGCGTCGATGATCCGACGCAAGGTGTCCGGACGAGAGGTGAGACGCCGGAGCGCGAGCGTCACGGCCCCGATCTGCGCCTCGGTCACGGTCTCGCCCGACGTCAGCAGGTGTTCCACGGTGCCGATGGCCACCAGCACCCCGTCGTGGGTCGGCCCGTCGACGACGTCGTCGCCGCTGAGCAGCGCGGCAACGAGAACGTCCTGAAGCTCGTCGCGCAGCAGCTCGGCCGAGACGACGGGCGAACGATCGCCCACCGACGCCTCGCCGCGGTGCCCGCCGGCGATGCACCCGCACGAGGTTCGCACCGTCAGGACGACCGACTGGGGAGTGAACACGGAGCTCGGCACCGCTTCGCCGCGCATCGCCGCCAGCACGAGACGACCGGCGAGAGACCCGACCTCGTCGAAGCGCTGGTTCACGCTCGACAGCGCCGGGACGCTGAATGCGCCGGCCTCGATGTTGTCGAACGCCACGATCGCCAGGTCGTCGGGGAGCGCCACCCCGGCCTCGGTGAGCGCGCGCATGAGGCCGAGTGCGTTGCGGTCCGTCGCGACCATCAGCGCGGTCGGCCGGTCCGCGCATGCGAGCAGGGCGCGCGCGGCCTGCTCGCCACCGGTCTCACCGTTGTCGGCAGCCGCGAACACGATCCCGGGATCGTGCGCCAGGTCGTAGGTCTCCAGCGCCTGGACGTAGGCCGCGTACCTCTCGCGGATGTCCTGCTGAGCACGATTGCCGACGAACCCGATGCGGGTGTGCCCGTGCCCGATGAGGTGTTCGACGGCGGTGAAGGTCCCGCCATGGTTGTCCGGCATCGCCGCCGGCGCGTCGAAGTCCGGCATCAAGGTGCTCGACAGGACTACCGGCCGTCCGGCCTCGCGCAGCCCGCGCAGGTACGGCGCTCCCACGGCCGTCGTGATCGACACGACGCCGTCCACGTGCGACCACGCCACCGGGGTCGCGAAATCGCCCGGCGCGCCGGCCTCGTCGCGCGGCGCGGACTCGGGGAGCGTCTCCACGACGACCAGCCGCCCGTCGGCCCCCGCGATCTCGCGGGTGAGGCCGGCCAGCAGCTCTCCGAAGTAGTGCCCGCCCAGGCTCGGCGTGACGACCAGCACCGTCTTCCGGTCTTCCACCGCCCACCCGCCATTCACACCGCTCCATCGCCGCGTCCACACGGGACCTCGTTCACCTATCGGCCTGTGGGGCCATGCACATGATCGCGGGAGCGCGGGGGACTCGCATCCCGTGCCGGCGGCACGGCGGACCCCACTGTGACGACGGTCGGGGACGTGCACGCACGCGGCGTGCGTGCACGACCCCGACCGCAGGAGCAGGGCCCCGCAGCTGTTGCCGCGGGGCCCTGCTCCTGGTTGTCCTGAGACGTCAGGAGATCAGACCGTACTCGGTGAGCAGGGCGCTGATCTCGGTGTCCTTGATCCGCTTCATCAGCTCGTGCCGCACCATGGCCGGGCCGGGGATCTCGATCTCCTTGCCGTCGCGGAGACGGCTGGCGGCGGCAAGGATCTTGCGCACGTCGTACGTCGAGCTGAACACCTCGGGCACGCCGCGGTCGATGCCGAGCAGCTGGTAGGCCGCTTCCATCCCGGTGCGCACGGAGTACTCGATGGTGAAGATGGTGTCCCGGGTGGACTCGGCGAACTGGCCGAGGAACGCGAAGTTCACGGCTCCGTCAGGGACGACCTCGGGCCGGTCTCCGGCCCGCCGCGGCATGAAGAAGGACGTGACGTAGGGCATCATCACGGGGACGCAGCGCGCGGCGTTCGCGGCGAGCTCGGGGATGTCCGCCACCGGGACGCCCAGGTGGTAGAGCCATTCCTGGGTGATCTCCTCGCCGGTGCACTCCTGCATCGGCTTGGCCACGTAGTCGCCCGGCACGTCGACGAACAGCGAGTACACCCAGACGACGATCTGGTCCTTCGGCTGCTTCTTGAAGTGAGGCTGGCGGTTGACCGTCCAGCTGAGCAGCCAGGCCGAGTCCTGGACCGTCACGATGCCGCCGGTCACGACCTTGCCGCTGAACGGGTCGCGCTTGGCGATCTTCTGGATGTATGCGGGGATGCGCGGGTCGAGCGTGGTGACGGTCGCCGACTCCCACTTGCTCTCCGGGATGTGCGCACCGAACACGTCGGGATTCCCGAACGACGGGTCCTTGGCGGCGAGCCGCCGCCAGAGGTCCCATGCCGGCGCGGGGCCTTCGTCGAGCCGCGCGGGCGTGTGCTGGTCACCGCTGTCGGAGTTCTCGGTGAGCGACCCGATGGTCGTGAGCACGAGGTCGTTCTCGCCGAGCTCGACGGCGCCGTCGACGCCGGCGCGGGTCCAGTGGATCGCGGTGGCCTGCTTGCGGCCGGGGGTGATCGTGAAGTCGATGTCGGTGACCTCGGTGTCGAACTGGAACCGGACCCCCTGGTCGAGGAGCCATCGGTACAGCGGAAGCACCATCGACTCGTACTGGTTGTACTTGAAGAACCGCACCGCCGTGAAGTCCGGCATGCCACCGATGTGGTGGATGAACCGGTGCACGTACAGCTTCATCTCGAGCGCGGAGTGCCACTCCTCGAAGGCGAACATGGTGCGCCAGTACATCCAGAAGTTGCTGGCGAAGAACTCCGCCCCGAAGACCTCGTTGATCCGCTTGCCCTCGACCGACTCGCGGGTGGCCAGGAAGAGGTCGGTGAGCTCCTTCTGCGCCTGGTCCGAGAGGGTGAAGAGGTTCCCGGTCTCGGCATCCTGACCCTGGTTCACCGTGGCCCGTTGCAGCGAGTAGTTCGGGTCCTCCTTGTTCAGCCAGTAGAACTCGTCCAGCACCGAGGCGTCCTCGACCTCGATCGACGGGATCGAGCGGTAGAGGTCCCAGAGACACTCGTAGTGGTCGTCGACCTCCCGTCCGCCGCGGATGACGAAGCCCTTGGCCGGCTCGTCGATCCCGTCCAGCGCCCCGCCGGGCAGGGCCAGGCGCTCGAGGATGGTGATCCTCGAGCCCGCCATCTGCCCGTCGCGGATCATGAAGGCCGCCGACGCCATGGACGCCAGACCGGCGCCGACGAACCACGCGGTCTTGTCCTCGACGCCGTCGGGCTTACGTGGGCGCGCGAACGCCTCGTAGCTGCCGCTGCTGTAGTACATGGTCGCTCTCCTCAGGATCTCTCGATGGTGGACGTGACTGTCGCGAGGAAGCCGCGCACGATCTGCGCGATCTGGCCTCGCAGCTCTTCGGTGGGCTCGGTCTCCTGGTGCGCGCCCGTGGACGGGCCGGCGAGCAGGAGCGACAACGTCGCGAAGACGCTGCGGGCGGCCCGCTGGGCCTCGCGCCGGACCAGCGTCTCGTCGACGCCCGCCGGAGCGGAGGCGATCAGGCGCGAGGCGATCGCGTCCTCGAGCTCGGCGACGAGAGCGAGCCCGGCGGTCCGGTACTCGTCGGTCGCCGGGCCGAACAACAGCTCGCGCTGGTAGGCGACGACGTTGACGGGATGACGCGTCGAGCTGGCGAGGACGGCCTGGACGAGCACGTCGACCGAGCCGGTCGGATCGCTCTGTTCCGCTGCTGCGCGCGTTCCGACGTCGATCGCGTCGCGCAGCTCGCGGTTGTAGACCATGAGCAGGAGCTCGGCCTTCGACGAGGCGTACCGGAACACGGTGCCTGCGGCGACGTCGGCGCGTTCGGCGATCTCCTGGGTCCCCACGGCGTCGTAGCCGCGCTCGGCGAAGAGCGACGTCGCCGCGTCGAAGATCCGTCGCTGCTTGTCCTGCATGCTGCGCTCGCGACGTCCACGCGAAGGGCTGCGGAGGGCGTCCGCACGCCCCTGTCGACCGGTCATGACGCATCTACTGAGTTCACTCACTAATGACTACACTCATTTATGAGCGAGTGCAACCCGGTGTGATCACACCGGCGGACCTCGCCGGATGACAGCGGACGTGACGCTGCGGGGGTGGGTGCGGATCACGCGGCGGCGCGACCGGCGGCGTCGGCCCGAACCACCCGCACCCGCACCGCCAGGCTCCTGCGGGTGACCACGGAGGCTTCGCCACCCTGTCGGGACCGACGGCCCAACCACGGGCGTCGCCGGAGGAGTAGGCAGGTGCCGGTTGGTGCACGCACGTTCCTTCTCGAACAACCGGAACGGTGGGTTCCCGATGGCTGCTGTGGTCGTGGAGGGTCTGCACAAGGCCTACGGACAGGTCCTGGCGGTCGACGGCATCGACCTCGTGGTCGAGCAGGGCGAGGTCCTGGCCCTGCTCGGCCCGAACGGCGCCGGCAAGACCACCACCGTCGAGATCCTCGAGGGCTATCGTCGCCCGGACTCGGGGGCAGTGCGGGTGCTCGGGATGGACCCGCAGACCGGTGGACGTTCCCTGCGCGAGCGGATCGGGGTCGTGCTCCAGGAGGCCGGCTTCGAGGACCAGTTCACCCCGCGCGAGCTCATCCGGCTCCATGCGGGCTACTACCCGCACCCCCGCGCCGTCGACGACGTCCTGCGGCTCGTCGGCCTGGAGGAGAAGGCCGACGCACGGGTCCGGACGTTGTCCGGCGGGCAGCGCCGCCGGCTCGACCTGGGGCTGGGGATCGTCGGGCAGCCTGAGGTGCTGTTCCTCGACGAGCCGACGACCGGGTTCGACCCGTCGGCACGGCGCCGGGCCTGGGACCTGGTGGACGGCCTGCGCGACCTCGGGGCGACGATCCTGCTCACGACGCACTACCTCGACGAGGCCGAGCACCTCGCCGATCGCCTCGTGGTGATCGACCACGGGCGGGTGGTCGCCCAGGGTACGGCCGAGGAGCTTGCGACCTCGGCCGGAAGGTCCACGGTCATCTCGTTCCGGCTGCCGTCCGGGGTCGCCGCCGCCGACCTGCCCCGCATCGGCCAGGAGACGCGCATCGCGGGATCGGTGGCGGACGTACGGACGTCCTCCGCCACCGCCGACGTGAACGTCCTGGCTGCGTGGGCCGTGGGCAGGGGCGTCGAGCTCGAGAGTCTCACCCTCTCGCGCCCGACCCTCGAGGACATCTATCTCGACCTGGTCGGCGGCCAGGAGGATGCCGAGGAGCTCGCGCCATGAGCGCCGACCTGGCGCTGCTCGGCCGCCAGGTCCGCCACGAGCTGATCGCGCTGCGTCGCACGCCGTTGACGATGATCCTCAGCATCGTGTTCCCGCTGCTGTTCTTCGTCCTGCTCGCCGCCGTGGTCGGCAACGAGACCGTCGACAGCCGTCAGGGCGTCCGGCTCGCGCAGTTCCTCGCCCCGTCGATGGCGAGCTTCGGGGTCGTCATGGCGACCTTCTCGTTCCTCGCCGCCGGATTCGCCGAGGCGCGTAGTACCGGCGCCCTCAAGCGCCAGGGCTGCACGCCGCTGCCGCGCTGGGCCCTGCTCGGCGGACGGATCGGAGCCGCGCTCCTCCTCGGGCTCATCGCCACCCTCCTGGTGATCGGTACCGGCGCGGCCCTCTACGGCGTCCAGGTCTACGCCAGGACGCTGCCGGCGGTCCTGGTGGCCCTGGTGCTCGCGTCGGTCTCGTTCAGTGCGATGGGCCTGGCGATCGCTCTCCTGCTGCCCACTCCGCAGGCGACGATCGCCGTGACCAACGGGATCGTCGTGCCCATCGCCTTCGTGTCCGACACGTTCACGGTCAACGGGACGCTGCCGTCGTGGATGTCGACACTCGGCTGGCTGTTCCCGCTCAAGCACCTGGTGAACCTGCTGGGCGAGGCGTTCAACCCGTACCTGACCGGCAACGGCTTCCAGCTCGACCACCTCGCGGCGATCGCGGCGTGGGGGGTCGCCGGAGCGCTGGTGGCCGCGTGGGCCCTACGCCGCGAGCAGGACCGCACCTCGGAGCGGCGGCACCCGGCACGCTCCGCGCGCGCGTCCGACGCGCGGCCCCGCCGCACCACCTCTCCGTCGCTCGTCGCACTCCTCGCCGGCCAGGTGCTGCACTCGGTGCGGCTGCTCTCCCGCAACGCCTCGTCCGTGTTCTTCGCCATCGCGTTCCCGATCCTCCTGGTGGCGCTCATCCCGACCGTCAACGGCGGTGGCGATCAGCTCATGGCCGACGGCCGGACCCTCGGCGCATTCTTCGCCGCCACGATGGCGGGGTACGGCGCCGCGGTGACGGCCTACGTCAACCTCCCGACCGGACTGGCCGAGGCCCGCGACGACGGCGTACTGCAGCGCATACGCGGCACGCCGCTCCCTGCCTGGACCCTGCTGACCGGACGGGTCGTCGGCGCCCAGGTGGTCGCCCTGCTCACGCTGGCCGGGATCGGCGTGGTCGGGGGACTGATGTACGGAACGCCGATGCCCGCCGCATGGCCCGCGGTCCTCCTCACCCTGCTCCTCGCGACGGCCTGCTTCGCGGTCGTCGGCATCGCCGTGATGACCGTCGTCCGCTCGGCGTCCTCGATGGTGGGGGTCACGCTCGGCACCCTCCTGCCGCTGTGCTTCATCTCCGACGTGTTCGTCGTCGGCGTCAGCTACCCGCCGGTGCTGCAGGGACTGTCCTGGTTCTTCCCGCTGCGCCATGCGACTCGCGCCCTCACGACCGCGGCCGGAGCGACCGGGATCGACGGCGGGTTCTCGTGGGTGCACCTCGGCGTGCTCGCCGCCTGGACCCTCGCCGGCACCGCCGTGGTGGCCGTCCGATTCACCTCGGTGCGGCTCGAACCCAAGCGGCACCGGGCGTCATGACTGTCCAGGCCTACGGGTTCGACGTCGTCGAGGCTGTGGACGAGGGCCCGTCCTTGGTGCGGGCACCGGTCACGCCGATGCCGCCATCGCCGCTCGCAGGTTCGGGACGGAGAAGGCCGTGAGCACGCGGGGCAACAACGCCTTCACCAAGCTCGCGCTGCAGCAGACCGAGGAGGACGGCCGACGGGTCCTGGCCGCCGTTGCGTACCTGCCGGCCTGAACCCGGCCGCCCAGGACCTGGTCGAGGGCGCGGGCAGCACGCCGTACCGCTGCGGCGCCCTGGCACGCACAGAGACCGTGGCGGCGCGGTGGGGGCGAACCGGGGATGCCCGGGAGACCTGGCGCCACCGCTGCCCCCTGCGTCCGACGCGCGGCTCGGGCAAGGGATACTGGGTGACAGCGAATCTCGCTCGACAAGGAGTCAACCGTGCCCCAGGGAACTGTCCGCTGGTTCGATGCCGAGCGGGGGTTCGGCTTCCTCTTCCTCGGGGACGGGACCGAGGACCTGTTCGTGCACGCGTCCGAGATCATGAACGGCGACGGCCCGCGGGTGCTCCGAGAGGGACAGGTCGTCGAGTTCGAGGTGGGCGAGGGGGACCGCGGCGCGCAGGCGCGCCGCGTCCGGGTCACGGGCGACTACGCCCCCGACGCGCCGCTGGGCGTGCTCGGCACGGTCTCCTGGTACGAGCCGGGCAAGGGATACGGCTTCATCACGCCCGACGGCGGTGGCGCGGAGATCTTCGTGCACAGCTCGGCGATCGTGGGCGGCGGCGTGATCTCGGAGGGGCAGCGGGTGGCGTTCCTGGTCGTCGACGGGGAGCGGGGGCCGCAGGCGGACCACCTGCTGCCGCTCGGGGCCGAGGCGGCCGGGCGACCCGGGGCGTCCGACGGAGCGGACGGCACCGTGTCCTGGTACGACGCGGACAAGGGCTTCGGGTTCGTGACTCCCGACGTCGGCGCCGAGGACATCTTCGTCCACGTCCGGTCGCTGCCGGCGGGGCTGACCGAGCTCTCCGAGGGCGATCGCGTGACCTACGACGTCGGCCAGAGCGAGAAGGGGCTCCAGGCCCGCAGCATTCGGCTCGTGAGTCGCTCGGCAAGCCGGGGTGCAGCTGCGCCGCCGGAGCACGGTCGACCGGGCCCCTCGAAGGGGTCGGTCGGCCCCGTGCGTGGCGGCGAGGGCGTGGTCGCGCGCTATGACGCGGAGCGCGGGTTCGGCTTCATCACGCCCGATGCGGGGGGTGCGGACCTGTTCGTGCACGTGTCGGTCGTCAGGGGCGCCGAGTCGCTGCAGGAGGGCGATCGGGTGCGGTACCAGGTGCGGCAGAGTGATCGGGGACCCCAGGCCGGTAGCGTCGAACGGCTATGAGCGGCGCCTGGCGCGTCGTACGGGGTCGGACACCATCGAGGCGGCCGACGGCTCCGGTGTGAGTCTGGTCGCGGGCTCTGCCTCGATCGACGACATGCCGTGCGTCAAGGCGGGACACGCACTGCTGACCTGAATCGACGTGGCTGGCGATACGGGCATCGCACTCGGGCCCCATGAGTGTCGGGACCCGTCGACGGGTTCGCTGCGGCCCGTTCGTGTGCGTCGTCGCAGGTCAGCGGGCGGCAAGCGGATGCGGAACGACGCCACAGATCCCGGCATGGCCCCGATCTTCACGGTGAGGTGGGTGTCGTGAGGTCGACTGGTTCAGCCGGAGGGCGGGCGCACTGCTGTCACGGCTGATGCGGGGCGGTGCCGGCGTGTTCGACGTGCGCCTTGAGCCCGTCGAGCATGCTCGTCCAGTTCCGGCTGAACTGCTCGGCCTGTTCCGGGCTGTCGTTGCCGTCCTGGGTCAGTACGAGGTGGGTGCCGAAGTCGGTAGGCGTGAGCGTGTAGACGATGGTGTGGTAGTTCTCGGGCTCGTCCGGTCGGCCCATCAGCGGACTGTAGTGAGTCGTCGACAGCTGTCGCGGCTCGTCGTAGACGAGCACGGTGCCCGTGTCCTGGTAGGGGTGGCCCTCGTACTCGCCCTGCCAGGTGATCGAGGTTCCGACCTCCCAGGTCGTGGTCACCTGCGCGCCCAGCAGGTACGCCGATCTCGTCTCGGTCTCGGTCAGCGCGGCCCACACGCGCTCGGGTGGGGCCGCGACGTCGACCTCGGCCTTCGCCACGAGTTCCGACACGGTCATCATCCCCTCACAAAGTCTATGAGCGGCTCATACAATACGCCTCGTGGCCGCCTCCTCGCACCCCCGACTGGACAACCTGCTGGCCGCCCTGACGCTCAACCTGGGCGAGGAGGCCACCGCCGCGCTCGAGGAGACCACGGGGCTGACCGGGAGTGCCACGGCGGCACTGCTGGCGCTCGAGGAGTTCCTCGGCGGCGCCCACGTGGCTCGGCTCGCCGAGGTGCTCGGCCTCACCCACTCCGGGGCGGTGCGGTTGGTCACCCAGCTGGAACACACCGGCCTCGCCGTGCGGCGCACCGGTGCGGACCGCCGCCGGGTCGAGGTCCGGCTCACCCCGAGCGGCCAGCAGCGGGCGAGGGCCGCCCGGGCGGCGCGGAACCGCGTTCTGCGCCAGGCGACCAGCGGCCTGACCGGCGCCGAGGCCACCGCGCTCGAGGATCTGCTCGCCAAGCTGGTCGCCGCCCGCGTCGAGGAGCGTGTCGAGCGACGCCGGACCGGACTGTCGGGCCCGTGGTGGTGCCGCACCTGCGACTTCGCGGCCTGCGGGCGGCCCGAGGGTCGGTGCCCGGCCCGCGTGACCGCCGCACGCGAGTCCGCGTCGTCGGCGCTCGCCCCGATGCGGGAGCCGGACGGTGGAGCGGGCACCGCACGCCCACGTCGGGCACGGTGACCGGCGCCCTCACAGGTGCAGTCGGAGGCATCGTGCGCACGCCGGGGGAATGAGAGCCGTCGGCGCGGCTGCGGTGAGCTTCGCGGTGCTCGTCGGTACGTCCAGCCGAGGGTCGTCCGAGCCTCACCACCGGGGCACACACGAGGAGATCCCGATGTCGCACGATCGTGCCAAGGACGAGATCCCCATCGACGCGATGACGGACGAGATGCCTCTCACGTGGATCGCCGACGATGCTTCCGGGTTCGTCAGGCGCGACTCGGCGCGCATCGAGCATGGCGCATGACGACCGGTTGGTCGTCGACGCTGGGCGGGATTCGACGATCGGCTGCTGGGCGGATCGCCACGATGACCGTCGGCCACTGACCGTCGGCGTCTGGCCGTCGGCCGCTGGCCGTCGGCCACCGCTCGCGCCCCGCGACGATGACGCCCGGCCGCCGCTCCTGGACGACGGGAGCTCCCGCGCGGCGGGGTCACGTGTGGGTGGCGGTTCTGACTGCGGGCCGCGCACGTGCCGCACCACGCCGGCCAGCCCGATCGATGCTGCGGCGGTCGTTGCCGCCGGTCGGATGAGAACGAGGCTCGCGACGACGACGTCGATCGACCTGTACCGCGTCGTGCCTTGACCTCTCGCCTTGCGATCATATCGTGACGCGATATACTATGGAGGCATGAACGGGAACGGCCGCGTGGTAGGGCCGCCTGGTGCTGGTGCGGCGAGGGCGTCCTCGCCTCTACCTCGCGCGCACCACTCGCGCCGCGCCGGGAGCCGCTGGCACGACACCGTCACTCGCGCATGCGTGCCCGGTGACGCCGTCGTCGACGCCTGCGACGAGCTGTGGCGCGTCCGGGAGCGTCTCGCCGGACGTTCCCAGCGCCCGTACCCACCCGGCGACGGGTGCGTCGTTCCCGAGCTCTCCGACCGCTTCGCCCAACCCAACCACGAGGAGAGATCACCATGAACTGCTTCGAGTGTCAGATCGACAGCGGGCGCATCAGCACCGCCGCCGGAATCTGCTCGGCGTGCGGCGCGGCCGTGTGCGTGGAGCACGCCACGATGGACGCTGTCCAGGTCGAGGTGACGAGCGTCGGCAACCCGTCCGTGCAGCTGCTGCCCGGGAGGCTCCTGCACTGCAGCACCTGTCATGCGGCCATCGGCCGGGCCGACGCAGGAGGGCGTGCCGGGGTCCTGACGGCCGCCTGAGCGCACCGCGCCCGCACCGAGCTCGGACCTCGGCGGTGCTTCGGAAGGCACCCCCGCTCGTGCCTGTCTGTTCCTGGCACGTGCGGGTGGCGCCGAGCGGCACGCTGATCGCCGCGTTGCTGCTGCATCGTCCTGAGCGTCACGGTGCCCGAGTCATGGTCGTCCAGGTCGGTCATGGAGCGAGTCGAGGCGTAGGACCGAGCTGCCTGCCGCAGACGATTCCTCCTGGTGACGCCGGAAACTCGGTCATGACGGCTGCGCAGGCGGCCGCTGGCGCCCACGAGCGGCGACCGGTGTCGTCCGTGTCCCGGGGTGCCGCTGAGCGGTCGGCCGCCATGCGAGACGGACCCCGACTCGTTGGCCGTGCCGCCAGGGTCCAACGGCGCCCGAGCTTGTGCCGCGAATCGGCGTCCGCCGATTCGCGGCGCCGTGGCGGACGACGATTCGTATCGCGTCACGACGTTATCGTGGGGATCGTGAAGCTGGATGACGAGGTATACGCCAGGCTGCTCGCGATGCGGGTGAGCCTGCGTCGCTTCGAGCGCTGGAGCGCCGACCAGGCCCGAGCGGCAGGGCTGACCCCGACCCAGCACCAGCTGTTGCTGGCGATCCGTGGCCACGACGATCCGCGCGGCCCGACCACCGGAGAGCTCGCCGAGTACCTGCTGCTGCAGCACCACAGCACCGTGGGTCTCATCGACCGAGCCGAGGCCGCCGGCCTGGTCACCCGAACCCGTGCCGACGAGGATCACCGCGTCGTGCGCCTCCACCTCACCACGACCGGTGCCCGTTGCCTGGATGGGCTGTCGGCAGCACACCTGGAAGAGCTCACCCGCCTCGCGCCCTACCTGCCGGTCGCCTGGGACCCGGCAGCATCACCTCCCGTCGAGTCACGCGCACTCGCCCCCGACGCCCCGGACGTCGCACGTACCGTCAGCGCCAGGCGGCGCCCAGGCGGCCGACCGCTCGCCTAGCGCCTACCGCGGCGACGGCACCCCGTTGCCTCGGCTGGGCGAGGAGGACCCTCTCGCGAGGAGGACCCTCCCGCGGGGAGGACCCTCCCGCGGGGAGGACCCTCCCGCGGGGAGGGCGTCGATCGAGACGGTCCGAGTCGCCCCTCGACACATCGCCTTGCGACCATATCGTGTCACGATATACATTGATGCGGCGCAGCGGAGCATCGGGGAATCCCCGGGTGCTACCGACGTGCGCACGATGTCGCCTCGGGTCGTCGGACCCGGGCGCCCGAGCGCGGATCCCGCCGGTGGAAGCTGACCCCCACGGGCCGGCTGCGGCGTCGGACCGAATGGAAGGGGGGACCGTGTCGGCCGGAGTGCCCGCAGGCGCAGGGACGATTCGCGACGTCGGGCACCTGGGCGACTTCACGGTCACCCCCCGGGTGCTGCTGATCGCGGCGATGGCGGTTCCGGTGGGCGCGGTGAGCGCGGGTGTGGCCTGGGCGTTGCTGCGCCTGATCGGGTTGATCACGAACGCGGTCTTCTACCGGAGGTTGGATACCGCGTTGGTGGCGCCGGGCGCTGGGCAGCACCACCCGCTGGTGGTGCTGCTGGCCCCGGTCGCGGGTGGCTTGGTGATCGGGCTGATGGCCCGTTACGGGTCGGAGAAGATCCGCGGGCACGGCATGCCCGAGGCGATCGAGGCGATCCTGCTCGGCGGGAGCAGGGTCCAGCCCCGCGTCGCGGTCCTGAAACCCGTGTCTTCCGCGATCGCGATCGGCACCGGCGGTCCGTTCGGCGCGGAAGGACCGATCATCATGACCGGCGGCGCGGTCGGGTCACTGTTCGCGCAGTTCCTGCGACTGACGGCCGATGAGCGCAAGACGCTGCTGGTCGCCGGAGCGGCCGCGGGTATGGCGGCGACGTTCAACTCGCCGTTCGCGGCGCTGATGCTGGCGGTAGAGCTGCTGCTGTTCGAGTGGCGTCCGCGCAGCTACATGCCGGTTGCGGCCGCGGTGTGTGTGGCCGCCGTCGTGCGCCGCCCGCTGCTGGGGACCGCTGCGTTGTTCCCCGTCGGCGGGACCCTGCACATCGCCGAGAGCGCCTACGGGCTGTGCGTCGTGTCCGGGATCGCCTCGGGTCTGCTGGCCGTCGTGGCCACCGTTCTGGTCTACGCCGCTGAGGACGGGTTCCGGAGGCTGCCGGTGCACTGGATGTGGTGGCCGGCGATCGGCGGGCTGATCATCGGCGTCGGAGGCCTGGTTGTCCCACAGGCTCTGGGCGTCGGCTACGACGTCATCGGCGCGGAGCTGGACGGTTCGATCGGCCTGGGGCTGGTCGTCGGCGTCCTGATCGTCAAGACGCTCATCTGGTCGCTCTCTCTCGGCTCCGGTACCTCCGGCGGTGTGCTGGCTCCGATGTTCATGATCGGCGGTGCGCTCGGCACGCTCGAAGCGCACCTGTTCCCGCCGGTCGGGCCGGGCTTCTGGGCCCTGATCGGGTTGGCCGGTGTGCTCGGCGGGGTGATGCGCTCACCGTTCACCGGGGTGGTCTTCGCCCTCGAGCTCACCCACCGGTTCGATGCCATCCTCCCGCTGATCATCGGCGCCTCGACCGTGTACGCCGTCTCGGTACTGCTGCTGAAACGCTCGGTTCTCACCGAGAAGATCGCCCGGCGCGGCTACCACCTGTCCCGTGAGTACGACGTCGACCCGCTGGAGATCCTGTTCGTCAGCGAGGTGATGGAACCCGACGTGCTCACCTTCGAGGACGACCTGCGCGCCGGCGAGGCCCTCGCCGCGATCTCCGACACCAACCCCGCAGGCGTGGCGGCCCGCAGGCAGATGCTCTACCCGATCGTCGGTGGCCGCGACCGGCTACGCGGCATCGTCACCCGCACCCAGCTCGAGATCGCCGTCCACCACGGACGGCACGACGCCACGGTGCGCGAGCTCGCGATCGCTGACCCGGTGCTCACCCATCCGGATGAGACCCTGCGTATGGTCGCCACCACGATGGCGGCCCATCAGGTCGACAAGCTGCCCGTCGTCGCTCGCAACGACCCCGGCCAGATCGTCGGGTTGATCTCGCTGACCATGCTGCTGGCCGCCCGGCGGCGCGATCTGCAAGAAGCCCGCGACAGTGAACGGGTCCTGCGGCTACGCGTGATCCGCCCGCGCTGGTTGTCGGCGCGGACGACGACCGCATCCCGCGACGACGACGTGGGAGCACCGACGGCTGACGGCTGAGGAGTGTCCCGGGACCCTCAGAGTGCGGCGGTCGGCGAAGCTGTCGGTGCGCCGGAAGTCGACGCGCGTAGGCAGAGCCGTGTGCGGAGGTGACCACACGGTCGATCTCGGGTTGGCAGGGTCGTGGACCCTGATCTCGTGCAGGTGCGCAAGCGCACCCGTGCGGTCGCTACCTGTCGCAGCTGCACACCTGGTTGAACTCGACGACCTGGTCACCCTCGTCGGGACGGGCCCACGCCTCCGCCTGCGCACGAGAGGCAAACCTGCGTCCCGCGAGACGGCCGTTCGCGAGAAGGACGGCCACCTCGATCTCGTCGCGAGGGTCGGTCCAGGATGCTGCGGGCGCGGTCATCGGTACACCTCCGTCGGCTGAAACGTCAGTGTGTCGTCGGAGCATTCCCGATGCCTGACACGTGGCGAGGCGACGCATCCCCACCGACGGCCTCCGGCCGCGAGCGAACGTCGTCGCCCTACGCGGTGACGGGTGCGCCGGGAACGTCACGTGCACGTCGAGCCCACCCGAAGTCAGCGCCTGCGCGGTCAGGACGGCGCCGTGTGCGGTGGTGATCGCCCGGACGATGGCCAGCCCGAGGCCGCGTCCGTCGGGACGCCGGACGCGTTCGGGGGGCAGTCGTGGGACGGGCAGGAACAGCCGGTCGACCTCGTCCGGTGCGATCACTGGGCCGGTGCTGCGGACCGAGATGCGCGCGCCGCGCTCGGAGCATGACGTCGTGACGTCAAGGCGTCCGCCGGTGACGTCGTGCCGGATGGCATTGTCGACCGGGTTGGTGATCAGGCCCTCGACCAGGCTCTCGACCAGGCATGGATCGTCCGTTGTCGGCGCTTCGGCGAGTGCGGTGCCCACGCGCACGTCCCGGTGCTGCGCCTCGGTCCGGCGGTCCAGGATCGCCTGTGCGGTGATCGCGGCGAGATCGAGGGGTTCCCACTGCGTGACGCCTTGTCCGCTGCTGGCCAGGGTGAGCAGGGACTCGATCGGGTCTTCCTGGGTAGCGCCGAGCGTCACGGGCTGGCCGGGTACCGGCCGCGCGTGCTGCTCGCGCTGAACAGCCCGACGACACGCGCGAGCGTCGACGACCGCCGCGCTCCCCATCCAACCTGTGTCGACGGCGATGTCGGGACGCAGCCGTCAGCTGCCGTCGCGCGTGGTCCTGAGAGCCGTGATGAGGCGTTGCACCTGGGCGGTGCTTGCCGGCAGAACGCCTCCGTCCGCTCGGGCGCACGGGACGAGGACGAGCGAGGCACCGATGAGCGTCGTCACGACGGCGGCCGGGCGTTCGAGTGCGGCAGCATGCCCGGAGCCTTCTGTCGTCGACGCCACTGCGGACCAGGGGAGCGACGCCACGACGTACGGGGCGCGCCCCCCGCGCCACAGCTCGATGCCCCAGGTCGACCATGCGAGGGTGAGCCGGCTACCCCCGCCCCGACGCAGCCCCGGCTCCCACACGCCCTGCTTGACGAGCTCCCGACTCAGCGACTCGTCGGTCCACACCCCGTGCAGCTGCCAACCGGGCCGTCGCGTCGCGATGGTCAACTGCCTGGCGCGAGACCGGTGCGCCGAGCACCAGGACACGACGACGACCACCCCGACGACCACGGCTGCGACCAGCGCGACCAGAGCCGGATCAGCGTCGTTGCGGCTCTGCCACAATCGCCGCCACGCTCCGACGACGAGCAGTGACACCCCGATGACACCCAGCACGGTGCCCAGGAGTCGCAGCGTGCCCGTTCGGCGTGGACTCACACGCCGTCCTCGGTGGGACCGACCGAAGCCACGATCGCATCGAAGAGGCCGACCAAGGCGTCTTGCATGACTGTCAGCGGACTGGTGAAGTTCAGGGACATCAGCCCCTGCCCGTCGTCGGGATCCAACCAATAGTCAGCGACAAGGAGGGTGACGTCCGCCCCACCGACCTGGCCGTCTCCCTGCCTTCGACCCACCCGGCGCAGCACCGGACCCAAGGGTCCTTCGGTGGTGTCGATCTGGTCATCCGGGTGCTGCGTCTGCCGCAGCACCCGGGCGAGCTCCTCGGCGCCGGCGTCATTCAGTGCAGTGCCAGCGATCCGGTACATCGTCAGCGTGGCAGGTACGGGGATCCCGTCAACCTCCATGAGTGAGACCGCCAGCAGTCGGCCCCCGGCGCGTGCGGCGTCCTCGGCAGTGCGACTCATCGTCGAGCGAAGATCCGCCCGCAACGACGCCCGGCTGTCGTCCCGGCCCACCTGGCGCTCCACGAGGCCGGCCACCGAGCGGCGTCGGGCGGCCTGATCGCGCAGGTCCACCGTCCACCACGACCCGGGGAGCAGCACGCCGAAGGCACCGACGCGCGGCCGTCGAACCCCCTCGGAGTCGTCGGCGGCCGAGCCGGGCCCCGCGGTCACGATCGTGAGTCCGTGGCGACCGGGGGAAGTGGTGTGCCTCCGGCAGGGTCGTTGTCGCTGCCGCAGCGGATCCGGTAGGTGCCCTGGGCGATGACGAAGCACTTCTGACGTGAGGCATCCGGCAAGGTCATGTCGACGCGCAGGTGCTCCCCGTCCTCGGTCGGGATCAGCGAGGGCTCGTGGATCACCACACCGAACCGGTGCTCGAGCTGCGGAACGATCTGGTCGACGACTGCGCTCTGCCTGGTGTCGTACGCGTTGATGCGCTCGAACGCCTGATCCTCGCCCGACTTCGTCAGCACGTACGCGGTCGCGAGTGGAAGAACCATGAGGACGACGGTGACCACGAACGGTGCAAGCAGGGCCTTGCCCGCCTTCGCGCGCCGCCGTGCACCGAGGACCTGGAGAGCGAACAGAACCACTCCGACGATGCCCAGGACCAGCAGCGTCTGGACCAACGGGGTGTTGTGGTACAGCTCAGGGAACGGCCCGAGGGTCGGGACCCGCACGTCCTCGACGCGCAGCATCGCGACGAGCCTCGCGCTCATCGGACTGGCGGTGGGCCGACGACGACCGTGATCGACTCGGCGAGGTTGCGCGCCTGGTCGACGAGCGCGTCCAGGAGATCGGACTCGAAGGACCGGACCGCCAGGCGCAGGACGTCTGAGCTTCCGGGCGGGAACACGGTCACTTCGACGCGTGTCTCGACCGGAGACGGACCCGACCGGCGGCCGAACAGCCCTCCACGCGGAGTCTCGGCGAGCACGGTGATGGTGCCGAACGCGGGTCCGGCCTGCAACGTCATCGGTTCGACCGCACGGTCGAACACCGTGAACCCTCGCTCCGCGCGAAATGCGCGGGCTCGCTCGAGCTCGTCGGCCCAGGAGGCGTCCCGATCCGGTGCACCGGTGAGGAGCTCTAGCTGTGCGGTCGCGACCGCGACACCGGTCGTGCGGTCAGGTACCCACAACCCAGCGGCGAAGAACAGCCCGTCGGCCTGGCACAGCGCGTCCAGGCGGACCACCGCTTGCCGCACGGACTCCTGGGCGTCCGCTCCGTCCGCCCCACCCCGAGCGAGCTCCTCCGCTCGGGTCTTCCCGTCACCCGCGCGCCACTGGACCCATCCGGGGAAGACACCGATGGACTGGGAGATCACCGTCCCCGGCATCACTCACACCTTCCTTGCACGGGCCAGCTGAGCAACGCCATCACTTCAGGTTGAGCGTCGAAGGCGATGACGGTCCGATCTGGTCGCTGAGCCACGAGTAGGCACCGTAGCCCATGACCTGCCTGTCAGTGCCTGTCGCGAGCGAGCTGGCTCCGACGACGGTGTTCGCGAAGTGCATCGAGGCTGCGAACTGGTTCGAGGCCCCGGCGAGCTCGGGTGCGACGTGCGCGAGCTGGGTGAGCGTGGCGGAGGCCTCGCGCTCGCCCGAGAGAACGGCGACCAGCGCCTGCGGGCCGGCTGTCGCAGCCGTGGTCACGCTGGCGCCGCCCGCCCTGAACGCCGCGCCCCAACTGGCGAACTCACCTGGTGTGCGGGTGAGTGCACCGGCGATGCTGCTGCCGGTGTCGGTCAGGACCGCGCCGGGCTTCAGCACCGCGAACAGGTCTCGGACTCCTTGCGAGCTCCTGAGCGCGGTTCCTTCGAGGGCGAGTCCCCGAGCGGATGCCCTGGTGAGGGCGCTGGCGCCCGGTCCAGCGATCTCCTCGATGGCCGTCATCGCGTTCCGAGCGGTGGAGAGCCCTTGCGCGGCACGGACTGCCGGGCTCGCCGCGGCGGCGGATCCGGCGGCCAGTCGCGCCGAACCCAGCGCGGCTCGGGAGCTGACCTTCAGGGCGGTGCCAGCGACACGGCCTGCTCCGAAGGTCACCAGTCCGAGCACACCGATGGCGATGTTCACCCAGCTGCCCTCGCCTGCGATCTTGAGCACGATGTCGGCGACGAGCGCGACCGCGCCCGCAATGAGCGCCACTGCGGCGAGCGCCTCTCCGAGAACGGGCACCCAGGCGAGCACGAGAGCCAGCACCCCGAACACCGAGGCGAGTCCCGAGAAGACCGTGGAGATGGTGTGGAACAGCTTCGATCCCCAGTTCTCCCACCAGCCATCGTTCAGGCCATCGTTGTCGGTCGTCGACTCGATGGCGCTGATCGCCTGCTGCGCCGCTCGGTCGCGGAGACCGACCGCAGCCTCGAGGTCCTGCCGAGCCCGAGCCAACGAGGCGTCAGCAGCGTCCCTGCTCGAGCGAGCATGGTCGAGCTTGCTCTGGTAGACACCACGCTCGGTCTCGTCCGTGGTGTCGTCGAGACTGCGTGCGGCCCGCGTGACGTCCGCGCTCGCCTGGTCAACGGCGTGCTGGGCGGACTGAGCGACGTACAGCGCCTGCAGCGATTCGGCCTGCGCTTGGGCGAGCTGTCGCGCGTAGGTCACCAGCGCGTCGCCCACGGCTGCATAGCGGCCATGCGCCTTGGAGATCTGCTCAGCGACCTCGGCGCTGCTGTCGCGGATCGCGTCGACCGCGTCAGACCGGCTCCCGTCGGTCTGGCTCGTCAGCTGCCGGAGGTTTCTCGCCGCAGAGTCGATCGCCGCAGCAACGGTGCGGTACCGCTCACCGCTCACGGTCACCGCTGCCGGGTCGCCCGGAACCGGGTCTGAGCCTGCCAACGGATACCACGAGGAGGGGCGCGTCACGATGTCACTGCCCCCTCAACGCGGCGGCGAAGTCCCGGTCGAGACCTTCGAATCCCGCACCGACTCCGGTGCACGAGTCAGCGAGCGCCGTGACCATTCCGATGATCTTGCCGCGCTTGTCGTCCCAGCCGTGCGCGAACTGCTCGATGCACGATGCGAGCCCCGGATGCCCGACCGAGCCGGCGACATCGTCGCTGTTGGCGTTCGCGTCGTTGAACTCCTGCGCCACGACGCGCAGGTTGGTCCCGGTGTCGCGCAGTGCCACCGTGTCGAGCTTCAGCCGATCGGCCATGGTTGATCCTCTGGTTCTCGTGCGGTCTCTGTGGTGCCCGCGGTCGAGGACCGAGGGCACCACAGGTGTGGTCGAGATCAGCCGCGCAGGCCGGAGGCGAGCTGTGTGTCCGCGTCTTCCAGTGTCGAGGCCGCCGTACGCAGGTACTGGCCGAGGTTCGTGAGTGCGGCGACGGTGTCCGTCGCGCCCTGCGTGAACTGGCGGTAGGACTCACCGAACGCCACCGATGCCTGGTCGGTCACGAAGCCTGAGGAGATCAGGGACTCGATGAAGCCCTTGAGCTCGTTGAGCTTGGTGGTGATCTCGTCCTGGCCCGTCGTCAGCCGTGACGCCGCATCGCGCATCTCCTGATACGAGACATTCAAGTTCGCCATGTGATCCTCCATGAGTCGAGTCAAGCCCGCGCAAGGCGCACGCCATTGCCCCAGGTGACGGAGCAGTCCGCCGGCGCGACCCTAGCGGATGCGACGGGCGTCGGAGGTCCCATTGGGCGAAGTGCCTTCTGCGGGGGCGTGCCGCACCCACGGCCGCGCAGGGCCGCCGGACCTAGTTCGCCACCGGAACCTGCACGCGCCGAATCCTGCCCGACTCGACGACCACGCCGCGTCCCGGTGGGAACTCCGCCCGGGCCATCCTGGGGAAGGCCGTTCGGAACAGTGCGTCGCCGTCCATGTGGTCCGGCTGCAGAACCAGTCCCCGGCGACCATTGCGGACCTCGGACACCAGGGGCCATGCCGAGCCCCAGGTGCTGGTCTCTGACTCGCCGAGCACGAAGTGGTCGGCCCGTCGCGCCGCCTTGACCGCCTCGGTGAGCGGCTGCTCGGCGGGACCGGCGAGCAAGTCGGTGATCGACTCGATGACGAGCACGATCCCCATGGCGCTCGTCGAGGTCTCGGCAAGGTCGGGCAGGAGCGCGCGTGCGAGCGCGACCGCCTCGTCGACCGTGACTGCCACATCGGTCCACACACCCGCAGCGTGCACGGGGGAACGCCGACTACCGAAGTAGTACATCCGTCCCTCCGGAGCGAACTGCCGCAGCGCGGAGGACAACGATCCGAGCACCGTCGTTCGTCCGCTGCCGGGCAACCCGGCGAGCAGGAACGTGCCATGCGGCGCGAATCCGATCGCTTCGAGGGAGTCGTCAGCGACTCCGAGCACAGGAAGCCCGTCCACCTGGACCGGCAGCGTCGAACGCTCGATGAACGACGCGAGGCGCCGGACCGGCGGCGCGTCAGCCATGCCGTCGGCCCGGAGCTGGGCGGCGAGCTGGTCGAGGTGCTGTGCCTGTTCGGCGGGGTTCGACGAGCCTCCCAGGACCGCCACCTGCAGCTCCTCGGTCGTGCCGCCGAGCACGCCACGTCCGGGGGGCGACTGCGGGCCCAGGACGTCCTTCGGCACGTCCAGGACGCCGTAGGCGTTCTCGTCCGCCTGTCGCAGGACGAGTCGGCGCTGCACGCTGCCCGCGAGCGAGGACGGCAGGGCGCCTGGTCGCTCGGCCGTCATCGCGACGTGCACACCGAGCGGGCGCCCCTCGGCCACGATCCTTTGGAACGCACCGAAGACAGCGGCGCGGCCCAGCTCGGCCTCGTACGCGTCCCGGAACGCGCTGAGCCCGTCGAGCAGCAGGAGGATGCGCGGCTCGTCGAGACGCCCGGAGAGCTGCCGGTACTCGCCGATGGTGCCGGCGCGCGCCTGCGCGAAGCGCGCGGACCGCTCCTCCAAGGTCTCGCGGAGATGGCGAAGCAGCCGAGAGACGCGTTCGCTGTCGCTGCCCTCCACGATCGAGCCCACGTGCGGCAAGGACTCCAGCATCGACAGGCCGCCGGCCCCGAAGTCGAGACCGTAGACGTGGACCGGACCGCCGGTCGCGAGCCCCGCGTCGGCGGCGATCGTCCGCAGCGCGGTCGACTTCCCGGACCCCCCGGTGCCGAACACGATGATGCTGCCCTCGTCGGGACGGTAGGGAAGTACGCGGTGCTCCTGCTGCGCCGGAACGTCGACGACGCCGAGCACGAGCTGGTCGTCGGCCTGGGCACCGAGCGCTGCCACGTCGTACACAGGCTCGAGCTCGGGGAGCCACGGGCGCCTCGGGGCAGGCACCCCGGCAAGGGTCGCCGCTGCGGAGATCGTGTGCACCGCGCGTGCGATGTCCGTCGGTCCACGCTCGTCGGGTCCGGTTCCGGCGCGGGGATCTGCAGGCACGTCCCACGGTTCGCCAGGGCCGAACGTGAGCGTCTCGATCCCGACGGCCGCCTTGGTCGAGCCTGCGTCGATTCGTCCTCCCGCATAGCCCGTCTGGAACATGGCGACGCGACCGGGGCCGGTCCGCACCGCGCCTCGTCCCGGCACACCCGGGTCGAACTCGGCGGCCAGGGGCGAGCCGAGCACGTCTGTCGAGTCGTGCTCGTCGGCCATCCGCAGGGCGATACGCAGGTTCGTGTTCGCGCGCAGGTTGTCCTTGATCACGCCCGCGGGTCGCTGGGTTGCGAGGATCAGGTGCAGACCGAGGGACCGTCCGCGCTGGGCGACGTCGACGACCCCGTCGACGAACTCGGGCACGTCCTTGACCAGCGCGGCGAACTCGTCGATCACGATGACCAGGGCGGGAGGCGCCTCTGGGTCCCCGACTCGCTCCAGGGCCAGCAGGTCCTTCGCCTTCTTGCGGTTGAGGAGGTGCTCACGGCGCCGGAGCTCGGCACGCAGCGAGGTCAGTGCCCTGCGCACGAGGTGTGGCGAGAGGTCGGTCACGAGGCCGACGGTGTGGGGCAGACTCACGCAGTCAGCGAAGGCTGCGCCGCCCTTGTAGTCCACGAAGAGGAACGACACCCGGTCCGGGCTGTGCGCCGCGGCCATGCCCAGCACCCACGTCTGGAGGAACTCGCTCTTCCCGGCCCCCGTCGTTCCACCGACGAGCGCGTGCGGCCCCTGCGTGCGCAGGTCGAGCATGAACTCGCGGTCGGAGCCCTGGCCGACGAGGGCGCGCAGCGTGGCATCGTGCTGGCGCCGGAGCCCTGGGGCCCCGGTGCGGTCGACGATCGACCCCGTCTCGCGCCACCGGTCGATCACCGCCATGGGGTCGCTGGCGATCTCTGCGCCGACGAGCGCAAGGTACGAGACCGACCTCGGCACGTCGGACTCGTCCAGGACCGGTGCGCCCGAGTCGACAACCGCGGCAAGTCGCCGACCCAAGCGTGTCGCCGATGCCAGGTCGAGCGGCTCGCAGGCGACCTCCCTCCAGGCGCCGTTCGGCACGATGCCGACACGTGCGGTGTGATCCGGGCCGGCCAGGACGAACATGCGGCACACGGCCGGGAGCTGCTCGACGGTGGCCGCGCACCACACCACATGGACTCCGGCGGCAGGGCCGTCCTCAGCGAGGCGGACCAGACGTCCGCGTTCGACGGGCGCGTCATCCTCGACGAGCAGCACCACGGCCGGCAGTGGCGCGTCCGAGGTGCTGCCCGCGCCGCGCCGTGCCGCGACGAGCTCTTCGAGCCGGGTGACCAAGGCGGTACCGGCGGTGGCGCTCGAGGCCAGGTGGTGACCAACCAGGGGACTGTGCACCGATGCGACGTGGGGTAGCCACTTGAGCCAGTCCCATCGCGCACTGCTCTCTCTCGACGCCACGGCCGTCACGGTGAGCTCGGCGGGGGAGTGCAGGCACACGAGCTGCGCGAGGAGGCCCCGCGCGATGTCGTCGACCACGTCCCGGGGGCCGGCGACGCCCATCGCACCTGTCTCCCGCAGGTCGACGACGACGGGGACGTCGCTGACGTCGACGAAGCGGTCACGGATCTTCACGAGCTCCGACCAGTGCGAGGTGACCGACTTGCCGCGGGGAGGCATGCTGATGGTCGTGCGTGAGGGCGCCGAGCCGACACCGACGCGCACGCGGAGGAACATCTCATGCTCGGGGCGCCGCGACCAGAGAAGTGGAGCAAGCTCCATCGCACCCGTGACCGCCTCCGCCGTGGACGACACCTCGGCAAGACGCGTCACGCGCTCGGCGTCCTGCCCCTGGACGAGGTCGTCGACCAAGGCGGCGAGCGCGGTCGTGAACTCCGCGGTCTGGGTCGTGAGCCGCTTGCGGTCGCTCCACCGCTTGTCGAGATACGTCCCGATCATCAGCAGCGGGCTCAACGCCACGAAGACCAGGCTCAACGGGTTGCGGGTTGCGGCGAAGAGAACCCCACCCATGACGAGCGGTGCGATCAAGGCGATGGTCGGGAACCTCCCCGGGCTCAGCGGCTCAGGCGGCGTGGGAGCCTCCAGCTCGCGGCTCGGGTGCACGGGAACGATGCGCGGTGACCGGTTGAACGGGATCGTCGTGCCCGCGCGGGCTGGCATGTCGGAGGTCGCCAGCCGGGTCACCTGCAGCGCGCTGTCGCCGATCATCGCGATGTCCGAGGTACCGAGGGTCGCTCTCTCGACGGGGCCTCCACCGACGATGACGCCGTTCAGCGATCCGGCATCGACGATCTCGATGATGTCGGAGACGACGATGCGCGCGTGCAGCTTCGAGACCTGCTGATCCCGCAGCCGCAGTCCGACATCGGGCCCTCGACCGATCGTTGTCACACCCACGGGCAGGTCGACCTGACGTCCGGCGTCGGGTCCGGACACGACCCGGACGTGTGCGGCGGCAGGCAGGTGTCCGTCGTCCGGCTCCGCAGGACCCACGGCGATGACGGACCCGGCGCGGACGCCGGCGTCAATCAGTCCCGAGCCGCGCGTGAGCACCTGCCACGGACCGCCCTCCGGGGGCATCAGTCGCAGCGTCAGCGGCGTGGCATCTGCGACCTCGGGTCGCAGCGTCGCATCGGAGCGGGCGAGCGCGTCGGCGACGTCGCCCACCACTGCGCCCACGTCAGTCGTCACCACGACGTCGCTCAGCTCGCCGCTCGATCGGCGGAGTGTCAACCGCGTGCGCACATCAGCTCCATCCGACGGTTGCGGTCACCAGCACCGGGTCGCACCGGTGACGGCGTGCCGAGTATGCCAGCGGCACCGGGGTCGAAGGACACGTCTGGGTGGTCGAGCGAAGGCTCGTCAGGCGACGTCGCCGATCTCGGGGTCCGCCGTGCGTCTCGGCTGAGCTGCGCTGGGCCCGCCGGCCCGCCGGCCTCATCGTGAGCGGGCCAGCAGGTAGGGCGCCGCCTGATGCCGGGCCTGGTGCACGGTGACACCTCGCCGGTGGCGTCCTCGGCCCGATGGAGGCCCTGGCGTGTCGCGGGTGCGATGGCGCGCCGGGAACATGACCCCTTCCATCGCGCGAAGCGGACACGGGGTCATGCTCCGGGTCGAGCTCCGGGTGCGAGCCGCTGACCTGTGCCAACGGTCCGCGGCGGTGGTTCGCCAGCCGTGCGGTGCACCGCTTCGAGCGTGGTGAGGTGCGGTCGCGTTGCCGCACTCTGTCCGATGGCTGCCGAAACGGCCGCTTCGGACTCCTCCGAAACGGCCTCTGACCTGCTCATACGTTGGTGGGCGATACTGGGATCGAACCAGTGACCTCTTCCGTGTCAGTCATCGGAACGACGTCCGCCGGTGTCCGCCGGCGTCCGTCTGTGCAGGTCACGCGCGGTGTGCGGTCGCGGGCGGACGCCCCCGGACAGGGTCGAACATTAGCGGGTTGCTACACGGGTTGCTGTCAGCGCCCGGGCTCATGGCAGCAGGATGGCGCGTCGGTGGACATGTATACCTATGCGGGACTCGATCTCCGTGGCGGTTTGGTACCGGAACGATGCGGCGGCAACCGTCGACTCGTGCTCCAGCGCGGTGCTGTTCTCACCTCTGAGGTCGACTGTGTCCATCAGAGCTCGCGCGTTGCAGGTGGCGAACGCGCGGATCGCAGAGCTGGAGGGTTTGGAGTTGACGACGGCGTGAGAACGGCACCACACCCGTGACGGTTCGGTCGGCTGACGGCGCGCGGCAGGGGGCGCTACGGCGCCTTTTGCTACCTATAACCGGGTGATAGATTCCATCTATGCGTAGTGAGGCTCCGGCACTGCTGCCGATCTTCAGGTCCCAGCATCAGGCGGCGATGCTTGCCTGGCTGCTGCTTCACCCTGATGACGAGTACACCCTGACTGAGCTCGCCAAGCGCCTAGGGGTGCCGTTGACGACGCTGCAGCGCGAGACCCAGCGCTTGGTCGAGGCTGGAATACTTCTGGACCGCACCGTGGGTCGGGCGCGGTTGGTGCGTGCCAATGTCGCCCATCCGGTGGCGGCCCCCTTGACTCAGATGCTGCAGGTCACCTTCGGGCCGCAGACGGTGATCGGTGAGGAGTTCGACATCGCCGGCGCCGAGGGTGTGGTGATCTTCGGTTCGTGGGCCGCGCGCTACCACGGCACGCCGGGTCTTCCCCCTCACGACGTGGACGTGCTCGTGGTGGGTGCCGTCGATCGCGCTGACGTCTATGACGCGGCAGATCGGGCCCAGGTCCGCCTGGGCATGCAGGTCAGTCCCGTCATCCGCACCCCTGCGCAGTGGGCCGGCGACGCCGACTCCCTGGTCGCGCAGATCAAGGCGTCCCCGACCCTGGACGTGACTCCTGAGCGGAAGGCCACCGCATGAGCCGGTGGTCACGGGGCGAGCCGGAGATCGAGGCGCTGATCGCCGCCAAGCAGCTCCAGCGTGTGGCCGGTGGGCGGGCCAACGGCGAACACCTGTTGGAGAAGGCCGCCCGAACCGTTGCCACGGCCGGTGAGATCGTCCGGGATGACCCCGACAGCGCCTACGTGCTGGCCTACGACGCGGCCCGGTACTCAGCAACCGCGCTGCTCGCTCAGCAAGGGTTGCGCCCGACGACCTCGGGCGGGCACTACGTGGTGGAGGTGGCGCTGCGCGCCCAGTTCGGCGACGGGTTCCGGGCCTTCGGAGCCATGCGTCGGCGCCGCAACGAGCTCGAGTACCCCAGCGGGCCCGGCGAGATCACATCCCCTGGCGAGGCGGCCCGAGCGATCACCGACGCCGAGGACATCCTGCGAGCCGCCCAACAGCTGATCGCCACCCTGCCCATCTTCTGAACGACGCCGGACTGCCCCTTCGGGCCGTTCTTGTGCGAGAGCTCACCGCCGTTGGGGGAGGCGTCTGTGGAGCATCCGACAACTACCAACTCCACATGCCCCTGGTCGCCGGCGTACTACTCCTCCCGCCCGATCTGCGATGAGCCGCACCATGGCGTTGTCTGCGCTCTGGTCGGACGGTCGGCGCGCGGGTCCTGCGCCGCGATTGCGGCTCGCTCGATGCCGTCCGGGTATTCCACGGCGCTCCGTCGACGCCCCCGCCCGGAATACTCCAAGCCGAGACCGCCTGACCGTCGGGCGAACGGCCGAACGGTAGGCGAGGCTCGCTGTTTCGCACCGGTCCACAGAGTGATGCGTCCTGCGACGACGCGCACCCGCGCTCACGGTGATCGTCAACCCGACCACTCGTCGTGCTCCATCGCGACCGACCAGGCCGTGCGCCCCAGACCGGTGTTCCAGCGCTCACCACCGATACCAGGCCGGGGTCCCACAGGGTTCCTCCAGGTACGCGTCCCAGGATGCCTGGGTGCTCTCGACCCTGCGCCTGGTGCCGTCTCGGTCGTCGACGGCGGTGCGTGTCGCTGAGGTCACGGCGACGTTCTGGGTGATCAAGGCCCTCTCGACGGCGTTGGGTGAGTCGACGTCCGACTACCTGGTCTTCGCGTTCAACCCGGTGATCGCGGTCCTGGGCACGTTCGTCGTGTTCGTGATCGCGCTGGGGCTCCAGCTCAGCCGCGGCCGGTACCACCCGTGGACGTACTGGTTCGCGGTGGTCATGGTCGGCATCTTCGGAACCATGGCAGCAGACGTGGCTCACGTCGTGCTCACGGTGCCCTACCTCTACTCGAGCATCGGGTACGCGCTGATCCTCGCCGCGGTGTTCTGGACCTGGAGGCGCGTGGAGGGCACGCTCGCGGTCCACGCGGTCACGACGTGGCGTCGTGAGCTGTTCTACTGGGCGGCCGTCGCCGCAACCTTCGCGACCGGGACCGCCGTAGGCGACCTGGCCGCGATCACCTGGCACGCGGGCTACGCCGGTTCGGTCGTCGTGTTCGCGCTCGCGATCTGCGTGCCGGCCGCGGGCTACCGCTGGTGGCACTGGGGTCCGATCGCGAGCTTCTGGGTCGCCTACGTCTTGACCCGGCCCCTGGGCGCCTCGGTCGCGGACTGGACCGGGAAGCCAGCCTCCGTCGGCGGACTGAGCCTCGGCGACGGCCTGGTGAGCCTGACGTTCGCAGTCGCGATCGTCGTGCTCGTCACGACGTTGTCCCGGCGTCGGACATCAGCCGCGCCCATCGGCTCCACCGACCCGCCGGACTGATCGCCCGACCCGCTCGTGAAGGAGACACATCACGAAGGTCCGCCTCCGCTGCGACGCTCCGGCGGTAGATCGTTGCGACGTGGATGGCGCCGTCTGGAGGGTCTGGGTTCGGTGGCCACCCGAGCTCAGGCTCCGGCGATCGCCGAGCGCCTGATCGCCAGGACGAGCCTCGCCGCTCCGAGTCACTCTCGTTGTCGTCGGTCAGGTGTCATCGCAATCTCGCCGCCAGGGTCCGGGACGGCCGTGGTCCTCACTGCATGAGCGACGCCCCCTACCGGAGGGCGGGACAGACGTTCTGGCGTCGGTTCCGGCGGGCGTAGGCGTCAGGCGTGCCGGGCGTAGCTGGCTTCGGCGGTTTCGAAGCGTCGTTCGGTCTGCTTGGCGGTGACGAGCGAGACCGCGCTGGTGACCAGGATCATGGCGGTCAGGGACGCCGCGAGGATCCGTCGGTGCGGGGGAGGTGGTGCGAGCAGTGCGTGGGCTCGGGTGGCGACGTTACCGTCGGCATTGCCGAGCGCTCCGACGAGAGCGCGGCGATGTGCGGGGGCTGCCGCGCGCGCCAGGCCCGCGCGTGCGAGGGCGCGTGCTGCCAGCCGGCGGTCTCCGACCTCGGCCGCGGCGATCTCGTCGGCCTCGCGTTCGACTGCGGTGGCGATCGCGCGGGCGACGGGTCGCAGCAGGGGGTTCGCGGCTGCCGAGAGCTCGGCGACCTGGAGGTAGAGGTGGTGGCCGCGGGCCAGGTGGGCGGCTTCGTGGGCGAGCAGGACCCGTCGCTCGTCGCTCGACAGGGCGTGCAGCATGGCCGTGGAGACTACGATCCGTCCGCGGATGCCTGGAAGGGCGTAGGCGTCGGGGTGCTCGTCCTCGATGACCACGAGTCCACCACCGGCATCGTCCAGGTCCCGGCAGACGAGGGCGGCGGTGACGAGCTCACGGCCGCCGCGCAGGGCTCGTGCGGCGGCCGCGAGGACAAGGGCAGTCACCGTGGCTCCGGCGAGCACGCCCGCGGCGGCGGGTACGTGCGGCCCGGTGTCGAGGGCTGCGACCGACCAGTGGCCGACGGCGCTCACGATCGGGACCCGGGCGAGCACGGCGAACGCGGCGACCGCCAGGGCGAACCCGGTCGCCAGCGCGCTGACCAGGGCGGCGGCCGTCAGGAGAGGCACCGCGACAGCGGGAGGCAGCATGCGCCCGAGGCGTGAACCGGTGAGTCCTAGTGCCGCGCCGGCGATCAACGGCCACAGCAGCAGCGCGTTGATGCTCATCGCGGCTCCGGGTGCTCGGTCGCGGCGAGAAGCGCCGCCAGGAGCTGCTCGTCCTCGGGTTGCAGGCCCGCGACGAACCGGGTGAGGACCCCGGCGCGATCATCTCCGGCCTCTAGCAGCCGGCGCATGCGCTGGGCGGTCACCGATGACCCCATGGCCTGGGCGTCGCCGGCGACGGTGTAGGTGTAGGCGCGCCCGATCTGCTCGCGGACGAGCGCGCCCTTGCTGTGCAACCGCGTCAGCGTTGTCATGACTGTGGTGTACGCCAGGTCGCCTCCGAGGTCAGCCAGGACCTCGGCCACGGTGAGCGGGTGGTCGGCGACCGCGAGGCAGGCCAGCACCTGGCGTTCCAGCGCGCCGCGCGGGCGAGCACCCGTGGTCGACATCGGGACATCTCCTCGCATGTACTACGATCGTTTGTAGTACGACAGTACTGGTAGTTGCCGGTAGGCACCAGGGTGCCACACCCACGCCCAGCGAGCCCCACCGCGCACGCCCAGGCCGATCTTCCCAGCAACGGACAGGACGCACCATGCATCTCGCTGTCGCCGCAGGACTGGTCTCCACCCTGCTGGACCCGCACGCCCTGCTCGCCAGCTTCGGCGCCCTCGGGGTCTTCCTCGTCCTGTTCGCCGAGACCGGGCTGCTGATCGGCTTCTTCCTTCCGGGTGACTCCCTGCTGTTCACCGCCGGGCTGCTGTGCACGACGGCGGCCTCCTCGACCGTGCACCTGTCCCTGCCGCTGATCCTTCTCGCGGGGGCAGCCGGAGCGCTCAGCGGTGCGCAGGTCGGATACCTGCTCGGGCGGCGCATCGGACCGGCGATGCTGGACCGGCCCGGCCGGCCGCGCATGCAGCAGGCCGTCGTGCGCGCGTCCGAGGCCCTGGAACGCTATGGGACCGGCAAGGCGATCGTCCTGGCACGGTTCATCCCGCTGGTGCGCACCGTGCTCAACCCCCTCGCGGGCACCGTGAAGATCCCCGTGCGGACCTTCACCCTGTGGCAGGTCGTCGGCGGCCTGGGCTGGTCGCTCGGCGTCACGCTCGCCGGCTACGGACTCGGCACCCAGGTGCCCAACATCGACCGGTATCTGTTGCCGATCGTCGCTCTCGTCGTCATCGTCTCCCTGATCCCCGTGGGGCTCGAGCTCCGCCGCACCCACCGGAGCTCCCTGTCATGAAGACGCTCGTCGTGGTTCTCGCCCAGGTCCTGCCGCTGCTCGTCCCGGCGGTCGCAGCACTCGTGTGGTTCACCTTGCCGCGGGCAACCAAGATCGCACTGGGGGCCCAGGCCGTCATCGCCCTCCTCGTCGTCCTCGGCCTCATCCAGGTCGCCGCTGCACTGCACACCGACCCGCGACCGTTCGCCGTCGACCCGTCCCTCACCCCGTTCTTCGCCCACCCTGCGGACAACGGCTTCCCGTCCGACCACACGGCTCTCGCCGCCACGGTCGCGTTCCTGGTGATGCGGTACCGCACACGCCTGGGCGTGATCCTGTTGGCCGCAAGCATCGTCGGGGGAGCCGCACGTGTTGTCGCGCACGTCCACCACACCCAGGACATCGTTGCCGGCGCGCTCATCGCCGCTCTCGGCGTCGCCGTCGCGGCAGCCCTGTGGGGGTGGGTCCGCCCGCACCTGCCCCGACGCCTCGTTTCCGAGCCAGGCGCGGACCCGGTGGGCTGAACCAGTTGACAGGTCGTGTCAGGTTCCGTTCAGCCGTTGTCGCGCACGGTGAGGTCGTCAGCACGACATCAACTGGAAGGACTTCCCATGCAGATCAAGAAGATCGCGATCGGCGGCGCGGCAGCGACGACTCTCGGGCTCGCTGCGATGCTCGGGTCGGGGACCGCGTTCGCGTCGACCCCGTCGCCGGCGACACCCGTCGCCCCGTCGAGCAGCGTCCAGCAGGGCGCCTCGACAGCCCCCGACACCGGATCGGCGAGCGAGACGACCGGGGTGGAGGCTCCCGAGAGCGCAGCGTCGG
>JAJYCD010000026.1 GCA_021778635.1 Actinomycetes bacterium
CGGACGTCCCGGCACTCCTGAGGCGCGCCGTGGCAGTCTTGACCCCGCAGGCTCTCGACAGCGACGGAACGGACCGGTGGTCACCATGCACTCGCCCCTGGACTCCCCGGTCTCCTCGCCCGAAGGTACGACTCCGGCGTGGAGCGCGCACTCCTCGGGACGTCTCGCGTGAGGGCAGCGCGCCTGCACGGTCTCGGTGACGTGCGCGTCGCGGCGGAGACCCCTCCGGTCCCGGTCGCCGGCGAGGTGCTCGTGCAGGTCACCGCGGTCGGTCTCTGCGGATCCGACCTGCACTGGTTCGCCGAGGGTGGCATCGGGGACGCCGTCCTCGCCGAGCCGCTCGTCCTCGGTCACGAGTTCGCCGGGGTGATCGTGGAGGGCGCGCAGGCGGGCACGCGTGTCGCCGTGGATCCCGCGCAACCGTGCGGCACGTGTCAGCAGTGCCTCGAGGGCAACCGGAACCTGTGCCCGACGGTGCGGTTCGCCGGGCACGGACGCAACGACGGCGGGCTGCGCGAGCTCCTCGCGTGGCCGGCCGAGCTCGTGCACCCGGTGCCGGAGTCGATCAGCGACGCGGACGCCGCGATGCTCGAGCCGCTCGGGGTCGCGCTGCACGCGATGGACCTCGCGCACGTGCGGCTGGCCGGCACCGTCGCCGTCGTGGGGTGCGGCCCGATCGGGCTGTGCGTCGTGCAGCTCGCGCGGGCCGCGGGTGCGACTCACGTCGTCGCGGTCGAGCCTCTCCCCCACCGCCGCGCGGCTGCAGCCCAGCACGGCGCCGACCTCGTCCTCGACCCGGCCGACCCCGACCTCCTCGACGCCGTCGCTGCGGCGACCGCGGGCCGCGGGATCGACGTCGCGATCGAGGTCGCCGGCACCGACGACGCCGTCGACATCGCCGTCCAGGTCGTCCGACCCGGTGGCACCGTCGTGCTCGCCGGCATCCCCGGGACGGACCGCACGTCCTTCCCCGCCTCGACCGCACGCCGCAAGGGGCTGACGCTCAAGCTCTCGCGGCGCATGAAGGAGATGTACCCCCGGACCATCGACCTCGTGGACCGCGGGCTCGTGGATGTGCGTTCGCTCGTGACGTACACCTTCCCGCTCGAGCAGACCCAGGAGGCGTTCCAGGTCGCCGCGCTGCGCACCGGTCTCAAGGTGATCGTGGCGCCGTCCGCATGACCGCCCGGCCCGTCGTCGTGCTCGCCGTCGACTGCTCCACGACCGCCGCGAAGGCGGTGGCGTACGACGAGACCGGCACCGCGGTCGCACAGGCGGCCCGACCCTTGGCCACGGACCAGCCCCAGGCGTCCTGGCACGAGCAGGACGCCACCGGGTGGTGGACGGCGACGCGGGAGGCCCTCGCCGACGTCGTCGCCCAGCTCGCAGGCGCAGCCACGGTCGGCGCCCTGTGCCTGACCCACCAGCGCGAGACGTTCGTGTGCGTCGACGGCACCGGCGCTCCCGTGCGACCCGCGATCCTGTGGCTCGACGGGCGCGCCCATGCCGAGATCGCGGAGCTCGGGTCAGCCCGGATCCATGCGTTGTCGGGCAAGCCGCCGGACACGACCCCCGCGCTGTACAAGCTCGCGTGGCTCTCCCGCCATGAGCCTGCGACGCTGAGCGCGGCCACCCGCATCGGGGACGTCCACGCCTTCCTCGCCCACCGGCTCACGGGGCGCTGGGCGACGAGCCACGCCTCGGCGGACACCCTCGGCCTCATCGACCTCCGGTCGCTCACCTGGTCACCTGAGCTGCTCGCGCTCGCCGGGGTGCGGGCGGACCAGCTCCCCGAACTCGTCCCGTCGGGCGAGGTGATCGGCCCGCTCGCACCGGAGGTGGCGCGGGCGATCGGGTTGCCCGGGCCGGTGCCGCTCGTCGCCGGCATCGGCGACGGACAGGCAGCGGGGATCGCGCTCGGCGTCACCTCACCCGGTCTCGCCTACGTCAACCTCGGCACCTCGATGGTGCTCGGCACGCCCTCGTCCGTGTACCTGACGGACCCGGCCTTCCGGACGCTGGCCGGAGCGGAACCGGGGACGTTCATGCTGGAGACGGTGCTGAACGCCGCTGCGTACGTGGCGACGTGGTGCCGCCAGGAGTTCGGGGGCACGGTCGCCGACGCGGGCGACCTGGAGACGGCCGCGGCCGCCGTGCCGCCCGGCGCCGAGGGACTGCTGACGCTCCCGTACTGGAACGCGGCGCAGACCCCGTACTGGGACCCGCTCGCCCGGGGCGCGACGATCGGCTGGCACGGACGGCACACCCGCGCACACCTCTACCGCTCGGTCCTCGAGGGGGTCGGGTTCGAGCTCCGGCTGCAGCTCGAACGCCTCGAGGAGGTCACCGGCGTCCCGCTGACGTCACTGCGCCTCGTCGGCGGTGGCGCGCGAAGCCCGCTGTGGGTCCAGATCCTCAGCGACATCACGCACCGGTCGGTGCGCGTGTGCTCCGCCGGCGAGCTCAGCGCGGCCGGTGCCGGGATCCTCGCCCGGGAGCGTCTCGACCGCGACGCGACCGACGCGCCCGACGCGGCGCAACTGGCAGAGCCGGCCGGGCACGACGTCCGACCCGACGCGTCGACCGCGCCCGCGTACGACGCGTTGTTCGAGGTCTACGTCACGCTGTACCCGCAGCTCCGCGAGGTGTTCGCGCGTCTCGCGAGCGCGTCGCGCGGGACGCCATGAACGGACGACGACGCGGCCGCCGCCGGTCGAGCGTGCGTCGGCCGGTGCGATCGTAGGGTCGCCACAGCCGATCTCCTGAAGCCCGATCCGATCACCCGGCGCCGAGGTGCCGGTGGAGCACCGACCGGTCAGCGGGCCTCCGGCAGCCACACGCGCATGGCCGACGGTCCGCGCTCGGCCCACGAGTGGTACGGGACCAGTCTCATCTCCGCCGACTCGAACGCGGCCTCGGACGAGACCTCCCCGTCCGCCGGTCGCGACGGCACGTCGTAGGGCCATGCCTCGTCCGGATCGTCCGGTCCTCTCACGATCCGTACCCAGGTCTGCCCCCGTCGCTCCGTCGGCGGGACCGAGGTGTCGACGGACCACCGGTCGAGCTCTGCTCCGTCCGGCAGGTCGACGGACTCCGCGCAGAGCACGAGAGGCCCTCGCTCGAACGCGACGCAGCCGCGCACCGCGTCGATGCGCTCGTCCGCGCGCGTCGTACGCGTGGCCAGCGGCAGGTGCAGTCGGATGACGTCGCCGACGGCGAACCGTCGGTCCACCACGACGAATCCCGGCTCGACCACGCGTGAGGTCGCGCCGTCCTCCAAGCGCGCCCCGTGCGCCCAGCTCGGCACTCGCAGCCTCAGCCCCCAGGGCTCGGTACCGGTCTCGAGCACGCGCACCGCGACCAGCCCGTCGTCCGGGTAGGACGTCTCCACCTCGACGTGCACCGGGGCTCCGGTGCCGAGAGTGGCCCTGATGCGACCGCCGGCGTACTGGAGCACGACGAGCTCACGCTCGCCGACGGCCGCCGCGTAGGTCTGCCATGCGGCCAGGGTGCGCGCGACGTTGGTCGGGCAGCACGAGACGTCGAACCACGCGGCCCGGGTGCCGCCCTCGGCGCGCGGGCTGACCACCGAGTCGTCGGAGACGGGACCGGCCACCCGCTGCTGGAGGGGGTTGGCGTAGAAGAACGCCCGTCCGTCCGATCGGGGTGACGTGGCGATCACGTTGAAGAACGTGCGTTCCATGAGGTCGGCGTACTTGGCCTCGCCCGTCGCCAGGAAGAGTCGCCACGACACCATCACGGACCCGACCCCGGCGCACGTCTCGCAGTAGGCGCGGTCCGGTGGCAGCTCCCAGTCCTCGCCGAAGCCCTCGTCCTGGTGCCGCGAGCCCATTCCACCGGTGACGTAGGTGCGGCGCGCGACGGTGGTCTCCCACTGGCGCTCCACGGCCGCGAACAGGGCGGAGTCGTCGGTCTCGATCGCGACGTCGACCGCGGCGGCCGCGAGATAGAGGGCGCGCACGGCGTGCCCACGCCACACGGTGGCCTCCCGGACCGGGACGTCGTCCTGGAAGTACGCCTGGCCGAGCGGGATGCTCTTGAGGACGCCGGTTCCCCGACGCTCGACGAACGCAGCCGCCTGGTCGATGTAGCGCTGTTCCTGAAGGGCGCGACCGAGCTCGGCCAGCCCCACCTCGATCTCGGGATGGCCGCAGACGAGCTCGAGGGCCCCCGGCGCGAACGTCTCGCACACATGATCGGCGGCCCGGCGTGCGAGCGCGACCAGGGCGTCCTCACCCACCGTCCGGAACCGCGCCACCGCAGCCTGGAGCAGGTGGCCCGTGCAGTAGAGCTCGTGCCCGAACTCGAGGTCGCTGTAGCGCGGCGGCTGCCCCGCGTGACCGAAGCAGGTGTTCAGGTAGCCGTCGGCATCCATCGCCCGGGCTACCCGTGCGGTCAGCCGGGCGATCACCTCGTCCAACCGAGGGTCGGAGGTACGCCCGAGCTCCCAGGAGAGCGCCTCGAGCAGCTTGTACACCTCGGAGTCGGAGAACTCCCAGCCGTCACGCCCGGCGGCCGTCCCACCGTCGGCCACCCGGTCGAAGTTCGCGAGCCACCCCTCACGCTCCATCCAGGTCTCGCAGTGCTCGAGGGTGGCGCGCGCGTTGGTCGCCTGGAGCGCACCCCAGAATCCCCGGCTCACCGAGACCGCGGTCACGTCGAGCGGCCGCCACGTGCCCCGCGCGGGCACGACGGGGCCTCCCGACGTCGGACCGGCGGCACGGGTCACCTGCGTCGTCATGATGTGCGTCTCCTGGTCGGTCGGTCGGCGAGTCGGCGAGTCGGTGAGTCGGTCAGTCGGTCGGTCGGTCGGTCAGGTGCACGTCGGATCCGGCGCGGGTGAAGACCGGGATCCGCTCGAGGGGTGCGTCGCAGTCGACCCGGATCGCCCCCTCGTGCCGCTCCCCCGTCCAGGCGTCGACCCAGTCCGTGCCCGCCGGGAGGTAGACCTGCCGCGAGGTCTGGCCGGGGCGCGAGATCGGCGCCACCAGGATGTCCGGTCCGAAGAGGAACTCGTCGTCGACCTGCCACGCGTTCTCGTCGTCGGGGAAGTCGACGAACAGCGGTCGCATCGGCGGGATCCCCGCGGTCGACGCGGCCCGCATCTGCACGTGGATGTAGGGGCGCAGCCGCTCTCTCAGGCGCAGCAGCTCGGAGATGATCCCGTAGGCCTGCTCGCCGAACGACCACACCTCGTTGGGGCCGCCGGTCTGGGCGTAGGAGGTCGGGGTCCGCGGCTCGCGGTCGCCGTGCAGACGGAACAGCGGGCAGAACACACCGAACTGGAACCAGCGGATCATGAGCTCCTGATAGGCCGGATCGCTCGCGTCGCCGCCGTGGAAGCCGCCGATGTCGGTGGTCCACCAGGGGATCCCGGAGATCGCGATGCTCAGGCCGGCCCTGATCTGCTGGGTGAGCGACTCCCACGTCGCGGGGATGTCGCCCGACCAGACCGCCGCCCCGTACTTCTGGGAGCCTGCCCAGGCCGACCGGCACAGCAGGACCGACTCGTTCCGGCCGTCCGCCGCCATGCCCTCGGCGAACAGGCGCGCGTTGTCGCGGGGATAGATGTTCGCCACCTCGGCACCCGGCCCGGCGTACAGGCTCAGGTTCCCGGGATGCGCGGGGTTCAGCTCCGGCTCCGAGGCGTCGAGCCAGAAGGTCCTGACGCCGAGCTCGGCGTAGCTGCGCCGGACGAGGTCCCACACGAAGGCCCGCGTCTCGGGGTTCGTCGGATCGTAGAACGCCACGGGCATCGGCGTCGTCATGCCCTTGTCCTGGATGGTCTGCTGGAACTCGACCCCCTGGTCCGCTCCCACGAGGAGGCCCCGATCGCGGTACTCCGCGAAGTGCTCCGACAGCGGCGAGATCGTCGGCCAGATCGAGACCATGAGCTCGACTCCGAGGTCGGCGAGCTCGTCGACCATCGCGCGCGGGTCGGGCCACTCGGTCCGGTCGAACGTGAAGTCGCCCATCGCCGGCCAGTGGAAGTAGTCGACGACGATGACGGACAGCGGAAGCCCACGACGGCGGTGCTCGCGGGCCACGCCCAGCAGCTCCTCCTGGTCCAGGTAGCGCAGCTTGGACTGCCAGAACCCGCTCGCCCAGGCCGGCAGATCCGGCACGTGCCCGGTCACGTCCGCGTAGCGACCGAGGATGTCCACCGGAGTCGGCGCCGCGGTGATCCAGTAGTCGATCTCGCGGGCCTGGCCGGCGGTCCACCGCGTCCCGTTGTCCGCGAACTCCACCCGCCCGACGGCGGGCACGTTCCACAGCAGGCCGTACCCGCGATCCGAGAGGACGAACGGGATGTTGACCTCGGCGTTGCGCTGGACGAGGTCCAGCGACAGCCCCTTGAGGTTCAGGCGTCCGTGCGTCCGTTGCCCCATGCCGTAGAGCCGCTCGTGGGGGTAGGCGGCGAACTGCTGGTGGATCTCGTAGGCGCCGGAGCGGTTCCCCTGGAAGAACCGCGCTCCGGGCATCCAGAAGTGCTCGCGCGACTCCGCGAGCAGCTCGTCGCCGGTCGACGTCCTGCGGAAGGTCAGGAGCGGCTCGGGGTAGGCCGCGCTCGCGTCGACGTCCACCTCGACCGTCAGCTCACCGTGCACGACGCTCGCCCGGCTCGAACCCACCGTGATCACGGGTCGGGCCGTCGGTGCCGAGATCGGGGGCTCGGCCTCCAGCGCCCCCTGGCTCTCTGTCGGCAGCCGGTACTGCGCCGCGCGCACGCGCACGCTGTCCGTGCCCCACGCCTCGATGCGCAGGACCTCGTGGCGGTGCCGGACCTCGAGTGCCGAGTCGGCGCGGGTGAACGTGACCATGGTGGTGAGCTCCAGTCGTGATGAGGCCGAGGCAGGGGCGTTCGTGGGGGTCAGGGGTGTGCCGGCGCCGGTGGTCGACGCGGAGCAGGTTCAGTCCTTGATCGCCCCCGCGGTGACGCCGGCTGCGACGTAGCGCTGGGCGAGCACGAGGAGGACCGACGCCGGGACCGACGCCACGACGGCCGCGGCCATGATCGAGTTCCACTCGGTCGTGTTGTTCCCGATGTACTTGTAGATGCCCAGGGTGATCGGGATCATCGCGCCGTTGCGGTCCAGCGTCGAGGCGAAGACGAAGTCCGACCACGCCCACAGGAAGGCGAACAGGGAGACCGTGACGATCGAGTTGCGGCTGACGGGGAGCACGATCGACCGGAAGGTCCGCCAGGTGCCCGCGCCGTCGATCTTCGCCGCATGGATCAGCTCCTCCGGGATGCCCGACATGAAGGTGGTGAAGAGCAGCACGCCGAACGGGACGGCGACGGTCGAGTCCGCCACGATCAGTCCGACGACCGTGTCGAGCCATCCGAGGCGCAGGTAGATCGCGTAGAAGCCCATGGCCATCACGACGGCCGGGATCATCTGGGCGACGAGGAGAAGGAAGTTGAGGGGCCTCGTGCCGCGCAGCCGGAGCTTCGAGAGGGCATAGCCGGCCGGTGCGGCGATGACGAGGGTGAGCAGGACCGACCCGAGCCCGATCAGCAGGCTCGTCCCGAGTGCCGGCAGCTGCTGGTGGAACACCGCCCGGTACCCCTCGGTCGTCGGGTCCCAGGGGAACCAGTGCGGGGGATCCGCCCGCATGTCCTTGGTCTGCGTGAACGAGACGTTCACCATCCAGTAGACGGGGAAGAGCATCACGGCGGTGAAGAACACCCCGAGCGCGGTCTTCCACGCCCTCGGCCGCGCGGTCATGACTCCTCCTGTCGACGCTGCAGGTAGAGGTACACGATCCCGAAGACGAGCGCGATGAGGATCAAGAGGTTGCCCACCGCGGAGGCGGGCGAGAACGCGGGCTGCCCCGTACCGAACGCCTCGCGGTACGACCAGACGGCGAGGGTCGTCGAGACGTCACCCGGGCCGCCCGTCGTCATGATCCAGATCACGTCGACGACCTTGAGCGTGTAGATGAGGCCGAGCAGCAGCGTGATCGCGGACACCGGACGCAGCAACGGGAACGTGATGTGCCAGAACCGTTTCCACCCACCGGCACCGTCCAGCGCCGCGGCCTCGTCGATGTCCGGTGAGATGTTCTGGAGCCCGGAGTAGAGGATCACGAGGTTGAACGGGATGCCCAACCAGATGTTGGCGATGATGACGGACACCAGCGCCATCCCCGGCGAGGTCAGCCAGTTGATCTGACCGATGCCGAAGGCCTGCAGCACCGAGTTCACGATCCCGCTGTCGCTGTTGAGCATCCACGACCAGGTCGAGGCGGACACGATCAGCGGCAGCAGCCACGGGATGAGGAACATCCCGCGCAGGACCCCGGAGAGCCGGAAGTTGTTCCGGAAGAAGACGGCCAGCCCGAGGCCGATCGCGTACTGGAACGCGATCGAGACGAGCGTGAAGAGCGCGGTGTTCCGCAGCGCGGGCAGGAACGTCTGCGACGACACGATGTCGGCGTAGTTGGACAGGCCGACGAACTTCGCGTTCCCCTGCACGAAAGCCCGGATCGTGTAGTCGTGCACGCTCAGCTCGATGTTGCGGTACAGCGGGAAGGCGTAGAACGCGACCAGGTAGACGAGCAACGGTGCGGCGAAGGCGACGGCCGCCCACTGGGTGGAACGGATGCGCCGGCCGGCCGGGCGCGGGCCCGGTCCGGGAGGCGACGTGATCGCCGCCTCCCGGCCGGGCGTGCCCGGCGACCCGACGGGGGGTGTCTGGGTCGCTCTCATGATGGTGTCGTGGTCCTTCCCGATCGGGTGGGGAGGCGAGCAGTCAGCTCGTCGCCTTCACGGCGGCCTGCTGCGCCTGGGCCAGGGCGGCCGTCGGGCTGAGCTCGCCGCTCAGCGCCTTCTGGACCGCGGTCCACATCGCCTGAGAGATCTTCGGGTACTTGGTCCCGAGGTTGTCGCTCGTCCGGCCCTTGGCAGCCTTCACCGCGTCGACCCACGGCTTGAGGCTCGGGTCCTGGGACAGCAGCTGCGCCTGGCCCGCCGCTGTCGGCGGGATGTAGTACGCGAACGTCGTCGCCGTCTTGACCTGACCGGCGGTCGTGGTCATGCACTCGACGATCTTCTTCGTGGTCGTGTAGCGCGCGGTGTCCTTCTGCACGGGCATCGTGAGGAACTCACCGCCAGTGGGAGCCGGGGCGGCACCACCGTTCTCGGCCGGGATCTGGATGACCCCAGTCGGGAAGCTGGCCTTCGCGGCGCTGTTGACCTGCCAGGTCCCGTTCTCGTCGAACGCGAACGTGCCGGTCAGGAACTCCTCCCAGGTCGTGTTCTGGGAGTTCGTGATCACGGAGTTGGGCGCGTATCCCTTGCTGAGCCAGTCGGTCCAGAGCGTCAGCGCGGCGGTCGCCTGCGGCGAGTCGAGCTTCGTCAGCTTCGCGCCTGCGCCCCAGAACCACGGCAGGAACTGGAAGGAGCCCTCCTCGGTACCGATCCCCGCGAAGCTGATGCCCTTCTTGCCGGCCGCCTTGACCTTCGCCAGCGCATCGTTCAGGGAGGCCCAGTCCTTGATCGTGGACGGATCCACTCCGGCGGCGTCGAGGATGGTCTTGTTGTAGTACAGCGCCAGCGTGTTCGCGCCGATCGGGATGCCGTAGGTCTTGTTGTCGATGACGCCCGCGGCCAGGAGGTTCGGGTCGATGCCCGAGGTGTCGAGACCGAGGCTCTCGGTCGTGTTGAGCATCCCCGTGTCGGCGAGCGTGGACACGGCCGGGTTGTCCAGCAGGATGATGTCCGGCGCCGTCCCCTCCTGGGCCGACAGCAGCGCCTGGTTCGTCAGCGCGGTGGTGTCGTACGCGGTCCGCTTGATCGTGACGCCGGCGGCGACACCGCACGCCTCGACGCGCTTCGTCCAGTCGGACGAGGCGTCGTGCTGGGGGTACGGGTCCCACCAGGTGTAGGTGCCGCCGCCGGCCGACGACGTGCTGCTGCCGCCGCTGGCCGACGATCCACAGCCGGCGAGCGCCGCCCCGGACAGCGCGAGAACGCCCACCATCGCCGCCACGCGGGCGGACTTGACCAGTCGAATCACTGTATTCCTCCTTGAATCGGTGACTTCCGTGACGACCGCGCCGCACCTGACCGCGCGATACCTCGTGATGTGCCTCGCACGCGTCAGCGCGGCGGTGCCGTGCTCCCGCGATCGACGAGCTCGGGCGAGATGAACCGCACGACGTACGGCTCCTCGCGGCCTGCCGGCAGCCCGATGCGGCGCACGAGCTGGCGGACGGCCATCCGACCGAGCCGGTCCGGCGCGCTCTCGATCGACGAGAACGGGAGCGAGAAGGTCTTGGCGAACTCGTCGGAGTAGCGACCGACCACCGAGAGGTCGGTCGGGACGGACAACCCGCGTTCGTGGAGGATCGACGGGAGAGCGGCGGCGACGGCCTCGTTGTGCACGAGGAGTCCGGTCGCGGACGGGTGCGCGTCCAGCACGGCGTTGACGTCGCGACCCACCGCGGGTTGTCGTGACTCGCCGAACACCGCGTGGAGCACGATCCCCCGCTTCTGCGCCTGCTCGAGGGCCGCGTCGCGCAGCCGCCAGACGTAGGCCCCGCCGCGCGTGACGACGTGCTCGGGCTGCGAGATCAGCACGAGCTCACGGTGGCCGAGGGCGTGAAGGTGGTCGACCATCATGCGTCCCGCCTCGGGGAAGTCGAGGTCGAAGACGTCCAGCCCGGCGCAGTCGGCCGGGAGGCCGATCAACGCGCCCGGCTGCGGTGCCTCACGCAGGGCGGGCAGTCGGACGTCGTGCTCGGCAACGTTCAGCAGGACGACACCGTCGACCATCCGGGAGTCGGTGATCCGTCGCAGCGCGTGGGCGCCGTCGGCCTCGGTGACGAGAAGGATGTCGTAGCCGAGCTCGCGTGCCGTGTCGGTGACACCCAGGATGTACTGGAGCATCGCCGGTGCGAACTCGTCCTCGAGGAACTGCGCGAGCAGGCCCAGGACCATCGTCTGCGAGGTCGCCAGCGCCCGGGCACCCGCGTTGGGGATGTACCCGAGAGCCTTGACGGCCTCGTCGACCCGGTCGCGGACCTCGGTCGAGATCGCCCGCTTGCCCGAGAGGGCATAGGACGCGGTGCTGCGGGACACGCCTGCCGCGCGGGCGACATCCCCGATGTTGACCATCCCGATCTCCGTTCATCGTCGAACCGGTTCGAAGCATATGCAGCAATCATGGGCTTCAGCAAGACCAATTTTCAGCCGAAATGATCGAAGCGATTCGACGCCATCAGAACGCGATCGCCGCGAACGCCTCGGGACGCGAGGTGCCGACCGGGTGCGGATCTCGGTCTGACCGCGAGGCCGCCGTGCGGTCTGCTCAGCCGTCCGTGCGCAGGCGACGCCGACGACCCTCGAGGTCGATCAGCATCGCGAACGCCTCGTGGTACGCCGTGGGGTCGGCGTCGGCGTCCATCCGCTGGAGCCGCCCCTTGGCGTCGGCAACCTGGCGCGTGAGCCCCACGTCGACCAGCTTGAGCGCGATGCTCCGGACGTACTGGGCGAGAGCATCGGGACGGTCCTCCGGCAGTGGAGCGACCGCGAGCTCGGTCACGAGCGGCTCGACCGGTGCGGAGGCTGCCTCTCGCACCGCATCGACCCAGGCCTGCGACGACCCGGTCGAGGCGACGAGACGACGCGCCTCGACGAGGCCGCCGGCCGCGAGGACCGCCTCGTGAACGGCCCGGTAGGCCGGAACACCGCAGGCGTCGGCCGCGAGGGCGTCGACCTCGACCGGCACCAGCTGGGGCAGCTGCAGCACGACCTCGAGCGCCGTGCGCTCGACGCGCGCCACGGGATCGTGGTCCGCCCCGCGCAGCGCACCCCCGTGCTGCCCGGGAGACTCGGACCGGCTCGGCCGCGGCCCACCGGCCCCGCGCGTCACGCCCTCCGGGTGCGCAGCGCCGTCGCCCCGGCCCGAGACGTCACCGCGTGCCGCAGCCGCTGCCGCACGCCCGGCGGACGTCACCGCACGCTGCACGCTCTCGACGTCCATCCCGAGCCAACCGGCCAGCATCCTGCCGTACTCGGGCCGCAGCGCGGTGTCGCGGATCCCCGCGACCACCGGCGCCGCCGCTCGGAGCGCGTTGACGCGCCCCTCCGCGGTCCCGAGGTCATAGCTGGTCAACGCCGTCCGGATCACGAACTCGAACAGCGGCTGTCTGCTCGCCACGAGCGCTCCTACGGCGTCCGGCCCCTTCGCCTGTCGCAGCTCGCACGGGTCCATGCCGTGCGGCTCCACCGCGACGAACGTCTGGGCGGAGAACGCCTGGTCCTCGCCGAACGCGCGCATCGCGGCCTTCTGCCCGGCGGCGTCGCCGTCGAACAGGAAGATGATCTCGCCACCGACCGAGGCGCCGGAGGAGAGCTGCACCCCCGCCCCGGTCCCGGAGGTGCCGACGAGCCGACGCACGATCCGTGCGTGCTCCGGGCCGAATGCCGTGCCGCACGTCGCCACCGCGGTCGGCACCCCGGAGAGGTGCGCGGCCATGACGTCCGTGTAGCCCTCGACGACCACGATCTGCTTGGCCTTCGCGATCTCGCGTTTGGCGAGGTCGATGCCGTACAGGACCTGGGCCTTGTGGTAGAGCGCCGTCTCCGGGGTGTTCAGGTACTTCGGCCCCGGGTCGTCCTCGAACAGCCGGCGCGCACCGAACCCGACGGTGTCGCCGGTCACCTCACGGATCGGCCAGACCAACCGGCCACGGAACCGGTCGTACACGCCACGGCTCCCCTGGCTCATCAGCCCGGACTCGATGATCTCCGGCTCGGTGAACCCGCGCCCACGCAGGTGGCGCAGCAACGAGTCCCACCCCTGCGGCGCGTAGCCGACCCCGAACTGCTCGGCCGCCGTGCGGTCGAACCCGCGCTCGGCCAGGAAGGCGCGCCCGGCCGCGCCCGCCGGCGTCAGGAGCTGCTCGGCGAAGTAGGTCGCGGCGACGCGGTGGGCCTCGAGCAGGCGCTGGCGCCGACTGCCGTCCTCGCCCGGCCGAGGGGCACCGCCCTCCTCGTACCGCAGGGTCAGGCCGATCCGGCCTGCCAGGTACTCGACCGCCTCGGCGAACCCGAGACCGTCGATCTTCTGCAGGAACGAGATGACGTCCCCGCCCTCCCCACACCCGAAGCAGTGCCAGAGGCCGACCTGAGGACGGACATGGAACGACGGCGACCGCTCGTCGTGGAACGGGCACAGACCCTTCATCGAACCGACTCCGGCGGACTTCAACGTGACGTGCTCGCCGACGATCTCCTCGATCGAGGCGCGTTCACGGACCGCCTGCACGTCCTCCCGCCGGATCCGTCCCGCCACGCGTCGAGTCTAGGTGGGAACCACGGGCCCGATCGCGCCGCACAGGTCGGATCAGGGCCGGCCGTACCGACCTCAGCGCCGCGGCGGTCTCACCAGGTTGGCGTGCCACGACCCAGCACTCACGTCCGTGAGCGACGCGACCTGGTCGATGACCACCCGCAGGCGCGCGGCGTCGTCGGGAGCCGCCGCCCAGTCCGCGGCGAACGGTGGCTCGAGGCCGAGCGGTGCCCGGTCGCTGAGCACCGTGACGAGGTCGGCGAGCACCTCGCGCTGGCGCTGGTACAACGGCTCGTGCTCGCGCGGGGCCATCACGTACGCGACTGCCAGTCCCTTGAGCACGAGGATCTCCGCCACGGTCTCCGCCGGCACGATCAGGCTCGCGGCGTAGCGGGTCAGCGGCCCGTCGCCGTACTCCGCCCGGGTGGCCTCCTGCGCCGACCCGGCGAACCGGCCGATGAGCTGGCTCGTCGCGTCCTTGAGCGCTGCGAGCGCACGCCGCGACCCGTCGAAGCCGTGCACCCACAGCCGGGCCTCGTTGAGCCTGTCGGCCGCCGCGAGCAACGCATCGGTACCGACCGCAGCGCCGTACCACTCGTGCACCGCGCCGGCCACCATCGCGCGTTCGTCGTCCTGCGTGAGGACCGCGAGGTCGAACTTCCCACCGACCACCGCGTCCTCGACGTCGTGCACCGAGTACGAGATGTCGTCGGCGAGGTCCATCACCTGGGCCTCGAGGCACTGCCGCCCCTCGGGGGCGCCCTCGCGAAGCCAGGTGAACACGGGTCGGTCGTCGTCGTAGACCCCGAACTTCGGCGTCCGCCGACCGCCCGGCGCGAACGGGCCCTCGCCGTGGCGCCATGGGTACTTGACCGAGGCGTCGAGGCTCGCGCGCGTCAGGTTGAGCCCGGCCGCCCGCCCGTCGAGGTCGACGATCTTGGGCTCGAGCCGCGTCAGCAGCCGGAGCGTCTGGGCGTTGCCCTCGAACCCCCCGATGCCCCGGGCCATCTCGGCGAGGGCGCGCTCGCCGTTGTGACCGAACGGTGGGTGCCCGAGGTCGTGCGCGAGGCACGCGGTGTCGACGACGTCGGGGTCGCAGCCGAGGGCCTTGCCGATCTCCCGGCCGACCTGAGCGACCTCGAGCGTGTGCGTGAGGCGGGTCCGCACGAAGTCGTCGGTGGACGGGCCGAGGACCTGCGTCTTGGCGCCGAGGCGACGCAGCGCGGACGAGTGGACGATCCGCGCGCGGTCCCGCTCGAACGGCGTGCGGGCACGCGACTTCGGGGCCTCGGCGACCCAGCGCTCACGATCCACCGCCAGGTACGCGTCGGCGCCGCTGTCCCCCGGTTCGTTCAGCACGTGTCGAACCCTAGTTGCTCGGGAGGTCCGACTCGACGCCCCGGTCAGGCGAGCCGCCACACCTGCACGTCCGGGCCGTCACCCGGGATCCGCAGGGCATCGGGCTGGACGCCGAGGTCCGCGCCGCCGTACAGGTTCTCCGGCTCCGCTCCTGCGGTGAGCAGGTGACGCGGGAGGTCAGCGCCGGGCCACGGTCCCCGGGACGCGACCACCAGCACCCGCTCGTCGACCGTCTCCCGCAGGAACGCCACCGCGTCCGGGGCGACGACGGCCCAGCGCAGTCCGCCCTCGCGCAGGGCCCGGCTCGCGCGTCGCAGACCGATCAGCGACCGGTAGACCTCGAAGGTCCGCAGGTCCCACACCTCCCGGTGCGCCCACGGCATCGGGACGCGCGCGCCCTCGCCCGTCGTCCCCTCGAGGCCGATCTCGTCACCCGCGAACACGGCCGGCGTGCCGGGGAGCGTGAAGAGCAGGCCCGCGGCGACCTCGACCAGCGCAGGGTCGCCGACGACCGTGCGGATCCTGGCCGTGTCGTGCGAGCCAAGCATGTTCCACTGGCGGGCGGTGACCTGCCACGGGATGGTCGCCCCGAACTCGCGCATCGTGGCGACCATTGCCGCCCCGTCCCGTCGCGGGATCGGCGTCGGGATCCCGAGGAAGTCGAGCGACGTCCGCGGATCGACGAGCCACGTCCACACCGGCCGCGTGAACGCCGCGTAGTTCATGTTGGCGTTCCACCCGTCGCCGGCGAGGTCCGGCCCGGCGTCGTGGAAGTGCTCGGAGACGAGGACCGCGTCCGGGTTGATCGCGCGCATCGTCTGCCGGATGGTCCGGGCGATCCCGTGCGTGAAGTCGTCCGTCGCGTACCGTCCCGTCATGTTCGCGACGTCGACACGCCAGCCGTCGAGCGAGAACGGCTCGCGGAGGAACCGCCCGATCACCGAACCGGGACCGTCGATCATCCGCCGGCGTAGGGACGGTGCCCGGTAGTTGAGCTTCGGCAGGCTCGGGAGGTCGTACCAGCCGACGTAGCCCGGCTCGGCGTCCTGCCAGTAGTAGTAGGACGCCTCCTCGCCCGTCGGGTCGGCGAGGGCGCGCGAGAACCACTCGTGACCGGCGCCGGTGTGGTTCGTGGTGACGTCGCCGATCAGCCTCATCCGGCGTGCGTGCACCGCCGCGCTGAGCGACGCGAGGGCGTCGTCCCCGCCGAGCAGCGGGTCGACCGAGTCGAAGGTCGACGCGTCGTACCGGTGCACCGACCGCGCCGGGAAGATCGGGGTCAGGTAGATCGTGTCGACGCCGAGGCGCTCGAGGTGGTCCAGCCGCTGCTCGACCCCCGCCAGGTCCCCGCCGTAGTACTGCACGGCCGTCGAGCGCCCGCGCGCCGCCGGCGCCTCGTCCCACGGCATCGGAACGGCCCACTCCGGCGCGTCGTGCCGGGTCCCCGAGCGCGAGAACCTGTCCGGGAAGATCTGGTAGACGATCGCGTCGTTCAGCCACGCCGGCGCGGGCGGGTGGACGGTGAGCCGGAAGTCCGCCGCGTCCGTGACGTCCCGCGCGTGCGTCCCGCGGCCGTTGAGCCAGCGGTACCCGCCCGGCTCGTCGAGCAGCGCCCGGTAGGAGGTGACGGGGTTGTGCACCGGTACCTCGGCCACGTACCAGCGCTCGTGCTCGTCCCGCGAGTCGAGCCGCGCGGACACCATCCGCGGCTCGGCGTCGCGCACCGTCCGAACCCACACGGCACGCTCGGTGCACGACGCCGGCACCCGGAACCGCACCGGGACGATCTCGCCGAGCCGCGGCGTGCGCTGCGGGACGTAGAGCTCGGAGCCGTCGTGGTGCGGCTCGTCGAGCAGGTGCGCGACCGGTGCGTCCGACCCGCCCGACCGATCGCCGACGCTCACCCCTTCACCGATCCGGCGGTGAGGCCCGAGACGATGTAGCGCTGGAGGAACTGGAAGAGCAGGACGATCGGGATCGCCGCGAGCACCGCACCCGCGGCGAACACGCCCCAGTTCTGTGCGAACTGGCGGCTCACGAACGCGTAGAGGCCGACGGCCAGGGTCTGCTTGGACGGGGAGTTGAGCAGCACCGACGCGAGCACGTAGTCGTTGAACGACGCGATGAACGACAGCAGCCCGACGACCGCGAGGATCGGTGCCGTCAGGCGCAGGATCATGCCGAAGAAGATCTGCGCGTGCGAGGCGCCGTCGATCATCGCGGCCTCGTCGAGCTCGCGCGGGATCGTGTTGAAGAACCCGTACATCAGGTAGGTGTTCACCCCGAGCGCTCCGCCGAGGTACACCATGATCAGGCCGACCTGACTGTCGCGCCCGAGGATCGGGAAGACGTTCTCGAGCGCGATCAGCAGCAGGAAGATCGCGACGTACGCGAGGAGCTGCGGGAACATCTGGATCAGCAGCAGCGAGAGCAGACCGCCACGGCGCCCACGGAACCGGAACCGCGAGAACGCGTAGGCTGCGGCCGCGCCGAGCAGAACAGTGCCGACGGCCGTGACCGAGGCGATCACGACCGTGTTGACGAACCAGTCGACGTACGGGTGCAGCGGGTCGTGGAGCAGGCTGACGTACTGGTCGAGGGTGAACGTCCCGAACAGCGAGTTCGCGGCGCTCAGCGTCCCCCGCACGCTGACGGACGCCGAGAGCACGTACACGATCGGGAAGAGCGCGAAGAGCAGCGCCGCTGCCCCGACGACGTGGCGCCAGCCGACCTCGCGCCACCAGCGTGCGCGGGAGGTCCGGACGGCGGGGACCGATGAGGTGGCCATGTCAGTTCAGCTCCTCGAGCGCGCGGGTCCTACGGAACGTCGCGGCGGAGATCGACGCCACGATGAGGAAGATCAGGATCGAGATGGCGCAGGCCAGTCCGTACTGCCGGTTCACGCCCTGGAAGGCGAGCTTGTAGACGAACGAGATGAGGATGTCCGTCGACCCGACGTTCACCCCCGCCGTGAGATCACGCGGACCGCCCTGGGTGAGCAGGTAGATGATGTTGAAGTTGTTGAAGTTGAACGCGAACGACGAGATCAGCAGCGGCGCGGTCGAGACGAGCAGCAGCGGCAGGGTGATCGAGCGGAAGATCCGTGGGCCGGAGGCTCCGTCGATCTTGGCGGCCTCGATCGCGTCCGCCGGGATCGACTGCAGCGCCCCGGTGCAGACCAGGAACATGTACGGGAACCCGAGCCACAGGTTGACGAGCAGGACGGCGCCCTTCGCGAGCCACGGGTCGTTCAGCCACGGGACCGACGCGCCGCGGAGCAGCACGGTGTTGATGAAGCCGAAGGTCTGGTTGAACATGCCGGCCCAGACCACGGCCGACAGGAACGCCGGCATCGCGTACGGCAGGATCAGGAGCGACCGGTAGAGGCGCTGCCCGCGGACGCGTGGATGGTTCAGCGTGATCGCCAGGAACAGTCCCAGTCCGAACGAGAGCAGCACGGACAGGATCGCGAAGGCGAACGTCCAGATGAGCACCGAGACGAACGGTCCGCGCAACGAGCTGTCGGTGAGGACGTCGGTGAAGTTCTTGAACCCGACGGCGACCTTCCACCCCGGCTCGATCTTCTGGCCCTTCGCGTCGACGAAGTTGCCCACCTTCTCGTCGGCTCGGTACGTCCCCTCCGGTCCGGTCAGGATACCGGTGGCCGCGTCGTAGGAGTAGGTGCTCCGGTAGAGGTAGCCGACCGAGCCGTCCGTGGTGCGGATGCTGCCGTCGTTCGGGTTCGCGGAGACCGGCACCCGCAGGTTGGTGATCTCCTGCTGGCGCTGGACGATGCTGCTGAAGTCGAGGACCGAGTAGCCGGGGAGCGCGGTCACGACACCGTTCGCGACCGTCGCACCGGGCACGTCGGTCAGGGGCGAGGCCGCGGTACCGACCTGCGGCGTCTTCCCGGGCGCGACGACGGCGAAGCCGAGGGTCGTCCCCTTCTCGACGACGCTCAGGCCGTAGCTCGGCGACCCGTCCACCCGTCGCTCGTTCTGCGACAGGATCGCGGTCACCGCGTCGGACTGGGTCGAGTTGTGCCCGTCGCCCCAGTTGGTGAACGCGGTGTAGCCCGTGTACATGACCACGAACACCTGGTACACGAGCAGGAAGAGCAGACCCGGGACGAGGTACTTCGCCGGGATCAGCCGGCGGCTCGGCACGAAGTACACGAGGTTGACGAGCAGGAGCGCGAACGCGAGGAACCCGACGATCCCCCACGACTCGTGCGCCGACCCGGCGAAGATCCCGTAGACCCCCAGGGCGTCGACCAGGGCCACGAGCAGCAGCTTGGCGACGTACCCCATCGTCAGCGCGCCGCGTGCATGGGACTCCGGGCGCGGACGTCGGGACGTCTCGGTCGGGGTCGTCGGGGGCGCAGGAGGCGCCGGGGGCACAGCGGTGGACGTCGTCATCGGAACTCCAGCGGCGAGGCAACAGGCGATCGGGAGGTGGGCGCAGTCGACGCGCAGGTCGACGGACGACCCTCGGACGGGTGGCCCGGCTCCGGAGAGCCGGGCCACCCGCGGTGCAGAGCCGGTCAGCCCTTGGCGATCTTCGCCTTGATCGACGCCGCTGCTGCGGTCCAGGTGGACGCCGGGTCCGCACCCTGGGCGATGCCGACCTCGGCAAGGCCCCAGTCCTGCCACACCGCACCCATGGCGGGGATGGAGGGCTGGACCTGGCCGTTCTCGCCGGCCTTCGCGAAGCCACCGACGACCGGGTCGGTCGCGGCCTTGTCAGCCGCCGCCTTGAGGGCCGGGACGCGCCCGCCGACCTCGAACAGCTTGGTCTGGGCGGCCTCGGTCGCGAGGTAGCTGAAGAACTTCTGCGCGACGAGCTTGTTCGTGCTCTTCGAGCTGAGGAAGAAGCCCTGGACGCCGACGAACGGCGCGGCGGGCTGGCCACCGGCGCTCGGGATCGGGCTGACGGCGACCTTGATGCCGGCCTTGGTGAAGTCGGGGATGTACCACGAGCCGGTCACCATGAACGGCGCCTTGCCCTGCGCGAACAGGTCACGCGCGGCGTCGCCGTTGATGTCCTTGCTGAGGATGCCGAGCTTGCCGAGCTTCGCGACGTAGCTCGCGAACGCCACACCCTCCGGGTCTCCCAGCGTGAACTGGGTGGGGTCGTAGTCGCCCTTGGCGTCCTTGCCGAACACGACGGAGCCGAACGAGGTCTCGATCGGGTACAGGTGGTACGCGTCGCCGGTGTCACCCTGCTGGATCAGCACGGGGTACTTCACCTTCCCGGCGGTGACGAGGGCCTGGCCCTGGGCGATCAGGTCGTCGAAGGTGCCGGTCGGGGCGTCCGCGACCAGGGCGGTGTTCCGCACGAGCCCGATGTTCTCGTACGCGTAGGGCAGGCCGTAGAGCTGGCCACCCGCGGACATGCCCTTGAGCGCGACGTCGAGGAACCCGCTCGCCTTGTCGCCGAGGTCGACCTTCTCGACCACACCGTTCTGCACGAGGGCGCCGGTCCAGTCGTTGGCGCCGACGATGATGTCCGGCCCCTTGCCCGTCGGCGCCTGGGCGATGAACTCGTCGCGCATCGTCCCGAAGTCCTTCTGGACGAACTGGAACTGGGTGCCCGTCTCCTTCGTGAACTCCTCGGCGACGGCCTTGACCGCCGGCGCCCGGGTGTCGTCCACCCAGACCGTGAGGGTGGTGGTGGCTGCGGGGGCTGCGCTCGTGGTCGCCGTGCCCGACGGCGTCGAGCTCGCGCATGCGGCGAGGCCGAGGGACATGCCCAGGACAGCCGCAACAGAGATGCTCCGTCGCATCGTGTGTCTCCAAGGAATCGGTGGATGGGGCCGTCACCTCACGGTCACCCGCCGGCTCTGGCCTTGATGCCACGGACGCTAGCTCGCTTGCAGCTCGCGTTGCAACTCGTTACGGTAACTTTCACGCAACGGTTTCAGAGGGCGATCCCGTCCATCCTGCGGCTGTCCCCGATGAGGAGGTCCCGTGTCCCCTACGCTGACCCGTGTGCGCACTCGACTGACGGACCTCGCCGAGCAGGCGGGCGTCAGCACGGCCACGGTCTCGCGCGTGCTCAACGGCAAGGCGGGCGTGTCGACGCAGACCCGTCAGGCCGTCCTCGCCGCCCTGGACGTGCTCGGGTACGAACGCCCCGAGAAGCTCCGGACGCGGTCGGCCGGACTGGTCGGACTGATCGTCCCCGAACTGACGAACCCCGTCTTCCCGGCGTTCGCCCAGGTGATCGAGTCCATGCTGTCCGAGCGCGGCTACACGCCGCTGCTGTGCACGCAGTCGCCGGGTGGCACGACCGAGGACCAGTACGTCGAGATGCTGATCGACCACGGCGTGGACGGAATCGTGTTCGTCTCCGGCCTGCACGCCGACGCCTCCGCGAGCACCGAGCGGTATCAGCGCCTGCGCAGCCGCGGGCTGCCGATCATCCTGGTCAACGGCTTCGCGGACGGTATCGACGCCCCGACCGTCTCGACCGACGACGCCGCCGCGATGGACCTCGCCGTCCGCCACCTCGTCTCACTCGGCCACCGGTCCATCGGCCTGGCCGTGGGGCCCGATCGGTTCATCCCGACGCGTCGCAAGCTGAAGTCCTTCGCCGACAACCTGCGGCGGCATCTCGACGTGGACGTAGCCGGCCACGTCGTCACCACGCTGTTCACGGTCGAGGGCGGCCAGGCCGCCGCCGCCGAGCTGATCGCGTCCGGGCACACCGCGATCGTCTGCGGGTCCGACCTGATGGCCCTCGGAGCGATCCGCGCGGCCCGCGCCCGTGGCCTGCGCGTCCCGGAGGACGTCTCGGTGGTCGGTTACGACGACTCACCGCTGATCGCCTTCACCGACCCGCCGCTGACGACCGTCCGGCAGCCGGTCCAGGCGATGGGCCACGCGGCGGTCGCCGCCCTCATGGCGGAGATCTCCGGCGCCCCGTCACCGCGCACCGAGCTGCTGTTCTACCCCGAGCTGATCGTCCGCGGGTCCACGGGCGCAGCCCGGGCCACCTCCTGACAGACGCCTCAGAGACATCTGACGAGCACGGGAACACACCGAACCGACCGGACCAGAACCGGCTCCTGACCGACCCTGGGCGAGGATCCTTCCTGCCCGCTCCCCCACGACACCCGATCAAGGCAGGACTACGTGACCATCGCGCACCCGCACGCCACCCTCACCACCACCCCGGTGCACGACGGCCCGGCGGGCCCCCAGTGGTGGCGCAGCGCCGTCATCTACCAGGTGTACCCACGGTCGTTCGCCGATGCGTCTGGCGACGGCATCGGCGACCTTCCGGGCATCACGTCGCGCCTCGGGCACCTCGCCGCGCTCGGGGTCGACGCGATCTGGCTCTCGCCGTTCTACCGGTCGCCGCAGGCGGACGCCGGGTACGACGTCGCCGACTACCGCGACGTCGACCCCATCTTCGGCTCGCTCGCGGACGTCGACCGCTTGCTCGACCGGGCGCACGCCCTCGACCTGCGCGTGATCGTCGACCTCGTCCCCAACCACACGTCCGACGACCACGCCTGGTTCCAGGAGGCGCTCGTAGCCGGGCCCGGCAGCCTGGCGCGCGCCCGCTACCACTTCCGAGACGGGCGAGGCGCACACGGCGAGCTGCCGCCCAACGACTGGGAGTCGATCTTCGGTGGGCCGGCATGGACCCGCGTGGATGCGCGCCCGGGCGCGGAGGCGAGCGACCACCAGTGGTACCTGCACATGTTCGACACCCGCCAGCCGGACCTCAACTGGGACCTGCCCGAGGTGCGCGCGGAGTTCGAGGAGATCCTGCGGTTCTGGCTCGACCGCGGCGTCGACGGGTTCCGCATCGACGTCGCGCACGGCATGGTCAAGGCGCCCGGCCTTCCCGACTGGGGCGGCACGGTCGCGATGATCGACGGCGCGGCCGCCAACCACGGCCCGATGTTCGACCAGGACGGGGTCCACGACATCTACCGGTCCTGGCACCGCGTGCTCGCCGAGTACGACGGCGACCGCGCCCTGGTCGCGGAGGCGTGGGTCGAGCCCCTCGCCCGGCTCGCCCGCTACGTGCGCCCGGACGAGATGCACCAGGCGTTCAACTTCGCGTTCCTCACCTCCCGCTGGCAGACCTCCACGCTGAGGACCGTGATCACGGCGTCGCTCGCGGCGAGCGACGAGGTCGGTGCACCGACCACCTGGGTGCTGTCCAACCACGACGTGGTCCGCCACACCTCGCGCCTCGGTCTCTCCTCGCCCGGAGCACGCCCGAACGGGATCGGCCACGGTGACGAGCAGCCCGACGAGGCACTGGGGCTGCGTCGTGCCCGCGCGGCGACGTTGCTCATGCTGGCGCTGCCCGGGTCGGCCTACCTGTACCAGGGCGAGGAGCTCGGCCTGCCGGAGCACACCGCCCTCGACGACGACCTCCGCCAGGATCCGGCCTGGTGGCGCTCGGGCCACACCGAGCGGGGTCGTGACGGTTGCCGCGTGCCGCTCCCCTGGTCGCGCGACGCGCCGTCGTTCGGCTTCTCGAGCGGCGGGCGGACGTGGCTTCCGCAGCCGTCGAGCTGGTCCGCGTACGCCGCGGACGCCCAGGTCGGGGTGCCGGGCTCGACGCTGGAGATGTACCGGACCGCGCTCGCGCTGCGCCGCGAGCACGTCCTGGGCGCGGGCTCGCTGGCCTGGGTCGACGACCTCGCCGAGACGTCCGACGCGATCGTGCTGGTCAACGGGGACGTCCTGGTCGTGACGAACCTCGGCACGACGCCCGTCCCCCTGCCCGTCGGCGCGCACGTGCTCGTGAGCAGCGGGGACCTGGCGGACGGCGACGCGAGGTCGTTGAGCGTGCCCACCGACACGACCGTCTGGGTCACGCTCATCTGACGCTCGGCGGGCCGCCGATCGCGTCAACCGTCGATCCTGGCGCCGACGTGGAAGGCGACGGCGCCGCCCGCCGGCACCACGAGGTGCGCGGTGCCGTCCGCGCGGATCGTGACCGACGACCCGGTGCACGCGCCGTCGACGAGACCACCGGTGATCACGTCGCAGTACGTTCCCGCGGCGAGGCCCGTGGGCAGCGTCGTGTCGATCGGCGCCGACCCCGCGTCGACCGCCACGAACCCACGCGCACCGCGGGCGAAGGCGAGCGCGTCGGAGCCGTCGTCCCACCAGTGGGTGACCGGCGCGTCGCCGACTGCCGACCGCCAGCCGACCATGCCGACCACGTCCTGCCAGCGGTGCTGGCACACCCACCCACCCGGGGTGTACTGCGTCGTCGGCCCGACGCCTGCCGCACAGGTCGCGTCCTGCACGTGGCCGTTCGCATCCTGTGCCGGTCCGGCGTCCTTGCTCGCGAAGGCGTACCCGGAGTGCACCTCGGGCGTGCCGTAGGGCGACGCGAGCAGGAGCACGTTCGCGAGGGCGTACGTCGCCCCCTGCCGGTAGCTCAGGGTGGTGCCGTTGCGCTCGGTGTCATGGTTGTCGACGAAGACCACGGCGTCGTCCGGGTCGACGAACCCCCACGCCGGGCCGAGGTCCCGGTACAGGCTCGCCGTGCCGCCGGTCAGCAGACCCTTGACGGCCACGCCCCAGCCGAACTCGTCGACCCTGCCGTTCCCCACGTACTGCTCCGGAGTGATCGGCTCACCTGCGCCACGGATGACCTCCTGGACGATCATCGTGTCGCGCGGGAGCTGCGAGACGATCGCCGCGATGTCGTCGACCGGCATGTGCTTGGCCGCGTCGATCCGGAACCCGTCGATCCCGAGGGACCGCAGGTCGGTGAGGTACGCGACGATCGTGCTGCGCACGTGCGCCGTGCCGGTCGCGAGGTCCGCGAGGTTCACCAGCTCGCAGAACCGGACCTGCGTCGCGTCCGTGTAGTCCACGATGTCGTCGTTCGGCGTGAGACCACAGTGGTGGAAGTCGCCGCCGGCGTCGGAGTACAGGCCCGGGTAGTCGTAGTGCGAGTACGCGGAGCCGGCCCAGCCGACCCCCGGTGCGTCCTTCCCGGTCATGTGGTTGATCACCGCGTCGGCGAGCACCTTGACGCCCGCACGGTGGCACGTGGAGATCATCGTGCGGTACTCGTCACGCGTCCCGAGTCGCGACTCGACGCGGTAGCTCACGGGCTGGTAGGACGTCCACCACTCGGGACCGGTCACGTGCTCCTGCGGCGGAGAGGTCAGCACCCACGCGAACCCGGCGGGACCGATCGAGTCGGTGCACTCACGCGCGATCGCGTTCCACGTCCACTGGAAGAGCTGGACACCGACGTCGCGGGTGCCTGCCGGGTCACCGGGACCCGGTGCCGCACGTCCGGGCGCGCACCCGCCGACGAGCAGCAGGATCGCCAGGGCCGCACCGCACCACCGGAGCCGTGCACGAGCACCCCGCACCGGGCCCTCCCACCTCGTCGCCGTCGACCACCCTCGAGAACGGTGCAAGCGTACAGAAACTTGCAGCCGTCGTGGTCGTCGCGGATGGCCGACCCGCTCGGCGACTCAGCCGCCGACCGCCTCGTGACACGAGCACCCCGGGGCGTTCAGCCCCCGGAGACGCTCAGCTCCGCCTCGTGGAGGGCCGTCCGGAAGTCCTCGGACAGCTCCCGGGAGTCCAGCCATCCCTCGGGGAGCGACGGCCGCTTGGGCGAGCCGGCCCTTCCCCGCTGGCCCTCCGCGGCCGCTCCCGGATACGCCTGGTCGAGGTCGAGCGTCGCGAGCAGGTCCTCGAGCTCTGCGAGGCTCGAGACGAGGCCCAGGGCGGCGCGGAGCGAGCTCCCCACCACGTAGCCCTTGAAGTACCAGGCCATGTGCTTGCGCATCTCCCGCATCGCCCGCGGCTCCTCGCCGAGGTGCTGGATCATCAGCTCGGCGTGCCGGTGCACGACGCCTGCGACGTACCGGAGGCCCGGCCGCACCCGCTCGCCGGAGCCCGCGAGAGCCGCCGCGAGGTCGGCGAACAACCACGGACGGCCCTGACAACCGCGCCCGACGACGACACCGTCGCAGCCCGTCTCCGCGACCATCGCGAGGGCGTCCTCGGCCGACCAGATGTCACCGTTGCCGAGGACCGGGATGTCCGTCACGGCCTGCTTGAGGCGAGCGATCGCCTCCCAGTCGGCGTGACCGGAGTAGTAGTCGGCCGCGGTGCGCGCATGGAGCGCGACCGCCGCGACCCCGACGTCCTGGGCGACGAGGCCGGCCTCGAGGTACGTCAGGTGGTCGTCGTCGATCCCCTTGCGCATCTTGACCGTCACGGGCACCCCGTAGGGCGACGCGGCGTCGACGGCGGCCCGGACGATCGCCGCGAACAGGTCCCGCTTCCACGGCAGCACCGCCCCGCCGCCCTTGCGCGTCACCTTGGGCACCGGGCACCCGAAGTTCAGGTCGACGTGGTCGGCCCGGTCCTCGCTCGCGATCAGGCGCACCGCCGCCCCGACCGTGGCGGGATCCACCCCGTACACCTGCACCGACCGCGGTTTCTCGTCGGGCTCGTGGGAGATGATCCGCATCGACTCCTCGCCGCGTTCGACGAGCGCGCGCGAGGTCACCATCTCGGCGACGTAGAGGCCGGCCCCCGACTCACGGCACAGTCTGCGGAACGCCGCATTCGTGACACCGGCCATGGGGGCGAGGACCACCGGGGTGTCGATCGTCAGCGGACCGATCCGCAACGGCGGGAGCACGCGGCCGGGAACCGTCGCGGTGTCGGGCTGAGCGGTGGTGGTCACGGCGCCATTCTCCCCCACGCCCGTCACCGGGTGTCCTGGGCGAGCACGCCACGGTCGGCGGTCCGGCCACGGGTGCGGCAGGTCGCTCGGGCCGCGCAGCCGTCGCAGCCGGCGGGTCAGCCGAGCAGCCAGCCGTTCTCCCGGGCGATCCGCACCGCCTCGGCCCTCGTGCGAGCGCCCGTCTTCCCCATGGCCGCCGACAGGTGGTTCCGCGCCGTGCCCTCGGACACGAGCGTGGCTCGCGCGATGTCCGCGACCGTGCCGCCGTCCGCCGCCGCACGCAGGACGTCCTGCTCGCGCTCCGTCAGCGGACTCGCGCCCGTCGCGAGCGACTCGATCGCCAGGGTCGGGTCGACCACGCGCAACCCCGCCGCGACCCGTCGGACGGCGTCGGCGAGCTGCGCCGCCGGGGTGTCCTTGACGACGAAGCCCGACGCACCCGCCTCGAGCGCACGACGCACGTAGCCCGGACGCCCGAACGTCGTCACCACGAGCACCCGGCACGCCGGCACCGCTGCCCGGAGTGCTCGCGCGGCCGCGATGCCGTCCAGCCCGGGCATCTCGACGTCGAGCAGGGCGACGTCCGGACGGTGCGCGCGCGCGGCCGCGACGACCTCGTCGCCGCGGCCCACCTGGGCGACGACCTCCAGGTCCGGCTCGAGCTCGAGCAGCGCGGCGAGGGCACCGCGGACCAGTGCCTGGTCGTCCGCGAGGAGCAGCCGGATCGTGGCGCTCACCGTGCGGATCCCGGTTCGACGCAGAGCTCGAAGCCCCCGGCTGCCGAACGACCGAGCACGACGCGGGCACCGGCCGCGGCCGCGCGCTCGCGGAGCCCCACGAGTCCGCTGCCCGTCGCGACCGATCCGTCCGGGCCGACGCCGTCGTCGCTCACCCGCACCTGGGTCGAGGAGAGGGTGATCGTGCAGGTCCGTGCGGCAGCGTGACGGACGACGTTCGTCGTCCCCTCGCGAACGGTCCACGCGAACAGCTCACGCAAGCCCTCGGGCACCTCGTCGGCCGCCGACGGCAGGTGAGCCTCGACGCCCGCGGCCTCGAGGGCGACGCGCGCCGACGCGAGCTCGTTCGCGAGGCTCATCTCCCGGAAGCCCGAGACCGTCGCGCGCACGTCCGCGAGCGCGGCACGCGCGAGCTGCTCCACCTCGGCGACCTCGCGTGCGGCACGGCCGGGGAAGTCGGGGAGCAGCCTTCCGGCGAGCTCGGCCTTGACCGTGATCACCGTCAGGGAGTGCCCGAGGATGTCGTGCACGTCGCGCGCCATGCGCTCGCGCTCGCGCGCGACGGCCAGGTCGGCGAGCTCGGTCCGTGCGCGGGCGAGCTCGGCGTTGCGCGCCATCACCTGGGTGACCCCGAACACCGCGACCGAGGCGACCACGACCTGCAGGCCGAGGCTGTCGGTCGGGACCCACCCCGGGAGCGTGCGCGGGAGCACCTCGCCCGCCGCCACGAGCACCACGACGACCCCGACGGCTTCGCGGACCGGCAGGAAGAACACGCTCGAGACCGCGATGAACACGAGCCCGGCGAGAGCGTTCTCGCGCGCGGCGAGGCCCATCCCCCCGACGAGCGCGGCCTCGACCGCCAGGACGAGCCAGACCACCCACGGTCGCGGCTCGTCTTCCCCACGCAGCCGGCGTACCCGGACCCGGTAGAAGCCGAGCAGGAACACGGCCGCGAAGCCGGCGACGCTGGCCAACGAGACCGTGCGCGCGACCCCCGGGGCCGCGGACCACGCCGCCGACCACGGGTAGCTCAGGTAGACGAGCCACATCGCGGCGAAGAGGGGCCCGATGTGACGGTTCCACCGCGTCGGCGCACCGTCGGTTGCGGGTCCGTGCTCCGCGCGGGTGCTCACGGCGTTCACCGTAACGCCCGCACGGAGCCCGGGAGGGCGGACGTCACACCCGCGCGGTGTCGTGCCGGAACCGCCACACCGCGCCCGCCCCGAACACGGCGGCCCACAGGACCACGTTGGCGACCGAGGCCAGCGTGACGCCGTCGCCGACGAGCGGCGCGCGGACGAGCTCGGCGAGCCCGTAGAGCGGGGTCACCTTGCCGATCGTCGCGAAGACGCCGTCACCGAGCGGGACGAACAAGCCGCCCGCGAACGAGAGGACGGCCAGCACGGGACCGAGGATCTGCATGACGTTCTCGGCCGGGAGCAGGTAGCCCATGAAGAGCCCGAACGCGGCGAACACGATCGACCCGAGCCAGGCGACGAGACCGGTCACGATCCACACGCCCAGGTCGGCGTGAGCGCCCTCGGCTAGGCCGACCAGGTAGACGACGACGACCGACGCCAGACCCAGCGCCATCGCGACGGCGACCTTGATCGCGACGTAGACCGACGGCCGGAGCGGTGTCAGCCGGAGCTGGCGGCTCCAGCCCTGGGCGCGCTCGACCGAGACCATCGCCCCCCCGCTCGTCGTCGCGAGCATCGCGCCGTACAACGCCATCGAGATCATCACGTACGCCGTGACGTTGCCGTGGCCCGCGGATGTCGTCCGATAGCTCCCGGCGGTGCCGAAGATGAGGAAGAACATCGGCGGCATGACCAGGGTGAAGATCACGGTGCGCCGGTTGCGGAGGAGACGCTTCAGCTCGATCGCAAGGAACGTGAGGTTCACGCCGCCGCGGCGGCGTGCCCCGGCCTCGGGTGCGGAGACCGCCGAGGCGGTCCCCGTGCGCAGGGTGGTGGTCATCAGATGCTCCCGGTGGTCGTCGTGGCGGTCGAGTGCGCGGTCGAGGTCCCGCCCGGCGGTGCACCGACGCGGTCGGAGGTCAGCGCGATGAACGCGTCCTCGAGGCCGAGGCCGCCGATCTCGAGATCGGCGGCCTCGGTCTCCGTGAGCAGGTACCGGGCTACCGCGTCCGAGTCGCCGGTCTGCAGCAGGACCCGGTCGCCACGGACCTCGGCGCGGTCGACCCCCGGCACCGCCGCGAGCTGCTCGGGTCGGGCACCGAGCAGCCGGGCCGAGACGACCCGGCCCGCGGCGAGGTTCTTCACCTGTGCCGACGACCCGTCCGCGACGACGCGCCCGTGCCGGACGAGCACCACCCGGTCCGCGTAGGCGTCCGCCTCCTCGAGGTAGTGCGTCGCGAAGACGATCGTGCGCCCGCGGGCCGCATCGGCGCGGATCGCGGACCAGAACTCGCGACGACCCTCGACGTCCATCCCCGTCGTCGGCTCGTCCAGGATGAGGAGGTCGGGGTCCGGGAGCAGCGCGAGGGCGAACCGCAGGCGTTGCTGCTCACCCCCGGAGCACGAGCCGACGCGCCGGTCGCGGATCGCGGCGATCCCGGCGCGCTCGAGCACCTCGTCGACCGGGCGCGAGGTCGAGAACAGCGACGCGGTCAGCAGGACCGTCTCGGCGACCGTGAGGTCCTTCAGGAGGCCGCCGGTCTGGAGCACCGCCGAGACCTTCCCCGCGGCGATCGCATCCCTCGGGGCGAGGCCGAAGACGCTCACCGTGCCGCTGTCCGGCCGGGCGAACCCGAGCACGAGGTCGATCGTGGTGGTCTTGCCTGCGCCGTTCGGACCGAGGAAGGCGAGGACCTCGCCGGCCTCGACCTGGAGGTCCAGGCCGTCGACCGCGCGGACTGCACCGAAGGACTTCGTCAGGCCGCGCAGGTCGATGGCCCGGTCGGTGGTGGTGGATCGGATGGGTGTCGGCACCGTGGTGGTCATGTCGTCGATCCTGTCGATCGCACGACGGTGCGACACCGGGCAGGCGTCACGAACACGGCATGACAGATGTCACGGCAGAATCTGATCTCATGCGCCTCGGAAGCCGTGCCACGTCCGCCTCGACGGTCGTGCTCGCGGCCGTGCTGGTCCCTGTCGGCATCGCCGCCCTGATCGGCATGATCCTGCTCTGGCCGGGAGCACCCAAGGCCGGTGCTCGCGAGGTCACCGAGGTCGGTGTCACCTACCCGACCGCGGAGGTCACCTCCACGGAGGAGTCGAGCTGCACCGGCACCACCGAGAACCGCCTGCCCGACGGCACGATCCCCGCCACGGTCCCCTGCCTGCGCGTGCACGCGACCGTGACGAGCGGGCCGGCGGCCGGTCGACCGATCGCCGTCTGGGCCACGGCGATGCTGACCGCTCGCGACATCCCGCGGGGCACGTCGATCGTGGTCGAGCACTACCCCGCCTCGGGCCAGGACCCCGAGGTCTGGGCGTGGCACGACTTCGCCCGCTCGTTCCCGCTCGCGACGCTCGCGCTCGCGTTCGCCGTCGTCACGATCGCCGTCGCGCGCATGCGAGGTCTGCGGGCTCTCGTCGGACTGACGATCGCGTTCGCGGTGGTCGGGACGTTCATCCTGCCGGGGCTGCTGGCAGGCGAGGATCCGCTGCTCGTCGGCCTGGTGGGGTCGACGGTGATCATGTACGTGGTGCTGTACCTGGCGCACGGCTTCTCGCGGCGCACCTCGACCGCCCTCGTCGGGACCGTCACCGGGCTCGCGGTCACGGCGGGCCTCGGGGTGGTGGCCGCCGCGGCGACCCACGTGACCGGCATCAGCTCGGAGGACACCTACCGGCTCGCGACGATGATCGGCGCCGACGGAGCGGACCAGCTCCGAGGGCTGTTCCTCTGCGGGGTCGTCCTCGCCGGGCTCGGCGTGCTCAACGACGTCACGATCACCCAGGCGTCGGCCGTCTGGGAGCTGCGGTCCTCGGCGCCGGACACGAGCCGGCGGGTCCTGTTCTCGCGCGCGATGCGGATCGGCCGGGACCACATCGCGTCGACCGTCTACACCATCGCCTTCGCGTACGCCGGGGCCGCGCTCCCGGTCCTGCTGCTCGTGCAGGTCTACCGGCTCTCCCTGGTGCAGACGCTGACGAGCGGGCAGTTCGCCGAGGAGATCGTCCGCACACTGGTCGGCTCGATCGGACTGGTGCTCGCGATCCCGCTCACGACGGCGATCGCGACGCTCGTGGCGACGTCGGAACCGGTCGACAGGCGCCGTCGGCACCGCATCGCCGAGCCCCTCTCGCACGTCCACCACTGAGGTCGCCCTGCTCCGACCTGCCCGCGTTGCCGCGGGGTGCGAGGCTCGACCGGGTCCCGCCATGTGGAGCGGCCCGCGCGAGACGCCGAGGCCCCTGCCGCTCCACCTGGCCGGAGAGGACGGGCTCAGGCGCCGATCAGCCGGGCAGCGAGGTAGCCGGTGACCTGGTCGAGGGCGACGCGCTCCTGCGACATGTCGTCACGGTGGCGGATCGTGACGGCCTGGTCCTCCAGGGTGTCGAAGTCGACGGTGATGCAGAACGGCGTGCCGATCTCGTCCTGGCGACGGTAGCGGCGCCCGATCGCCCCGGCGTCGTCGAAGTCCACGTTCCACGCCCGGCGCAGCTCGGCGGCGAGGTCGCGCGCCTTCGGCGAGAGCTGCTCGTTGCGGGACAGCGGCAGGACCGCGGCCTTCACCGGCGAGAGGCGCGGGTCGAGCTTGAGCACCGTCCGGACGTCGACCCCGCCCTTGGTGTTCGGGGCCTCGTCCTCCGTGTACGACTCCACCAGGAACGCCATCAGGGATCGGGTCAGTCCGGCGGCCGGCTCGATCACGTACGGGACCCAGCGCTCGTTCTTGGCCTGGTCGAAGTACGACAGGTCGGCGCCCGAGTGCTCGGAGTGGGTGGTGAGGTCGAAGTCGGTCCGGTTCGCGATGCCCTCGAGCTCGCCCCACTCGCTGCCCTGGAAGCCGAAGCGGTACTCGATGTCGACCGTCCTCTTCGAGTAGTGCGAGAGCTTCTCCTTCGGGTGCTCGTAGTGCCGCAGGTTCTCGGTGGAGATGCCCAGGTCCGTGTACCAGGCGGTCCGGGTGTCGATCCAGTACTGGTGCCAGTCCTCGTCGGTGCCGGGCTCGACGAAGAACTCCATCTCCATCTGTTCGAACTCGCGCGTCCGGAAGATGAAGTTCCCCGGGGTGATCTCGTTCCGGAACGACTTGCCGATCTGGCCGATGCCGAACGGCGGCTTCTTGCGGCTCGTGGTGACGACGTTGGCGAAGTTGACGAAGATGCCCTGCGCGGTCTCGGGCCGCAGGTAGTGCAGGCCGGACTCGTCCTCGACCGGGCCGAGGTACGTCTTGAGCATCATGTTGAAGTCGCGCGGCTCGGTCCACTGCCCGCGCGTCCCGCAGCTGGGGCACGCGATCTCCGCGAGACCGCCCTCGGGGGCGCGCCCCTTCTTCTCCTCGAACTCCTCGAGCATCTGGTCCTCGCGGAACCGCTTGTGGCAGCTGAGGCACTCGGTCAGCGGGTCGGTGAAGACCCCGACGTGGCCCGAGGCGACCCAGACCTGCCGCGGCAGGATCACCGAGGAGTCGAGCCCGACGATGTCCTCGCGACTGGTGACCATGGTGCGCCACCACTGCTTCTTGATGTTCTCCTTCAGCTCGACCCCGAGCGGTCCGTAGTCCCACGCCGACCGCGTGCCGCCGTAGATCTCCCCCGACGGGAAGACGAAGCCGCGCCGCTTGGCGAGGGAGATGACGGAGTCGAGACGAGACGGTGCGGCCACGGGTGATCACTCCTGGGTGCGGTGCCCCGCGGCTGGGTGCCGTGGGCTGACAGGTCAGGTTACCGGGGTGGTCGGGCCTCCGGTGGCGCACGGAGACGGGCGCGACGTCGCCGCCGCGTCCCGGCACCCGGCAGAGTGGTGAATGGACGGTGCTAATGAGAACTGCTATCGTTAGCGTTCGACGGCGACGGAGCCGCGCCTGCCCGTCCCGACTCCGATCGAAAGGTCCTCCCATGCGACCCGCCTCGCGCGCTGCGGTCTCGGCGCTCGTCGCCGTGACCGCCCTGATCGCCCTCGGCGCCTGCGCCTCCTCGGGTGGCGGCTCCCCGACCTCGTCGGGGTCGACGTCCGGGAGGATCGCCGTCGTCGCGTCGACGAACGTGTGGGGCGACCTCGCCCGCAGCGTCGGCGGCAGCACGGTGACGGTCACCTCGATCATCAGCGACCCGAACGCCGATCCGCACTCCTACGAGGCCAGTGCGCAGACCGAGCTGGCGATCGCGAAGGCGACCCTGGTGATCGAGAACGGCGGCGGGTACGACGACTTCGTCGCCACGATGGTGAAGGCCAGCGGCACGAAGGCCAGGGTTCTCGACGCCGTCACGATCTCGGGCAAGCAGCCCGTCGCCGGTCAGCTCAACGAGCACGTCTGGTACGACTTCGCCTCCGTCGACAAGGTCGTCGCAGCGATCGCGGCGGCGCTCACGGCCGCCGACCCGGCCCAGGCCGACCTCTTCTCCGCCAACGCGTCAGCACTGACCGGGCAGGTCGCCGGACTGCAGCAGCAGCTGGCCGCGGTCAAGGCGGCGCACGCCGGCGCCGGCGTCGCGATCACCGAACCCGTGCCGGTGTACCTGCTCGACGGGGCCGGTCTCGTGGACAAGACGCCGGCGGCGTTCTCCGCCGCGATCGAGGCACAGAACGACGTGCCGCCCGCCGTCATGCAGTCCACCCTCGCGCTGCTCACCCGGCACGACGTCGCCGCCCTCGTGTACAACGAGCAGGCCGTCGGACCGCAGACCTCCACGGTGCTCGACGCGGCGACCCGCGCGGGGGTCCCGGTGGTCCCGGTGACCGAGACCCTGCCGGCCGGCAAGACGTACGTCACGTGGATGGCGTCGAACATCGCCGCTCTCGGATCGGCGCTGGACAAGTGACCCGGGAGACCGCCGGCGCCGCGACGCCCCGCACGACCGGGCCGGTGCTCGAGCTCGCCGGCGCCGGCCTCACCTTCGGCGACCGGACCGTGTGGTCCGACGTCGACCTCGCGGTCCAGACGGGCGAGTTCCTCGCAGTCCTCGGACCGAACGGATCGGGGAAGACCAGCCTCCTCCGCGTCCTGCTCGGCCTCCAGGAGCTCACCAGCGGTCGCCTGAGCATCCTCGGCGGGCCACCGGGACGCGCGTCCTGCTGCACGATCGGCTACGTGCCGCAGCAGCGGCTCGTCGACCCGATCACCCCGGTGCGCCCGCGGGACCTCGTACGGATGGGCATCGACGGGCATCGCTGGGGTCTTGCGGGCCTGAGGCACCGACGCGAGACGCGCGAGCGCGTCGACGAGCTGCTCGACGCCGTCGGCGCCGCCGAGTACGCGGACGTGCCCGTCGGCCTGCTCTCCGGCGGGGAGCAGCAGCGGGTCCGGATCGCGCAGGCGCTCGCCACCGACCCGGCGGTGCTGCTGTGCGACGAGCCGCTGCTCTCGCTGGACCTCGGTCACCAGCGCCAGGTGGTCGACCTCATCGACGCGCGACGACGCTCGCACGGCACCGCCGTGGTGTTCGTGACGCATGAGATCAACCCGGTCCTGCCGTACGTCGACCGCGTGCTGTACGTCGCACCGGCCGGACACGCCGTCGGCAGCCCTGATGACGTCCTGACCTCCGAGACGCTCACGCGTCTGTACGGGACCCCGGTCGACGCGCTGCGCGTGCACGACCGCATCGTGATCGTCGGCGGATCGAACGAGACGCACCACCACGTCGAGAGGCTGCCGCGATGAGCGTGTGGACCGCGGTACCGGCCGACGACTTCTGGCACCGCCTGTTCTCGTTCCAGAACTACGGCGAGCTCCTGGGCCTGGTGCACAACTCGCTGATCGCCGGCGCGGTGCTCGGGCTGGTCGGCGGGCTGGTCGGCGTGTTCGTGATGAACCGCGACATGGCGTTCGCCGTCCACGGCGTCAGCGAGATCTCCTTCGCCGGCGGCGCCGCGGCGCTCCTCGCGTCCGTCAGCGTCTCGCTCGGGGCGATCGTCGGATCGCTCGTCGCCGCGGTCCTCATCGGCATGCTCGGCTCGCGCGCCCGAGAGCGCAACTCGATCACGGGTGTGCTGATGCCGTTCGCGCTCGGCCTCGGCGTGCTGTTCCTCGCTCTGTACCAAGGGCGGTCGGCGAACAAGTTCGGCCTGCTCACCGGTCAGATCGTCGCCGTGGACAACCCTCAGCTGGCGTGGCTCGTCGGCACGTCCGTCGTCGTCGTCGTCGGAATGGCCGTGATCTGGCGCCCGCTGATGTTCGCGAGCGTGGACCCCGACGTCGCGGCGGCTCGTGGGGTGCCGGCGCGGTCGCTCTCCCTGGTCTTCATGGTGCTGCTCGCGCTCGCGGTCGCCATGGCGGTGCAGGTCGTCGGCGCGCTGCTGGTGCTCGCCCTGCTCGTCACCCCGGCGGCCGCCGCCGTGCGCGTGACCGCGTCGCCCGTGTGGGTGCCCGTCCTCAGCGTGCTGTTCGCCGTCGTCAGCGCGGTGGGCGGCATCATGCTGGCCCTCGGCGGCAGCATCCCGATCAGCCCCTACGTCACGACGATCTCGTTCCTCATCTACCTCGGGTGCCGGCTGGTGGGTGCCCGACGGGGGCGTCGCGGCTGGGCGCGGCGTTCCGGGGCACCGGTGGACGACGTCTCGGTCGAGGTCTGAGCGCTCGCCTGCCGTCTCTGTCCGGCGGGGTAGGCGGGTCTCGTGGGTCGGTGGGTCTTGCAGATGCCGAGGGTCACGACCAGGCGGGTGCCTCACCGACCCGCGAGGCACCGCCCGCCGCCGGCGCGTCGATCGCCGCCCCGTACCGACGGTCGCGACGCGCATAGTCCTCGACGGCGCGCCACAGGTGACGCCGGTCGATCGCCGGCCACGGCTCGGCCAGGAACGCGAGCTCGGCGTATGCGGACTGCCAGATCATGAAGTTCGAGATGCGCTGCTCGCCCGACGATCGGATGAACAGGTCGACGTCCGGCAGATCCGGCTCGTCGAGGTACCGCGCGACGGTGTTCTCGGTGACCTTCTCGGGGTCGAGCCGGCCGGCGGCGACCTCGCGCGCGATCGCCTTCGCCGCGTCGGCGATCTCGGCCCGTCCCCCGTAGTTCACGCACATCGTCAAGGTGCAGACGTCGTTGTCCCGCGTGAGCCGCTCGGCCTCCTCGAGCTCCGCGATCACCGAGCGCCACAGCCGTGGGCGACGCCCGGCCCACCGGACACGCACCCCCCAGTCGTGCATCGTGTCCCGGCGACGGCGCAGGACGTCGCGGTTGAAGCCCATGAGGAACCGCACCTCCTCCGGCGACCGCTTCCAGTTCTCGGTCGAGAACGCGTACGCCGAGATGTGCCGGACCCCGATCTCGATCGCCCCGGCCACGACGTCGAGCAGCACCGCCTCCCCCGCCGCGTGACCGGCGGTGCGCGGCAGCCCGCGCTCGTTCGCCCAGCGCCCGTTCCCGTCCATCACGATCGCGACGTGCTGCGGGACGAGCTCGCGCGGGACGGCCGGAGCCGTCGCCCCGCTCGGGTGCGGCGGCGGCGCGATCACGACGTGCGGCGCCGCGGGCGTGGAGCGCGGTCGGGAACGCGCCATCAGACACGCTCGATCATGCGGAGCGACCGCAGCTGGCGCTCGAGGTGGAACTGCACGAACGCCGAGACCAGGCCGTTCGCCTCACGACGGTGACGGTCACCGCTCGCCTCGGCAGCCGCCCAGTCACCACTGAGCAGCGCGGCGAGCAGCACGAACGTCTCCGGGGCCGGCGAGGTCGACCCGGGCGGGCGGCAGGTCGGGCAGACCGCGCCCCCGTGACCGAGCGAGAACGAGTGGTGCGGACCCGGCGCCCCGCACCGCGCGCACTCCGTGAAGCTCGGCGCCCAGCCCGCGATCGCCAGGGCGCGCAGGAGGTAGGAGTCGAGGACCAGCCCGGGCACGTGCTCGCGCTGGGCCAGCGCCCGGAGCGCACCGGCGAGGAGCCAGTACTGCGGTACCGCGGGCTCGTGCTCGGCCTCGACGAGGCGGTCGGCAGTCTCGAGCATCGCCGCGCCGGCCGTGTACAGGCTGTAGTCCTCGCTCAGCGCCCGACCGTGCGCGCCCAGGGTCTCGACCTGGGTGACGATGTCGAGGTTGCGTCCGGCGTGCAGCTGGATGTCGATCTGCATGAAGGGCTCGAGCCTCGACCCGAACCGGGACGACGTCCGCCGGACGCCCTTGCCGACCGCGCGCACCTTCCCGTGGGTGCGGGTCAGGAGCGTGACGATCCGGTCCGCCTCCCCGAGCTTCTGGGTCCGCAGCACGATCGCCTCGTCGCGGTAGAGGCTCACTGATCCATCAT
>JAJYCD010000027.1 GCA_021778635.1 Actinomycetes bacterium
CACCAGGATCGTGCCGTGCGGCATCCCGGATGCCGACGTGACCTCGCTGTCCCAGGAGCTGGGCCGGCAGGTCACGATCGCCGAGGTCGTCGGCTCGGTGCGCGCGCACCTCGACGTCGAGCTCACGTCCCTGGTCGCCGGTCACCGCGCCGACGCTCCGCGACCCGCCTCGGCAGAGGTCGCCCGGGTGTGACGCAGCGCTCACCCGCGGCGCGTCCGCACGGCCGCCGGGCCGGGGGCACGACACGTGCGCTGACGTAGGCTGGCACGCGTGACCATCGCACCCGAGGGACGCAGGATGCTGCGCGTCGAGGCCCGCAACGCAGAGACGCCCATCGAGAAGAAGCCCGAGTGGATCCGGACGCGGGCGACCATGGGCCCCGAGTATTCCGAGCTCAAGGGCCTGGTCAAGGCCGGTGGGCTGCACACGGTGTGCGAGGAGGCCGGCTGCCCCAACATCTTCGAGTGCTGGGAGGATCGTGAGGCGACCTTCCTCATCGGCGGCGACCAGTGCACGCGACGCTGCGACTTCTGCCAGATCGACACCGGTCGGCCGGCCGACTTCGACGCCGACGAGCCGCGTCGCGTCGCCGAGTCGGTCCTCGCGATGGGGCTGCGGTACTCGACGGTCACGGGAGTGGCGCGCGACGACCTGCCCGACGGTGGCGCGTGGCTCTACGCGGAGACCGTGCGCCAGATCCACGCACTCAACCCCGGGACGGGTGTCGAGCTGCTGATCCCCGACTTCAACGCCGAACCGACGCTCCTTGCGCAGGTCAACGCGTCACGGCCCGAGGTTCTCGCGCACAACCTCGAGACCGTCCCGCGGATCTTCAAGACGATCCGACCCGGTTTCCGGTACGAGCGTTCTCTGTCGGTCCTCACAACCGCCCACGAGGCCGGCCTCGTGACGAAGTCGAACCTCATCCTGGGCATGGGTGAGACGTACGACGAGGTCGTCGAGGCCCTCGAGGCCCTGCACGGCGCCGGCTGCGACCTCCTCACGATCACGCAGTACCTCCGGCCGTCGGTCCGCCATCATCCGGTCGACCGCTGGGTCCGCCCGGAGGAGTTCGTCGCACTCTCGGACGAGGCCGAGCGGATCGGGTTCCTCGGCGTGATGTCCGGCCCGCTGGTGCGGTCGTCGTACCGAGCGGGTCGCCTCTGGGGCCAGGCCATGCGTCGTCGCGGCGAGGAGATCCCCCCGAGCCTGGCGCACCTCGCGGAGCCCACGAGCGCTCGCCAGGAAGCCCGGAGCCTGCTCTCCCGCTGACGGTCGCGGAGCGGCGATGGCCGCCGGCGATCCACGACTAGACTCTCCGACCATGGCCCGCAAGAACTCCGACGCGACCGTCGGCACGCCCACGGCGAAGTCCCGGTGGTACCGCCAGCTCTGGCTGGCCTACCGCATGACCCGCGAGGTCGATCCAGCGGTCCTGTGGTGGATGCTGAGCGCTCTCGTCGGCACGCTGGTCGTCTTCCTGGTGATCGGCGTCGTGGCCAAGAGCCTCGCGTTCTGGCTGATCATGGGCCTGCCGTTCGGACTCCTGGGCGCCACGATCATCCTCGCCCGCCGCGCGGAGAAGGCCGCGTACTCGCGACTCGAGGGCCAGCCGGGCGCGTCGCTCGCCGCTCTCGGGACGATCAGGCGTGGCTGGGAGTTCGGTGACGAGCCGGTGGCCGTGGACCCGCGGACGAAGGATCTCGTCTTCCGGGGCGTCGGACGCCCGGGCATCGTCCTGATCGGCGAGGGTCCGGCCGGACGGGTCGACAAGCTGCTCGAGAGCGAGCGCAAGCGCACGACGCGCGTGCTTCCGACCGTCCCGATCGTGGTGCTCCAGGTCGGCAACGGAGCGGGACAGGTCGAGCTCCGCTCGCTCCCCCGCACGGTGCAGCGGCTCAAGCCTGCCCTCACCAAGCAGGAGGTCGCCGAGGTGAGCAAACGGATGCGGGCGCTCGGCGCGACGCGGCTGCCCGTTCCCAAGGGCGTCGACCCCATGCGTGCGCGCCCCGACCACAAGGGGATGCGCGGCCGCTGACGTCCCCGGCAGCGTCGGTGACCGTCGGTCACCGGCGGTCACCGCCGGACGATGACGGTTCCTGCTGCCCGGTCGTGCATCCCGCGACCGTCCGCGTCCCAGACGACCGCCGGGATCACGAGGCACAGCAGCACCGTACGAACGAGCGCGCGCACCGGTCCCGCCGGAGCTCCGTCGGGCGTCCTCACGACGAGTCCGAGAAGTCGGTGCCCGATCGTCGCACCAGCCGTGCCGACGAGAAGGACGTACTCGGCGCCGAGTACCACGACCGGGCCGAGTGCCTGGCCCCGAAGGAATGCCGACGCGATCAGCGTGCACAGGAGCCAGTCCACGAACAGCGCGACGACCCGCCGCCCGAGCGGCGCGAGCGACCCCGACCCGGTCTCGGGAAGACCGAGCCGAGAGCCGCGCGCCGCGCTGTCGTGGTGCGGTCCACCCTCGAGCCAAGAGCCCATGTCCTCGCGTGCTGCCATCGCACGAGGGTAACCGCGGCCCGGATGAGACGACGCTCGTGACATGGGCGCACCCCCCGTAACATGGCCGAAACGTGCGGTAAACCACGGAGTAACCGGCGGACCGTAGCCTCGACCTGCCCGGTAGGGGCACACCGATCTGAGGAGCAGCGGATGTTCAGCAAGCCAGAGGAAGTCCTGGCGTTCATCAAGAGCGAGGACGTCAAGTTCGTCGATGTGCGGTTCTGTGACCTGCCGGGAGTGATGCAGCACTTCAACGTGCCCGCGTACTCGCTCGACCTGGACTTCTTCGTCGACGGCCAGATGTTCGACGGTTCGTCGATCCGCGGCTTCCAGGCGATCCACGAGTCCGACATGAAGCTCATCCCGGACATCACGACCGCCTACCTCGACCCGTTCCGGGTCGAGAAGACGCTGAACATCAACATGTCGATCGTCGACCCCTACACCGACGAGCCGTACAGCCGCGACCCGCGTCAGGTCGCCGCGAAGGCCGAGGCGTACCTGCGCTCCACGGGCATCGCCGACACGGCGTTCTTCGCCCCCGAGGCGGAGTTCTACATCTTCGACGACGTCCGCTTCGAGACCAAGCAGAACGCGTCGTACGTGTTCATCGACTCGATCGAGGCCGCGTGGAACACCGGCCGCGTCGAGGAGGGTGGCAACCTCGGTCACAAGACCCCGTACAAGGGCGGCTACTTCCCGGTCCCGCCGGTCGACATGTTCGCCGACATCCGTGACCAGATCTCCCTGCAGCTCGACGCGTTGGGTCTCGGGGTCGAGCGCGCGCACCACGAGGTCGGCACGGCCGGCCAGGCGGAGATCAACTACCGCTTCGACGAGCTCGCCAAGTCCGCGGACAAGGTCCAGCTGTTCAAGTACGTCGTGAAGAACGTGGCGCACGCCAATGGGCGCACCGCGACCTTCATGCCGAAGCCGCTCTTCGGCGACAACGGCTCGGGCATGCACGTGCACCAGTCCCTCTGGAAGGACGGCAAGCCGCTGTTCTTCGACGAGAAGGGCTACGGCGGGCTCTCGGACCTCGCGCGCTGGTACATCGGTGGCCTGCTCAAGCACGCCCCGTCGCTGCTCGCGTTCACCAACCCGACGGTGAACTCCTACCACCGCCTCGTGCCGGGCTTCGAGGCGCCGGTCAACCTGGTCTACTCGGCCCGCAACCGCTCCGCCTGCATCCGGATCCCCGTCACGGGCTCGAACCCGAAGGCCAAGCGCATCGAGTTCCGCGTGCCGGACCCGTCGAGCAACCCGTACCTCGCCTTCGCGGCGATGCTGATGGCTGGTCTCGACGGCATCCAGAACCGCATCGAGCCGCCGGAGCCGGTCGACAAGGACCTCTACGAGCTGCCGCCGGAGGAGCACGCGCTCATCCAGCAGGTCCCGGGCTCGCTCGCCGAGGTGCTCGACAACCTCGAGGCCGACCACGACTTCCTCACGGCAGGCAACGTCTTCACGCCCGACCTGATCGCTACGTGGATCGACTACAAGCGCTCGCACGAGGTCGACCCGATCCGGCTGCGCCCGCACCCGCACGAGTTCGAGCTCTACTACGACGTCTGACCGACGACACGCAGGCCAGGCCTGCTGACGAGGCGTGACCGAGCTCCACGACAGAACCCGGCCATCCGCACGATGGCCGGGTTCTGTCGTTCCCCGATACGGCCGGAGCATCCCTCGTTCGGCACGCGTCCCACATAGTGAGCGGCACCCTCTCGGCAGATGACTGTCGAATCGTGACCCGACGAGGGCCCATGCTGTGACGAACATGTACAAAATTGACGGACTCGCTTGACTGTCCTGCCTGTCTGTCCATTCGTCTCGTCTCCGGCACACCCGGAGACGAGACCTCCTGAGAGGACGATCTGTGAAGAAGAGCACACACCGCCTGGTGACCACGGTCGCGGCCGCAGCCACCGTGGCACTCGCGTTGAGCGCATGTGGTGCCGGGCGCACCAACACGAGCGCCACCGGCGGCAGCACCACGGCCGCGAGCTCGACCCTGCTGGTCGGTACGACCGACAAGGTCACCGCGATCGACCCGGCCGGCTCCTACGACAACGGCTCGTTCAACATCGAGACCCAGGTCTTCCCGTTCCTCATGAGCTTCAAGCCCGGCGGTGCCGAGCTCGCGCCCGACGCGGCTCAGAGCTGCAAGTACACCTCGGATACCGTCTACACCTGCGTGCTGCGGGACGGGCTGAAGTTCGCCAACGGCGACCCGATCAACGCGTCGACGGTCAAGTTCACCTTCGACCGCCAGATCGCGATCAACGACCCCAACGGGCCCGCGTCGCTGCTCGGCAACCTCGCCTCGGTCAGCGCGGTCGACGCGAAGACGGTGGCGTTCACCCTCAAGACGCCGAACGACCAGACGTTCCCCCAGGTCCTGGCGTCCCCCGCCGGACCGATCGTCGACGAGAAGGTCTTCAAGGCCGACGCCGTCCTCGACGACAACGCGATCGTCGCAGCGAAGGCCTTCGCCGGTCCGTACACGATCACGTCGTACAAGAAGAACGAGCTCGTCGTGCTCGCCAAGAACCCGGACTACTCCGGGATCCAGGGCACTCCGAAGAACGACGGCATCACGCTGAAGTACTACGCGGACTCGAACAACCTCAAGCTCGACATCGCGTCGGGTGCGATCGACGTCGCGACCCGGAGCCTCACCCCGACGGACATCGACAGCCTGAAGACGACCGATGGCGTCCAGGTCGTCTCGGGTCCCGGTGGCGAGATCCGGTACGTCGTCTTCAACATGAACACGATGCCCGGCAGCACGCCCGAGCAGAAGCTCGCGATCCGTAAGGCGTTCGCCTACTCGATCGACCGCCAGGAGATCGCGACCCAGGTGTACAAGGACACCTACACGCCGCTGTACTCCTACGTGCCCGCCGGGCTCCCGGGCGCGGCCACTCCGTTCAAGGACCTGTACGGGACCAAGCCCGACGTCGCCGCCGCGACCAAGCAGCTCGCGGACGCCGGCGTGAGCACACCCGTCACCCTCGACATCCAGTACAACCCGGACCACTACGGACCGAGCTCCGACCAGGAGTACGCGGCCGTCAAGCGCCAGCTCGAGGCGACCGGGCTGTTCAAGGTCAACCTGCAGTCCACCGAGTGGGTCACCTACGCGAAGCAACGGTCGCAGGACGCCTACCCCGTCTACCAGCTCGGCTGGTTCCCGGACTTCTCGGACGCCGACAACTACCTGACACCGTTCTTCGACAAGGGGAACTTCCTCAACAACCACTTCGAGAACGCGGACATCAGCGCCCTGCTCGCCTCGGAGCGGACGGACAGCAACCCGACGACCCGCGCGGCAACGCTCGTGAAGATCCAGACCGAGATGGCGTCGAAGTACCTCTCGACCATCCCGCTCCTGCAGGGTGCGCAGGTCGCCGTGGCCCGCAACGGGGTCAACGGCGTGAAGGACACGCTCAACGCGTCCTTCCAGTTCCGGTACGCGGTGCTCAGCAAGAGCTGACGTCCGCGGGCGAGGCGGGGGTCGCACCCGGGTGCGGCCCCCGCACCGTCACGTCCTGGGCGCATCGGTGCGACCAGGAGCCGGCTCCCACGATCGGACACCATGAACGTCAAGATTCTCCCCCGCAGTCCGCTGGTCAGGTATCTGCTGGTCCGCCTCGCGCTGATCGTGCCGACCGTGTGGATCCTGGTCAGCGTCGTCTTCTTCTTCATGCGCGTGATCGGTGATCCCATCACGGCCTCGCAGGGTGGTCGTCTCTCCGCTGCTCAGCTCGCCGCCCGCCGCGCGGCGGCCGGCTTCGACCGACCGATCCTCCAGCAGTACGGCGAGTATCTCGGCGGACTGCTGCACGGCGACTTCGGCACCGCTCTCACTGACCATCGGAAGATCAGCGAGGTGCTGATCACCAACGGTGCGGCGACCCTCGAGCTGACCTTCTGGGCCCTGATCGTCGCGTTCGTCGTCGGCATCCCGCTCGGACGCCTGGCCGCGCGCTACCGCGACAAGTTGCCCGACGTCACGATCCGCACGTTCGCGGTGCTCGTGTACGCGGCGCCGGTCTTCTTCGTCGGGCTCCTCCTCAAGCTCCTCTTCTCCGCGACGCTCAACTGGTTGCCGGCGTCGGGCCGCGCCTCCGCCAACGTCGAGATCGCGCTCAACAACGTCAACCCCAAGACCAACGTCATGATCATCGACGCGATCCTGTACGGGGACCCGGGCTACATCCTCGACGTCCTGCGGCACGCGATCCTGCCCGCCCTCGCACTCGGGCTGCTGACAGCCGGCGTGTTCATCCGACTCATCCGGATCAACCTGCTCGAGACGATGCGCACGGACTACGTCACCGCGGCACGAGCTCGCGGCGTGCCCGAGCGGCTGGTCGTACGCAAGCATGCCTTCCGCAACGCGCTCGTCCCGGTCGTCACGGTGATGGGGATGCAGATCGCGATCATGCTCGGCGGCGCGATCCTCACCGAGACGACGTTCGAGTGGCAAGGCCTCGGCTACGTGCTCTCGCACTACCTCCTGGCGCGGGACTTCGTCGCGGTGCAGGGCATCGTGACCGCGATCGCCGTGGTCGTCGCGGTGTCGAGCTTCTTGATCGATGTCATCAACGCACTCGTCGACCCGAGAGTGAGGTACTGATGAGCGCGCTCGTCGCCACCGAGACCGCCGACCTCGAGGCCCCGCCCCGCCGGCGCGGCTTCCCCGGCGTCGCCCTGATCAGGTCCACCCACGGGCTGCAGCGCGCGATGCTCCTCAGCGGCCTCGTCGTGATCGTCCTGTTCGTCGTCGTCGCGGTCTTCGCGCCGCTGATCGCGCCATACGGGTTCAACGCGGACCGCGCGAACGGCGTGATCTTCGGGACGCAGCAGCCGCCGTCGGCCGCGCACTGGTTCGGCACGACGGTGGGCGGCCAGGACGTCCTCTCGCGCGTGATCTTCGGCGCACGCACGGCCCTGACCGTGATCGTGCTCGCTGTCGCGATCTCCCTCACGGTGGGAGCGCCGCTCGGGGTGATCTCGGGATACGTGGGCGGCAAGGTCGACCGCGTGCTCGTGCTCGTCACCGACGCGCTCTACGCGTTCCCGTCGCTGCTGCTCGCGATCGTCGTCTCGATCATGATCACCGGCGGCCGGTCGACGCCGGTCGGCGGCATCATCGCAGCGGCGTTGTCGATCACGGTCGTGTTCGTCCCGCAGTACTTCCGCGTCGTGCGCAACCAGACGGTCTCCGTCAAGCACGAGCCGTTCGTCGACGCGGCACGGATCACCGGCGCGAAGCCCGGGCGGATCATGTTCCGCCACGTCCTGCCGAACGTGTCGCAGACCATCCCGGTGCTCGCCACCCTGAACGCCTCGGAGGCGATCCTCACCCTTGCCGGCCTCGGCTTCCTCGGCTTCGGGATCGAGCCGTCGGCCGCGGCCGAATGGGGGTACGACCTCAACAAGGCGCTCTCCGACGCGACCAACGGCATCTGGTGGACCGGTGTCTACCCGGGTCTCGCGATCGTCGTCGTCGTCGCGGGCGTCACGCTCGTCGGCGAGAGCCTCAACGACATCCTCAACCCGATGCTGCGCACGCGCGGAGCCGGGACGACCACCGCGGACGAGCAGGAGATCGTGCTCGCGACGGAGGCGGACGCGACGACCGGCGATCACGTCGCCGACCGTGCCGGCCTGACCGACGACACCCCCACGAGCGACCAGGAGGACGGGCGATGAGCGCGTCGAGCGCGACCACCCCCGGCACCGGGGCACCCATGCTGGCCCTCGACCACCTGAGCGTCACGTTCCGGTCCGACGCGGGTCCCGTCCACGCCGTGCGGGAGGTCAGCTTCGACGTCGCACCCGGCGAGATCGTCGCCGTGGTCGGCGAGTCGGGCTCCGGCAAGTCCGTGAGCTCGCGCGCACTGCTCGGGCTGCTGCCCGGCACGGCGTCGGTCGGCGGATCCGCACGGATGGACGGCGTCGAGCTGACCACGCTCGGCGGCGAGTCGATGCGCCGTGTGCGCGGCGACCGGATCGCGATGATCTTCCAGGAACCGGCGACCTCGCTCGACCCGGTCCGCACCGTCGGCTGGCAGGTCATGGAGGCGCTCCGCTCGCACCGACGGATGTCGCGCCATGCCGCGCACCGACGCGCGGTCGAGCTGCTCGACCTGGTCGGCATCCCCGACCCGGAACGACGCGTGCACTCGTACCCGCACCAGATGTCCGGCGGACAGAAGCAGCGCGTCATGATCGCGATCGCGATCTCCTGCGAGCCCGAGCTCATCATCGCCGACGAGCCCACGACCGCTCTCGACGTCACCGTGCAGGCCGCGATCCTCGACCTGCTCCGCGGGCTGCGCGACCGACTCGGCACCGCGATCGTCCTGATCACGCACAACATGGGCGTCGTCGCCGACCTCGCCGACCGCGTCGTCGTGATGTACCGCGGCCAGGTCGTCGAGCAGGCCCCCGTCGCGCAGCTGTTCGCGGCGCCTGCCCACCCGTACACCCAGCGGCTGCTGGCCGCGGTGCCGTACCTCGGGCAGGGACGGTCGGGCCGACCGACCGCGGAGCCCGGCGACGACTCCGACGGCACCGGTTCGTCGAGCGGTGCCGGCCCGGGCGCCCGCCCGGTGCAGGTCACGTCGGCGGGCGAGGTCTCGCGAGAGCCGGCGCCCTCGACCGGCACCCCGGCGCTCGCCGTCCGGGATCTCGTGGTCGAGTTCCCCGGGCGGCTCGGCAGCCCGCGCGTCCGCGCCGTCGACGGCGTGTCCCTGACCATCGCACCCGGAAGGGTGCTCGGCCTCGTCGGTGAGTCCGGCTCGGGCAAGACCACCGTCGGCCGGAGCGTGGTCGGCCTGGTCCCGGCGACGAGCGGCAGCATCGAGGTGTTCGGAACCGACCTGCGCACCGCCTCGCCGCACACCCTGCGGGACCTCCGCCGACGGTTCGGGTTCGTCTTCCAGGACCCGGCCGCCTCGCTCAACCCGCGCGCGAGCGTCGGGGCGTGCATCGCGGAGCCGCTCTCGGTCCACAAGGTGGGGACGGACGCCTCGCGGCACAAGCGCGTGGCGGAGCTGCTCGAGGCCGTGGAGCTGCCCGCCGCGTTCGCGAAGCGGTACCCGCACGAGCTCTCCGGGGGGCAGCGACAACGCGTCAGCCTCGCACGCGCGCTCGTGCTGGGCCCGGACCTGCTGATCGCCGATGAGCCGACGAGCGCCCTCGACGTCTCGGTGCAGGCGACCGTGCTGCACCTGTTCCAGGAGCTCCAGCGTGAGATGGGCTTCGCGTGCCTGTTCATCAGTCACGACCTCGCCGTCGTCGACATCGTGGCCCACGACGTCGCGGTGATGAGCCTCGGACGGCTCGTCGAGGTCGGGACGACGGCCGAGGTCCTCAGCGCACCGCAGCACGCCTACACGCGCGCGCTCCTCGCCGCGGTCCCGGTGCCGGACCCGGCAGCCCAGCGAGAACGGCGCGAGGTGCGCGCTGCCCTGCTGGCGGCCGGCTCGGTGTCCTCCTAGAAGCTCGGTGTCCTCCGAGAAGGAGGAGTCGGAGACGACAGCATCCGCCGACGCGACGAGAGGTCGCGCTCGACGACCGGCCGGGCGCTCACCGGGCGTCCTCCGCGCGCGGGCGCCGTCAGGCGTAGAAGACGCGCTCGACGACCGCGCGGGCGCGCCGAGCCTTGCGGAGGTACTCCTCCTCGAGCTCTCCGGCGTGGCCGGCAGGCAGTCCGACGATGCGCGCGAGGCCCGCGAGGGCCTGCCGGTCGTGCGGGAGGACGTCGGCCTGCGCACCGCCCGGTCGGCCGGACCACAGCACGATCGCGTCCCGCAGCCGCGACGCGCTCTCCCATGCGTCCGCGAGCACCGCGGCATCGGCGGTCTCGATCAACCCGGCCGCCGCCGCGGACTCGAGAGCCTCGAGCGTCGCCGTCGTCCGCAGTCCGGGCACCTCGAACGCATGCTGCAGCTGCAGCAGCTGGACGGTCCACTCGACGTCGGCGAGCCCGCCGCGACCGAGCTTGAGGTGCCGGGTCGGGTGGACACCTCGCGGCAGACGCTCCGACTCGACCCGCGCCTTGATCCGGCGCACCTCACGGACGACCGCCGGGTCGAGCCCTCCGTGCGGGTACCTCAGCGGGTCGACGAGAGCCACGAACCGCTCACCGAGCTCCACATCTCCCGCAACCGGACGTGCGCGCAGCAGCGCCTGGCTCTCCCAGGGAGAGGACCAGCGCGCGTAGTACTCCACGTAGGAGTCGAACGACCGCACGAGCGGCCCGTTGCGGCCCTCGGGACGCAACGACGCATCGACCTCGAGGGCCGGTTCGGGACCGACCGCACCCAGCAGATAGCGCAGTCGGCTCGCCACCGCGAGCGCGTAGGTCTGGGCGGCCTCGTCGTCCACGCCCGGGCACGGGTCGTGGACGAACATCACGTCCGCATCGGAGGAGTACCCCATCTCGCCGCCGCCGAGCCGACCCATCGCGACCACGAGCATCCGGGTCGGGGGCGCGTCGAGGCCGGCGCACGCCTCGGACTCCGCCGCGCGCAGCACTCCTGCGAGCACGACGTCCGCAGCGACCGTCAGCGTCTGCGCCGCCGTCGTGCTCGTAACGACACCCAGCACGTCCGCGGCGGCCGTTCGCGCGAGCTCTCGACGGCGCAGCGCGCGCAGGGCCACCGCCGCCGCCTCCGCGCCGGTCGCGCGGGACACCAGCGCGTCCGCCTCCGCACCGAGGCGCTGCGCGCCGCGTCCGAGCAGCTCCGCGTCGTCGGCGAGCCAGGCGACGGACTCGGGTGAGCGGGTCAAGGCGTCGGCGACGTAACGCGACGTCGAGAGCACGGTCGCGAGCCGACGCGCTGCCGTCCCCGAGTCGCGCAGGAGCTTGAGGTACCAGTGCGTCGTGCCGAGCTCGTCCGACAACCGACGGAAGGCGAGGAGACCGGCATCCGGCGCGGCCCCGTCGGCGAACCATCCGATCATCACCGGCAAGAGCTGCCGCTGGATCGCGGCGCGTCGCGACAGCCCCTCGGTGAGCGCCGCGATGTGTCGCATCGCCCCGGCCGGGTCGGTGTAGCCGATCGCGGCGAGCCGCGCGCGGGCCGCCTCGGGCGCGAGGCTCGCCTCCTCCGTCGAGAGCTGTGCCATGGCTGGCAGCAGCGGTCGGTAGAAGAGCTCCTCGTGCAGGTGGCGGACCTGTCGTCGCACCGAGCGCCAGCGCTCGTCGAGCCCCTCCGCACCGACGGTGCGCATGCCGACGGATCTCGCCAACCGACGCAGGTCCGCCGGAGCCGACGGCATCAGGTGGGTGCGGCGCAGCCGGTACAGCTGGATGCGGTGCTCGAGGGAGCGCAGCAGGCGATAGCACTGGGCGAGCTCGGCCGCGTCCGACCGTCCGACGTACCCGCCGGCGGAGAGCGCGGCGAGCGCCGTGAGCGTGCCGGGACTCCGGATCGACTCGTCCGCGCGCCCGTGCACGAGCTGCAGCAGCTGGACGGTGAACTCGACGTCGCGGAGCCCACCCTTGCCCAGCTTGAGCTGGCGGTCCGCCTCCGCCGCCGGGACGTTGTCCTCGACACGTCGCCGCATCGCCTGGGAGTCCTCGACGAAGTTCTCTCGCCCGACCGCCGCCCAGACCATCGGGTTCAGGGCGTCCACGTACGCCTGCCCGAGCGCCGGGTCGCCGGCGACCGGCCGCGCCTTGAGCAGGGCCTGGAACTCCCACGTGCGAGCCCACCGCTCGTAGTAGGCCGTGTGGCTCGAGAGGGTCCGGACCAGGGGCCCGTTCTTCCCCTCCGGCCTCAGGGCCGCGTCGACCGGCCAGAGGGCCGGCTCACCTGCCGCCGTGGAGCACGCGCGCGCGAGGCCGGCAGCGAGCTTGGTCCCGACCGCGATGGCATGAGCCTCGTCGACACCGTCCGGCTCGACGACGTAGATCACGTCCACGTCGCTCACGTAGTTGAGCTCTCGGCCTCCGCACTTGCCCATCCCGATCACCGCGAGGCGGACACCGGCTCCGTGGTCGTCGAGGTCGGCCCGCGCGAGCGCGAGCGCCGCCTCGAGGGCGGCCGAGGCGAGGTCGGCGAGCGCCGCGGCGACGGCCGGCAGGATCTCGAGCGGATCCGGGGCGGTGAGGTCGGTCGCGGCGATCGCCAGCAGGCGACGCTGGTAGGCACGCCGCATCGCGTCGATGCCGGCCGCGCCGACGAGCGTGGCGACGGGGACCTCGGCATCCGGGTCCGCACCGACGGCGACCAGCAGCTCCGCGCGCACAGCGGCCGTGGAGACCGCGGTGCCGGGAGAGTCGTCGACCAGCACGTCGAGATGGCCGGGGTGCGCCGCCAGGTTGTCACCGAGCGCCACGGACGCGCCGACCACGGCGAGGAGCCGGTCCCGCGCCGGGCCGGCCGTCGACAGCAGCGACGTCAGCACGCCGACCCGGTCGTCCCGGACCACACCTGCGAGCTTCGCGAGAGCCAGCAGGGCCAGATCCGGATCAGCGACGTCCGCGAGAGCGACGAGCAACCCGTCCGCCCACTCCCGGTCGACCGGCGCGAGGTCCGCACGCGCCCGCTCCGAGGCGTCCTCGAGCTCGGGCAGCTCACCCAGCAGGCCGACGAGCGCAGGGTCGCCCAGCATCCGTTCCGCCCGGAGGGCGTCGGTGAAGCCGAGCCGGGTGAGTCGCCCGGCCCAGGTCCCCGTCCTGGCGGTGGTCACAGGACCCGGAGGAACCGCCGCAGCTCGTACGGGGTGACCTGGCCCCGGTACTCGTTCCACTCCTGACGCTTGTTGCGCAGGACGTAGTCGAACACGTGCTCGCCGAGCGTCTCGGCGACGAGCTCGGACCGTTCCATGACCGCGATCGCACCGTCGAGAGAGTCCGGCAGCGGTTCGATCCCGAGCGCACGACGCTCGGAGTCGGTGAGCTCCCAGACGTCGTCCTCGGCGCCCTCCGGCAGCTCGTAGCCCTGCTCGATGCCCTTGAGTCCCGCAGCGAGCAGCACGGCGTAGGCGAGGTACGGGTTCGCCGCGGAGTCGAGAGCGCGGTACTCGATCCGGCTCGAGTTGCCCTTGCCCGGCTTGTACATCGGGACGCGCACGAGGGCCGACCTGTTGTTGTGGCCCCAGCAGACGAAGCTCGGCGCCTCGGCACCGCCCCAGAGACGCTTGTACGAGTTCACGAACTGGTTCGTGACGGCGGTGATCTCCGCCGCGTGGTGCAGGAGACCGGCGATGAAGCTGCGCGCCACCTTCGAGAGCTCCAGCGGGGCACCCGGCTCGTGGAACGCGTTGCGGTCCCCCTCGAAGAGCGAGAGGTGCGTGTGCATCCCGGACCCCGGGTGGTCGACCATGGGCTTGGGCATGAACGAGGCGAACACGCCCTGCTCGAGCGCGACCTCCTTGACGACCGTGCGGAAGGTCATGATGTTGTCGGCGGTCGTCAGGGCGTCCGCGTAGCGCAGGTCGATCTCGTTCTGGCCCGGACCCGCCTCGTGGTGCGAGAACTCGACGGAGATCCCCATCGACTCGAGCATGCTGATCGCCGCGCGACGGAAGTCGTGCGCGGTCCCCCGCGGGACGTGGTCGAAGTACCCGGCCGTGTCGACCGGCACGAGCGGGAGCTCCGGGTCGGCCGGGTTCTCGAACAGGTAGAACTCGACCTCGGGATGCGTGTAGAAGGTGAAACCCTGCTCGCTCCCCTTCGCCAGCGCGCGCTTGAGGACGGTGCGGGAGTCCGCCATCGACGGCTCGCCGTCCGGCGTCTCGATGTCGCAGAACATCCGCGCCGTGCCGTGGTGCTCGCCGCGCCAGGGCAGCACCTGGAAGGTCGTGGGGTCCGGCTTGGCGATCATGTCCGCCTCGTAGACCCGGGTCAGGCCCTCGATCGAGCTGCCGTCGAACCCGATCCCCTCGCTGAAGGCGGACTCGAGCTCGGCCGGCGCGATCGCCACCGACTTGAGCGTGCCGAGCACGTCGGTGAACCACAGTCGGATGAACCGGATGTCTCGCTCTTCGACCGTACGGAGCACGAACTCCTGCTGCCTGTCCATGGTCCCCATCCTGCCTGATGTCGAGCCGCTCGTGGCGCCAGGTCCGGGTGGACGCGCAGGGCAGTCCGGCTGGTGGACACCACGTCGTCCGAGGTGACCGCCTACGCTTGCCGCCATGGCGACTCTGCGCATCGCGCTGGCTCAGATCGACACGTGCGTCGGCGACCTCCGGTCGAACTCGCAGGCCGTCCTCACGTGGTCGCGCACCGCCGCGGACCTGGGCGCGGACGTGGTCGTGTTCCCCGAGATGACGCTGACGGGCTACCCGATCGAGGACCTCGCCCTGCGCGCCTCGGTGCGACGCGAGGCCGAGCGAGTCCTGCAGGACCTCGCCGCGCGGCTGGCCTCCGAGGGCCTGGCAGACCTGACCGTCGTGGTGGGTACGCTCGGCAGCCGGACGCATCGCGAGCACCCGGGCGCGCCCGCACGTCCGACGAACCAGGCGGCCGTCCTGAGGGGCGGCGCGGTGATCGCGCGCTACGACAAGCACCACCTGCCGAACTACGGCGTGTTCGACGAGTTCCGGATCTTCACCCCGGGTGACACGCCCTGCGTCGTGGACGTGCGCGGGCGCCGCGTCGGGCTGGTGATCTGCGAGGACATCTGGCAGGACGGCGGGCCGGTGTCGGTCATGCGGGACATGGACCTCGACCTCCTCGTGGTCCCCAACGGCTCGCCCTTCGAGGAGGGGAAGGGGCACGTGCGGACCGAGCTGGCGGCACGACGGGCACGTGAGGTCGACGCGCCCGTGGCGTACGTCAACCTGACCGGCGGCCAGGACGACCTCGTCTTCGACGGCGGCTCGTTCGTCGTCGTCCCGTCCGGGGATGTCGTCGCGCGCGCACCGCAGTTCGTCGAGCACCTGCTGGTGTGCGACCTGCCGGACGACGGGGCGCGCCCGACGGGGGCGCTCGCAACTCCGCTCGAGCCCGATGCCGAGGTCTACCGGGCCCTGGTCACCGGCCTCGAGGGATATGTCCGCAAGAACGGGTTCCGCTCCGTGACCCTCGGCCTGTCCGGGGGGATCGACTCGGCACTCGTCGCTGCGATCGCCGCCGATGCGATCGGAGGCGCCAACGTCGTCGGGGTGTCGATGCCGTCGCCCCACTCGTCCCAGCACTCGAAGGACGACGCCGCCGACACCGCACGGCGGATCGGTGCGGACTACCGCGTCCAGCCGATCACGCCGATGGTCGAGGCCTTCGACCACGAGCTGCACCTCGACGGGGTCGCGGCCGAGAACCTGCAGGCGCGGGTGCGCGGCATGATCCTCATGGGGCTGTCGAACGCCGAGGGGCACCTCGTGCTCGCCACCGGCAACAAGTCGGAGCTCGCGGTCGGGTACTCCACGATCTACGGGGACGCGGTGGGCGGCTACGCACCGTTGAAGGACGTCGACAAGTCCCGGGTGTGGGAGCTCTCACGCTGGCGGAACGTCGCCGCGATCGAGGCCGGCGAGATCCCGCCGATCCCCGAGAGCTCGATCACGAAGCCGCCGTCGGCCGAGCTGCGCCCCGGCCAGGTCGACCAGGACAGCCTCCCCGCGTACCACCTGCTCGACGCCGTCCTCGACGCCTATGTGGAGAGTGCCGAGGGCCGCGCGGAGCTGCTCGAGCGAGGCTTCGACACCGAGATCGTCGACACGGTCGTGACACTGGTCGACCGCGCCGAGTGGAAACGTCGGCAGTACCCACCCGGGCCCAAGGTCACCGCGCTCGCCTTCGGCCGGGACCGGCGCCTGCCGATCACGACGAGGTGGCGCGAGCCCTGACGACGCTGCACCCGACAGACCTGCACGAACCCGCACGGCACGCAGGCCGACCCGCAGGCCGGCACACGAGAGAGCAGGAACGATGAGCGACACCGCACCAGCACCACGTCCCGCGACCCGGGTCCGGGTGCCGCACCTGCGCGAGGCCAAGAAGCGTGGCGAGAAGCTGACGATGCTCACCGCCTACGACGCACCCACGGCCCGGATCTTCGACGAGGCCGGCATCGACATGCTGCTCATCGGGGACTCGATCGGCAACACGATGCTCGGCCACGAGACCACGATCCCGGTGACGGTCGACGAGCTGATCCCGGCGGTCCGGGCCGTGGCTCGGTCGACGCACCGCGCGATGGTCGTGGCCGATCTCCCCTTCGGCTCGTACGAGACGTCCCCGGCCCAGGCCCTCGCCACCGCGGTCCGGATGTTCAAGGAGGCCGGGGCGCACGCCGTCAAGTTCGAGGGCGGCGCCCGCGTCGCCGCACAGGTGCGCGCCCTCACCGACGCCGGGATGCCCGTCGTCGGGCACCTCGGCTTCACACCGCAGTCGGAGAACATCCTGGGCGGCAAGCGGGTGCAGGGTCGTGGAGACGTCGCCGCCGAGAAGCTGTGCGAGGACGCGCTCGCGCTCCAGGAGGCGGGGGCGGTCGCGATCGTCCTGGAGATGGTGCCGGCACCCCTCGCCGAGCGGGTCACCGAGATCCTGCAGATCCCGACGATCGGCATCGGCGCCGGCCCGCACTGCGACGGTCAGGTTCTCGTGTGGCTCGACATGGCCGGCATGGGGTCCTGGTCGCCGAAGTTCGCGAAGCAGTACGCGCAGCTCGGTGCTGCGCTGGGCGATGCCGCGCGCGCCTACGCGGACGACGTCCGGTCCGGGACGTTCCCGGACGCCGAGCACTCGTTCCTCGCGTGAGGCCGGCGGTCCTCGCCTGACGGCGGCGGTCGGCCGCGACCACCGCCGGGCCGGTCGTCGGGTCAGTCCTCGGCATCCTCCTTGTCCCAGGCCCGCGTGCGCGCCCGCGCACGTTCCAGGGCGTGCTCGGCCGCGTCACGCGTCGCGTACGGACCCATCCGGTCCTGCCAGCCGATGGTCTTGCCCTCGAGCACCTCGCCCGTCTTGACGTCGTAGTAGAACTCGGGCTCGTCACCCGGCACATGATGAGTGGTCACGTGATCTCCTGTTGCCCTTGAGCGGCGTCCCGGCGGAGACGACGCGTCGCTCCGTAGACTGCCACCTATGTCGACCACTCACGCGGCGCGTCCCGCCCTGGTTCCCGGCGTCGTCGGCCCGCGGCGGAGCGTCCCCTCGGCCATCGCGCGACCCGAGTACGTGGGTCGGCCGGGGCCGGCTCCGTTCACGGGGAGAAACGCACCCGATCCCGAGACCGTCGAGCGGATCCGCGTCGCGTCGCGGATCGCCGCGCAGGCGCGCGAGGAGGTCGGTCGGCACGTCGTCCCCGGCGTCACGACGGACGAGCTCGACCGGATCGGGCACGAGTTCATGGTCGACCACGGCGCGTACCCGTCAACGCTCGGCTACCGCGGCTTCCCCAAGTCGCTGTGCACCTCGGTCAACGAGGTCATCTGTCACGGCATCCCCGACTCGACCGTGCTGCTCGACGGCGACATCGTCAACATCGACGTCACCGCGTACATCGGCGGGGTGCACGGCGACACGAACGCCACGTTCGCCGTCGGCGAGATCGACGAGGAGTCCGCGCTGCTCATCGAACGGACCCGCGAGTCGCTCGCCCGGGCGATCAAGGCCGTCGTGCCGGGTCGTCAGGTCAACGTGATCGGCCGGGTGATCGAGAAGTACGCCCAGCGGTTCGGCTACGGCGTCGTGCGCGACTACACGGGACACGGCGTGGGCGAGGCCTTCCACACCGGCCTCGTGATCCCGCACTACGACGCGGCTCCCGAGCACGACACGGTGATCGAACCGGGCATGGTCTTCACCATCGAGCCGATGCTCAACCTCGGCACCCCGGACTGGGTCGTGTGGGACGACGACTGGACCGTGCTGACGGCGGACGGCCGCCGCAGCGCGCAGTTCGAGCACACCCTCCTCGTCACCGACACCGGAGCGGAGATCCTGACGCTGCCATGAGCAACCACGACAAGACCCCCGTCGCGCTCGGGATCGACATCGGCGGGAGCGGCATCAAGGGTGCCCCTGTCGACCTGACGACCGGCGAGTTCGTGGCCGACCGGGTCCGGATCCCGACGCCACAGCCCTCGACCCCCGCCGCCGTCGCCCGCACGGTCGCCCAGGTCGTGCAGTCCTTCGACCTGCCGGCAGGCACGCCCGTCGGGGTGACCTTCCCGGCCGTCGTGCAGCACGGGGTCGCCCGGAGCGCGGCCAACGTCGACGTCTCCTGGATCGGGACGAACATCGAGCTCCTGCTGAGCGATGCCCTCGGCCACCCCGTCGTCGCCGTCAACGACGCCGACGCCGCCGGGTACGGCGAGGTCCTCTACGGTGCGGCGCGCGGCACACGAGGCGTCACGTTGATGACGACCCTCGGTACGGGGATCGGCACCGCGCTGATCGTGGCGGGCGTGCTCGTCCCGAACTTCGAGCTCGGGCACCTGATGATCGACGGCGTCGACGCCGAGACCCGTGCCTCCGACGCCGTGCGCGACCGCGAGAACCTCAGCTGGGAGCAGTGGGCCGAGCGGCTCCAGCGGTACTACGGCGTGCTCGAGGACCTGCTGTGGCCCGACCTCATCGTCGTCGGTGGCGGCGTGAGCAAGAACCACGAGAAGTTCCTCCCGCTCCTGCACCTGCGGGCACCGATCGTGCCGGCACAGCTCCGGAACGCGGCCGGCATCGTGGGAGCCGCCGCGCTCGCGGCGCAGGGTGCGGGTCCCGGCCCGGTGCCGGCCGAGCCCCGCGCCGAGGTCTGACGGTACGGACGCGATGACCTCGGCGCCGGGGGTGCACGCACGCCCGCTCACCGAGGTCGCCCCCGGGGTCTGGACGGCGGTCGCGGAGACCTGGACGAGCCAGACGACCGTCGTGGTTGCCTCGGACGGTCGCTGCCTGGTGGTCGACCCGGGGATCACCGTCGCCGAGGTCGAGTCGCTCGCGCGCGCCGTCCACGAGCGCGGGTGGCGTGTGGTCGCCGGTTTCAGCACGCATGCGCACTGGGACCACCTGCTGTGGGCGTCGTCGCTCGGCGACGTCCCGCGATGGTCGACGGCGCGCACCGCCGCGCTCGCCGCGGGTGCGCTTCCCGCGGCAGCCGCCGAGGCCGAGACCGTCGCACCGGGTCACGACCTCATGCTCCTGAGCCGGCTCACACCTCTCCCCGTCGGCGCGACCGAGGTGCCGTGGGACGGCCCGCAGGTCCTGGTGGTGGGCCACGACGGGCACTCCCGTGGCCATGCGGCGCTCGTGGTGCCCGGCGCACGCGCCCTGCTCGCCGGCGACATGCTCTCGGACCTCGAGATCCCCCTGCTCGACGTCGATGCCGCTGATGCGATCGCGAGCTACGACGCCGGACTCGACCTCATCGAGGAAGGGGCCCACCTGCACGACGTCACCGTCGTCGTTCCCGGGCACGGTCACGTCGGCGATGCGGCCGAGCTCGCTCGTCGGTTCGCGGCCGACCGCGCCTACCTCGCCGACCTCGTCGACGGGCGGCGATCGACCGATCCTCGCCTCGAGCTGCGAGCAGGGCGCTGAGGTCAAGGTACTGAGGTCGGGGCGCCGGTCGCACTCGCCGGCCTCGGTCGCTGGCACCGGCACCGGCACCGGCACCGGCACCGGCACCGGCGACGCTCGCTCCGGTCGTGCGGACGGTACCCGGCCGCCCCGCGGCGTCCGGCACCGCTCGCCGCGCGGCGCCCTGGCGACGTCCCGGGTCCGCCGCACATACTGACACCGTGGGTTGGCCGCTGGTTCTCGTCCTGTGCGGGGTCGCCGCGCTCCTGGTCACGATCGACCGCGTGGTGGCTGCCCTTGACGCGCGCGGCCACCTGTCGCACCGTTCTCGTCGCGCCCGGCCTCTCGGCGCAGCGGGGTCGGGCGCCCTCGGCGAGCTGATCGACGTCTTCCAGCCGGGGCACCGCACGCTCGTCGCGGAGCAGGAGCGCGAGCGCCTCGACATCCACCAGTCCCCCGCCGAGGCGCCGCCGTTCGCGATCGACCTGGACGCCGGCGTCGCCGTGGTCGACAGGCCGTTGCCCCGGCGCCCAGCGCCGTAGGACATCGGCTGTACAAGGCGGATGAGCTGGCCTGTACGCCGGGTTCTGTTCCTGCGCGCGGTCACCCCCGCGCAGGTGGCGACCATCCATCTACGACGTACGTTGCCGCACGCCTCCAGCGGTCTACCCGGGAGCTCGGGCGGGCCGCCCTCAAGCACTCCCTGTCTGACCTTGCTCCAGGTGGGGTTTACCGAGCCGCACCGGTCACCCGGCACGCTGGTGGTCTCTTACACCACCGTTTCACCCTTACCCCGTCCAGCCCGAAGGCCGCACGGGGCGGTCTGTTCTCTGTGGCACTGTCCCGCGGGTCACCCCGGGTGGGTGTTACCCACCACCTTGCCCTACGGAGCCCGGACGTTCCTCGGGAGGCTCGAGAGCCCCACGCGGTCGCCCGGCCAGCTCATCCGCTCGACCAGCGTAGCGGCTCGCAGCGCACCAGGTCCCCGCACCGACCGGCCCGGCCAACCGCCTAGAGTTCTTCTGTGCTGCTCCTGCTCCCGCCGTCCGAGGGCAAGACCCCACCTCCGTCCGGACGACCCGTCGAGCTGAGCATCCTCTCCGCGCCGGAGCTGTCCGCGACGCGCCGGCAGGTGCTCGACGCGTTGATCGCCACCAGCGGGCGTCCGGAGGGCCCGTCCGTCCTCGGAGTGGGACCGGGCGCCGTGTCCGACGTCGAGCGCAACGTGCACCTGCGTGCCGCGCCGGCCGGTCGCGCCGCTTCGGTCTACAGCGGGGTGCTGTACGGCGCAGCAGGTCTCGGCGACCTGACCGGCGGCGCGCGCGAGAGGGCAGCGCGGCACGTGCGGATCGTGTCGGCGCTCTGGGGAGCAGTCGGTCCCGAGGACGCGATCCCTGCCTATCGCCTGTCGATGGGTGTCGACCTGCCCGGCGTGGGCCCGCTCGCCCGCGCCTGGCGCGTCGCTCTCGCACCCGTGCTCGACGCCGCAGCGAGCGGGGGCGTGGTGGTCGACTGCCGTTCGGCCGGGTACGTCGCGGCCTGGCGCCCAGCTCGCGGGGCGGACTGGGTGAGCGTCCGGGTGCTCCGCGAGCTCGACGGTGCGCGCAGCGTCGTCTCGCACCACGCGAAGCACGCTCGCGGTCTGCTCACCCGTCACCTTCTGACACGCGACTCACGTGTGCCCGCCGACGCCGACGAGCTGCTCGTCGCAGCGAGGGAGCTCACCGCGGGCCCGCTCCTCGACGTCGAGCTCGGACCTGCGGTGCCGCGCGGCGGTCCGCGCACCCTGACCCTCGTCGTGCGGGGCTGACGGGGCTACGTCTCGCTGGGGCAGCCGACCACCGACACCTCGCTGGTGCCGTCGGGGAAGAGTCGGATGATGCTCACCGATGCGGGCGCGACCCGGATCCGCGCCCATGCGGACGACTGGGCCCCGATCGCGACCCCGACAGCCGCACGGACCGACACCGAGTGGCTCACCACGACGACGGTCCGGTCGACCCCGGCGTCACGGATCGCCGCGAGCCCCGCACGCATCCGGGCCCCGACGTCCTCGATGGACTCGCCCCCGGGCGCTCGCACGGCGCCGTCCTCGTGCCAGCGACGCAGCTCCCCCGGCCATCTCGCCTCGATCTCGGCAGCCGTGAGACCCTGCCACTCCCCGAAGTCGCACTCCGCGACGAGCGGCTCCGCCGTGACATCCAGACCGAGCCGCGCACCGATGATCGCCGCGGTCTCCTGCGTGCGGACCATGGGCGACGCGATCAGCTGAGACGGGTACGGAACGTCGCCCCACAGGTCGCGGCCGACTCGGTAGACGAGGTCGGCAGCGCGCGCCGCCTGGGCGCGCCCGAGGGCGGTGAGCGACGGTCCGGGCTCCGAGGAGCCCGAGTAGGCCTTCGACACCGTGAGCGGTGTCTCGCCGTGCCGCACCAGGACGACGGTGACGGGCTCGTCCGCATCGAAGCGGATCGGCGTGCCGGAGGGTCGGTGCTCGAGCGGGCGCACGCCGCGGGGCTCCGCCGGCGCCGCGTCCCGATGCACCGATCCACGGCGGTCCATCGCCGCGTTCGCGAGGGCGTCCGCAGCGGAGTTCTCGGCCCGCGGCACCCACACGTAGGTCACGTCTGCGTCGCCCAGCACGTCGCGTGCCTGCTGGGCGAGCCGCCGCATGTCCGCATGCTTGATCTGCCAGGTACCGGTCATCTGCTCGACCACGAGACGCGAGTCCATGCGCACCTCGAGCGAGGCCGTCGGGTCGATCTCGCGCGCGGCCGTCACACCGGCGATGAGACCGTTGTACTCGGCCACGTTGTTCGACGTGACCCCGAGGTAGTCGGCACGTTCGGCGAGCACGAGCCCGGTTGCGGCGTCCCGGACGAGAGCGCCGTACCCCGCGGGACCGGGGTTGCCGCGCGACCCGCCGTCCGCCTCGACGACAAGTCGCCGACCGCCGCCACTCACAGCCAGGAGTCCTCCGCGCGCACGAGGATGCGACCGCTGTCCTCGCAGTAGACGATCTCCTCCGGAGGGAGCGCCTTGATCCGCGCGAGCTCGGTCGCCGGGATCATCAGCCCGCTCGCCTCGGAGCGGCCGTGCCGCAGCGGCGCGACCGCGAAACCGCCGAGGCGCGCGCGCAGCTTCTCGTAGAGGGCGAGCAGTGAGGGCTCGACGTCTGACGCCATCTGCTCGCGCTCGGACCGCACGCGCGCGCCTTCGGCGTCGAGCTCGGCGAACGCCGCATCGCGCTCGGCGACGACGGCACGCCGCGCCTCGTCGAGCGCGTCGTAGGCACGCTGGATCTCGGCGACCGCGGACTCGTGGGCCTCGAGACGCTCCATGATCTCGAGCTCGATCTCCTCGAGGTCGCCCTGGCGCTTCGCGAGAGCGGCGAGCTCGTGGGTCAGGGCCTGGAGGTCCTTCGGGGAGCCCTGGCCGGAGTCGAGGCGAGCCTGGTCCCGGGCGGCTCGGCTGCGGACCTGCTCGACGTCGCCCTCCGACTTGGCGAGCTCGCGGCGCAGGTCCCCCCGCGCAGTCTGCGACGTGACCAGCGCGGTGTGGAGGTCACCGGCCTGCTTGTCGAGCTCGCCCAGTCGCGCGAGCAGCGGGTGGGTCTTCTTCCGGTGCGTGATCTGGTCGAGACGGGTGTCCAGCGCCTGGAGGTCGAGAAGTCGCCGTTGGTCGGCAGCGGGGGCGGTGGTCACAGGGTGGTTCCTTCCGACGAGGCGAGGCGCACGGTCCACGGATCGGTGCGACGCGTGCTGACCCGGGTCTCCACCGTAGTGCCGCCGCGAGCGAGAGCGGCGCGCAGGTCACGCGCGGCTCCCTCGAGCCACGGCCACTCGCTCGCGAAGTGCGGGACGTCGACCAGGTAGGGCGTGGCACGGCGTCGTATGCCGCTGAGCGCCTCGAACTCCGCCCGCTCACGCAGCTCGGACACGGGGTGGTGCCGGAGGTCGGACGTCAGGTACACGTCAGCGCCCGAGGCCCGCACCGCGTCGAACAACGAGTCGCCCGACCCGCCCAGCACCGCGACGAGCGACACCTCGGCCTCGAGCTCGCCCGCGACGCGGACGCCCTGCTCGGTCGACGGCAGCACCCTCGCCACGGTCTCGGCGAACGCGCGGAGCGTCATCGGCGCGGGCAGGCGGCCCACGCGGCCGAGCCCCGTCGCCGCGTCCCACCCGGCGAGCTCAAGGACCTGGAACGCCGGCTCCTCGTAGGGGTGGGCGACGCGCAGAGCTGCCAGCACGTCACGACGCAGACGTCTCGGCGCGACCATCTCGACGCGCGACTCGCGCACGTGCTCCCGACGTCCGGGGGAACCGATCGTCGGTGCGGCCCGATCCGACGGGGTGAACGTGCCCTCGCCGGTCACGGTCCACGCACACCTGCTGTACTCGCCGAGCGCTCCGGCGCCCGCGGCCGCCAGGGCGTCGATCACCGCCTCCGTCGACGCCTCGGGGACGAGCACCACGACCTGGTCGAGCGGCTCGGCCGGCGCCGGGACGAGCGGACCCACGTCGCCGAGCCCGATGGCCGCGGCCAGGGCGTCCGCGACGCCTCGGCTCGCCGCATCGGCGTTGGTGTGCGCGACGTGCAGCGCGACACCGGCCCGGATCAGCCGGTGCACGATCGCGCCCTTGAAGGTCGTCGCGGCGACCGAGTGCACCGGCCGAAGCAGGAGGGGATGGTGGGTGACGAGGAGGTCGGCACCCCAGGACACCGCCTCCTCGACGACCTCGGCCGTCGGGTCGACCGCGAACATGACCCGTTCGACGGGCTGTCGCGGGTCGCCGCAGACGGTGCCGACCGCGTCCCACGACTCGGCGGCGCCGGGCGGGAAGAGCGCCTCGAGGATCCTGACGACGTCGGCGAGGGTCGAGGTGCCGGTCTGCTGATCGTTCACAGACGGCACGCTACCGGCCGCGGGTGGCGAGGGACGGCGCCGTCAGTCCACCGCAGGCAGCAGCATCGACTTGATCGCGCGCCGCTCGTCCATCGCCGCATAGGCCTCGGCCACCTGGTCGAGCGGAAGCGCGAGGTCGAACACGAGGCCCGGCTCGATCGCACCCGACCACACGTCCTCGAGCAGCTCCGGGATGTACGAGCGCACCGACGCGACGCCCCCGCGGACCCCGACGTTCGACGAGAACATCTGCTGGACCGGGAGCTCCGGACCACCGGCGGGCACCCCGACGAAGCCGACCATCCCACCGGGTCGCGCGGAGTCGAGCGCCTGCTGCATCGACTCCTTGGTCCCCACGCACTCGAGCGCGGCGTCGACCCCGAGACCGCCGAGCAGGTCCCGCACGTGCGCGACGCCCTCCGCACCCCGCTCGGCGACGACGTCGGTCGCACCGAACCGCACCGCGAGGTCCTGGCGACTCGCGTGCCGCGACATGGCGACGATGCGCTCGGCACCGAGCCGCCGTGCCGCGAGCACCGCACAGAGGCCGACGGCACCGTCACCGATGACGGCGACGGTCGAGCCCGGCCCGACACCCGCGGACCGGGCGGCGTGGTGCCCGGTGCCCATCACGTCGGTCAGCGCGAGGACGCTCGGCAGAAGCGCCTCCCCCGGGTGCTCCGGTGTCGCGACGAGCGTGCCGTCCGCGAGCGGGACCCGGACGCGCTCGCCCTGGCCCGCGTCGCTCGGCACCCCGTCGTGGTCCGGCTCGCCCCACCACGCGAGCTGCGTGCAGGACGTCTGCACGCCGTTGCGGCAGTGCGGGCAGGTGTTGTCGCAGATCGAGAAGGGCGCGATGACGAACTGCCCGGGCCGCAGCGTCCGCACCTGCGAACCGACCTCCTCGACGACGCCGACGAACTCGTGCCCGATCCGGTGGGGCTGGGCCGTCGGTCGGACACCGCGGTACGCCCAGAGGTCGGAACCGCACACGCACGAGGCGACGACGCGCACGACGGCGTCCGTCGGGAGCACGATCGTCGGGTCCGGCACGGTCTCGAGACGGACGTCGAACGGACCGTGGATGACGGTGGCGCGCACGGGGACTCCTTCGGGATGTCGGTGTGCCGAGATGCGCCGGAGACGACGCCTGCGGCGGATCCTGGAGCGTGGGCCCGGCCGGTCTCGAACCGGCGACCTCCGCGGTGTAAGCGCGGCGCTCTGACCAACTGAGCTACAGGCCCCTGCGACGGTGGCCCAGCCTACCGGTCGAGCGCCCCGTCACAGCGAGGCGAGTGCCTCGAGATAGCCCGACAGATCCCGGGCCCGGCCACGCGGGTTGACGACCGACCACCGGACGACCCCGGCCGCATCGATCAGGAAGCTTCCCCGGACGGCGAGGCCGGAGTCCTCGGCGAAGACCCCGTACGCGCGGGCGACGGCGCCGTGCGGCCAGAAGTCCGTGAGCAGGTCGAACGCGTAGCGTTCCTGCTCCGCCCAGGCACGGAGCGCGAACATCGAGTCGCACGAGATCACGAGGAGTCGCACCCCCGCCTCGTCGAACACGGCGATGTTGTCCCGCAGCTCGCACAGCTCGCCGGTGCACGTGCCCGAGAACGCGAACGGCACGAACACCACGACCACGGGCGTGCCGCGGAGCGCGCTCAGGCTGACCGGGCTGCCGTGCGTGTCGTTGAGCGTGAAGTCCGGTGCCAGGTCACCGACCTGCACCACGACCTGCTCCCCGGCGCCGGTCAACGGCCGCGCGCCCGCGTGCCGAGACGGGTCGCGGACCACCCCTCGGCGATCACGAACGTGCTCGTGGCGTGGAGACCCGCCGTCGTGGCCGCCTCCTCGATGTCGCTGTGGCCCACGTGGCCCGGCCTGCCCTGCTTGGGCGTCAGGACCCAGACCACACCGCCGTCCTCGAGCACCGTGAGCGCGTCGACGAGAGCGTCGGTGAGGTCGCCGTCGTCCTCGCGCCACCACACCAGCACGACGTCCGTGACGTCGTCGTAGTCCTCGTCGACGAGCTCGTTCCCCGTGGTGGTCTCGATGCTGACCCGCAGCGAGTCGTCGACGTCGTCTGCCCAGCCGAACTCCTGGACGACCTGGCCCGGGGCGAGCCCGAGGCGAGCGGCGGCCGAGTCGGCCTCCGGGCCCGAGGTGGATACCACGTTGCGACCTGTTCCTTTCGAGTCACGGATCGAGCTGCCTCGTGGCGACGTGTCGGCACCGGCGGCTCTGCTGTCTGTTGGCACACGCTAGCCCACCGCACCCGACCCTGGTCTGACAAGAGGTCTCGGTGTCGGCGTCGCAAGCGGGTCGCCGCCGCCATTGTCGCGGACGTCACGTCGTGCCTGCCTCTCTCGGTGTGACTTTCGGCCCAGAGAGGTCCGACAATGGGCCGACGACCGAAGCCGTCGGTGCAGGCTGCCACGGTTCGGGTTGACGACAGCATCGTGGCCGACCGGCCCAACGCTGCGGAGGAAAGGCGAGGAGCGCAGGTGGCTTCGACTGACGAGAGAGGGCCGCTCATCAACGGCCTGCTGAGCCAGGTCCCGGACATCGACCCGGTCGAGACCGGTGAATGGGTCGAGTCGCTCGACGGCCTGATCGACGAGAAGGGCGGGCCGCGGGCACGCTACGTCCTGCTCAACCTGCTCAAGCGGGCCCGGGAGCGGAACGTCGCCATCCCGACGTCGCTCACCACCCCGTACGTGAACACGATCGGCGTGCACGACGAGCCGTACTTCCCCGGTGACGAGGTCATCGAACGTCGCTACCGTTCCTGGATCCGCTGGAACTCCGCGGTCATGGTGACGCGTGCGCAGCGGCCGGGGATCGGCGTCGGCGGCCACATCTCGTCCTACGCCTCGGTCGCGACGCTCTACGAGGTCGGGCTCAACCACTTCTTCCGTGGCAAGGACCACCCGGGCGGTGGCGACCAGGTCTACTTCCAGGGGCACGCCTCCCCCGGCGTGTACGCGCGAGCCTTCCTCGAGGGACGCCTCAGCGCGCACCAGCTCGACGGGTTCCGCCAGGAGCTCTCGCACCCCGGCGGCGGCCTTCCGTCATACCCGCACCCGCGGCTCGCGCCCGGCCTCTGGGAGTTCCCGACCGTCTCGATGGGCCTCGGGCCCGCATCGGCCATCTACCAGGCGTGGACCAACCGCTACCTGCACCTGCGCGGCATCAAGGACACGAGCCAGCAGAACGTGTGGGCCTTCCTCGGTGACGGCGAGATGGACGAGCCGGAGAGCCGCGGGATGCTGCAGCTCGCCGGGCAGCAGGGTCTGGACAACCTGACGTTCGTCGTGAACTGCAACCTGCAGCGCCTCGACGGCCCGGTCCGCGGGAACGGCAAGATCATCCAGGAGCTCGAGGCCCAGTTCCGCGGTGCGGGCTGGAACGTCATCAAGGTGATCTGGGGTCGCGAGTGGGACGTCCTGCTCAACGCGGACAAGGACCGCGCCCTGGTCAACCTCATGAACACCACGCCGGACGGTGACTACCAGACCTTCAAGGCGAACGACGGCGCGTTCGTGCGCGAGCACTTCTTCGGCCGGGACCCCCGCACCAAGGCCCTCGTCGAGAAGATGACCGACGACGAGATCTGGGCGCTCAAGCGCGGCGGTCACGACTACCGGAAGCTGTACGCGGCCTACGCGGCGGCGAGCGCGCACACGGGACAGCCGACGGTGATCCTGGCGCACACGATCAAGGGTTACGGCCTGGGGTCCGGTTTCGCAGGTCGCAACGCGACCCACCAGATGAAGAAGCTCAAGGGCGACGACCTCAAGGCGCTCCGTGACGAGCTCCACATCCCGATCACGGACGAGCAGATCGACGCCGAACCGTATCTCCCGCCGTACTACCACCCGGGACCCGACGACCCGGCGATCCAGTACATGCTCGACCGTCGACGTGCGCTCGGGGGATTCGTCCCGGAGCGCCGGGCGACCTACGAGCCGCTCCAGCTCCCCGGCGAGGAGGCGTATGCACGCCTGGCCAAGGGATCGGGTCAGCAGGAGGTCGCCACCACGATGGCGCTGGTCCAGCTCTTCAAGGACCTGGTCAAGGACAAGGCGATCGGCTCGCGGATCGTGCCGATCATCCCGGACGAGGCCCGGACCTTCGGTCTCGACGCGATCTTCCCGACCGCCAAGATCTTCAACACCCTCGGCCAGCACTACCTCGCTGTCGACCGCGACCTCATCCTCAGCTACAAGGAGTCCGAGGTCGGTCAGATCATGCACACCGGCATCAACGAGGCCGGTTCCGCTGCCGCGTTCCAGGCGGTCGGGACGTCCTACGCGACGCACGGCCAACCGCTGATCCCGTTCTACTTCTACTACTCGATGTTCGGGTTCCAGCGGACGGGCGACCAGTTCTGGGCGGCCGGCGACCAGATGGCGCGAGGATTCCTCGTCGGGGCGACCGCAGGTCGCACCACGCTGACCGGCGAGGGGCTGCAGCACGCCGACGGTCACTCGCCGCTGCTGGCAGGCACGATGCCGCACGTCGTGCACTACGACCCCGCCTACGGGTACGAGATCCGGCACATCGTGCGCGACGGCCTCCAGCGGATGTACGGGGACGACGGGCGCGACCCGAACGTCATCTACTACCTGACCGTCTACAACGAGCCGATGCAGCAGCCGGCCGAGCCCGCGGACGTGGACGTCGAGGGCATCCTTCGCGGCATCCACCTCATCGCTCCGGTCGAGGGCGACGGGCCACGGGCCCAGATCCTCGCGTCCGGCGTCGCGATCCTGTGGGCGCTGGAGGCGCGCGAGCTCCTCGCCCGGGACTGGGGCGTCCGCGCTGCCGTCTGGAGCGTCACGAGCTGGAACGAGCTGCGTCGCGACGGTCTCGCGGCAGAGCGCCAGGCGTTCCTGCACCCCGAGCAGGAACCGCGCGAGGCCTACCTCACGGCCAAGCTGACCGGAGCCGAGGGCCCGTTCGTGGCGACGACGGACTTCGACCACCTCGTCCCCGACCAGGTGCGTCAGTGGGTCCCGGGGAGCTTCTCGACACTCGGGACCGACGGGTTCGGATTCTCCGACACGCGGCCGGCGGCGCGGCGACACTTCAAGATCGACGGGCCGTCGGTCGTGGTCCGGGTGCTCCAGCAGCTCGCGCGCGACGGCAAGGTGGCGGCGGACGCACCGGCGCGCGCGATCGAGCAGTACCGCCTGCACGACGTGACGGCAGGCACGTCGGGCAACGCGGGCGGGGACTCCTGATCACGCCTCGCCGATGACGAACGGGCCCCTCGGTGGGGCCCGTTCGTTGCGTCGGGCGCGTTCGTCACGCCGGCCGAGCCAGGCGAGCTGCGGACGGGGGTCGTGCCCCGAGCCCTCGGATCGGTGTCCGAGCCGCCGTCACGCCTCGTCGATCATGCGGGCGAGCTCGGCACGCAGGGACGCGGTCTTCCGCGCGTCGGTGTGGTCCTCGAAGGCCCGGAGGTGCTGCTTGGCCTCGAGCGGACGCTCGGCCTCGAGCGCCGCCAGGACCATCTGCCGAGCGACCTCGGGCGTGTGCTCGCGCGGACGCCAGTGCCCGATGCCGAGCCCGAGCGCCTCTCCCGGGAGCTCGGCGTCCCGGAGGACCGCCAGGCCCTCGGCGAGCGCCGCGCCGGACGGGTCACGCTCGGCCGCGGTGGCCAGTCGACGCAGCGTCCCCTCGTGGTCGTCACCGACCGAGAGACGTGCGAGCTCGATCAGCGGGTACCACGCCCTCGGATTGCCGGCGAGCTCCTCCGCGAGCGACCAGACGGCGAGGTCAGCCGCCCGTCGCGCCTCCGTCTCGTCGGCCGGGGCGGTGAGCGGGTCGCCGTCGGAGACCTGGCTGACCGCCCGTCGCCGGACGATCTCGGCAAGCGCCTGGAACGCGCGCACGTTGTTCGGATCGTCTCCGAGCATGGACCTCAGCGCGTCCTCGTGGAGGGTGTCTCCGCGCCGTGCCGCCTTGGTGGGGCGACGCGCACCGACCTTCGACGCCGACGACGGGCGTCGCATGAGCTGTCGAAGCCGGGGCAGAAGAGCCATGAGGGAACCATAACGGAGAGGGCGTCGACGTACCGGTCGAAGCCGCCGTCGACTCGTCCCTCGGCCCTGCTGACTCGCCGTCGGGGTCCTCACGGCGATGCACGCGTTTGTCGACTACCGACAAATGCGGACCGTATGCTCGGGGCATGCGGGAGCAATCGACGAGCACCGAGGCCGACACGCTCCGCCGCGTCCGCGACGCGAGCGGCCTGCTCGCCGCATCGGCGATGCGCCGTCTCGACGAGGACCTCGCGTGGTACCGCACCCTCCCAGCCGAGGACCGCTCGTGGGTCGGGCTCGTCGCCCAGGCCGGCATCGCCGCCTTCATCGGGTGGTTCTCGGACCCGGCGTCACCACCGCACGGGGTCGGCGACATCTTCTCCGCGGCTCCTCCCGAGCTCACCCGCTCGATCTCGCTCCAGCACACGCTCCAGCTGGTGCGGGTGATCGTGAACGTCGTCGAGACGCACTCGGACGAGCTCGCTGAGCCCGGCGGCGAGCGCGAGGTGCGCGAGGCCGTCCTCCGCTACTCGCGCGAGGTGGCCTTCTCGGCAGCCGAGGTGTACGCGCGGGCTGCCGAGGTCCGCGGCGCGTGGGACGCTCGGCTCGAGGCGCTCGTCGTCGACGCCCTCGTGCGGGGCGACGCGGACCAGTCGCTGCGCTCCCGGGTGTCGGCCCTCGGCTGGAGCGGACGGGGTTCGACCCTCGTCATGGTCGGCACGACGGTGTCCCCGCTCGACGACATGCGTGCGGCGGACCTCCGCCGTGCCACCCGGCGAGCGGCCGACGATGCCCTCGTCGGCATCCAGGGTGACCGGCTCATCGTCTTCCTCGGTGGCGACGGCGATCTCCGCGCCGCAGCGACGTCGCTCCTCCCCCGGTTCGGGCCCGGTCCCGTCGTGATCGGCCCGCAGGCGCACGACCTCGCCGACTCGGCGGCGTCGGCGCAGGCGGCTCTCGCAGGACTCCGCGCCGCGCCCGCCTGGGCACAGGCACCCCGACCCGTCCAGGCGGACGAGCTTCTACCGGAGCGCGTGCTCACCGGCGACACGACCGCGCGGCGCCAGCTCGTCGAGCAGGCGTACCGTCCGCTGCTCGCCAGCACCGGCTCGCTGCTCGAGACGCTGTCGACCTACCTCGGTGGGGGCAGGTCGCTCGAGGGCGCGGCCCGCACCTTGTACGTGCACCCCAACACGGTGCGCTACCGCCTCCGGCGCGTCGCGGACGTCACGGGCTGGGACCCGCTCGACCCGCGCGAGGCCTACGTCCTCCAGACCGCGCTCGCGCTCGGACGACTCGACGGGACCGGAACCACCTGACCTGGACCCCACTTGTAGGTACTCGACAACCGGTTCGGTGATCCTTGGTGCGCGCCGTGACCGCGGCCCGAGCCAGCGGTTCGACACAGTGGGGGGGTGCTCGCCATCCTCTGCCCGGGTCAGGGCTCACAGACCCCGGGGTTCCTGAGCCCGTGGCTCGATCTCCCCGGCGCGGACGAGCGGCTCGCGGCCCTCGCGGCCGCCTCCGGCGTCGACCTGCGCACCCACGGCACGCTCTCCGACGCGGACACGATCCGCGACACCGCGGTGGCGCAGCCGTTGATCGTCTCGGCGTCGCTCCTCGCTCTCGGAGCGGTGCTCGACGGCCGTGCCGCCCGTGAGGTGGTCGACGTCACGGCGGGACACTCGGTCGGCGAGTTCAGCGCCGCCGCCGTCGCCGGCGTCCTCGACGACGTCGAGGCGGTGTCCCTCGTCTCCGCCCGGGCGTCGTTCATGGCCGACGCGGCAGCAGAGACCCCGACCGGCATGAGCGCCGTCGTCGGCGGCGACCCGGCCGAGGTCCTCGCCGCGATCGCGGCGGCCGGGCTCGTGCCCGCGAACGTCAACGGCGCCGGTCAGGTCGTCGCCGCCGGGTCCCTCGACGGACTGGCCCTGCTGGCCGCGACGCCGCCGGACCGGGCGCGTGTCATCCCGCTGCAGGTCGCCGGCGCCTTCCACACGTCGTACATGCGGTCCGCTGCCGAGCGTCTCGGTCCGGTCGCCGCGCGCGTCGCGCCGCACGACCCCGACCTGACCCTGCTCTCGAACGCGGACGGCCGCGCCTACGCGGACCTCGATGCGGACGCCGGTCACGGCGTCGGCACCCGCGTCCTCGAACGACTGGTGGCCCAGGTCGTCGCACCGGTGCGCTGGGACCTGTGCCAGCAGACGCTCCTCGCTCTCGGCGTCACCGGGGCGGTCGAGCTCGCCCCCGCCGGTGTGCTCGTCGGGTTGGCGCGGCGTACCCTGCCAGGCGTGGAGACGGTCGCGGTCAAGACGCCGGCCGACCTCGACGCCGCCCGCGACCTCGTCCGCCGACACTCCGGCGTGACAACCGGCGGACGCCCCAGCACCCAGGAGACCCCCTCGTGACGCGACCGACCCTCACCCAGTCGTCCGGCCCGGCCCACACCCGCATCCTCGGGCTGGGCGGGGTACGCGGCGAGATCACCGTCACCAACGACGAGCTCGTCGGGCCGATCGACTCGTCGGACGAGTGGATCCGGCAACGGACCGGGATCATCACCCGCCGACGCGCCGGCGCGGACACCGACGTCCTCGACCTCGCCGAGGGCGCCGCGCGTGCGGCGCTGGAGGACGCCGGGCTCACCGGCTCGGACATCGACGCCGTGATCCTCTCGACCGTGACGTACTTCCACCAGACACCGTCGGGTGCGGCGATCCTCGCGGACCGGATCGGTGCGACGCCGGCGGCGGCGTACGACATCTCGGCCGCCTGCGCGGGGTACTGCTACGGGATCGGACAGGCGGACGCTCTCGTCCGCGCCGGCGCCGCCCGCAACGTCCTGGTCATCGGCGCCGAGAAGATGAGCGAGTTCGTCGACCCGACCGACCGGTCGATCTCGTTCCTGCTCGGCGACGGCGCCGGGGCCGTCGTGATCGGCCCGTCGGACTTCCCGGGCATCGGCCCGACGGTCTGGGGCTCCGACGGCTCGCAGGCCCAGTCGATCCGGCAGACGCACTCCTGGCTCGACATGCGCGACTCGGGTGCCGGCTGGCCGACGCTGCGCCAGGAGGGACCGAGCGTCTACAAGTGGGCGGTATGGAAGATGGCACCCGTCGCCCAGCAGGCGATGGAGGCCGCCGGCGTCGGGCCGGACGACATCGACGTCTTCATCCCGCACCAGGCGAACATGCGGATCATCGACCAGATGATCAAGCAGCTCAAGCTCCCGGACACCGTCGTGGTCGCCAGGGACATCGCCGACACGGGCAACACCTCGGCCGCGTCGATCCCGTTGGCGACCGAACGACTTCTCCGCGAGGGACAGGTCTCCAGCGGTGCGCTGGCACTGCAGATCGGTTTCGGCGCGGGGCTCGTCTACGCCGCACAGGTCGTCGTCCTCCCGTAGGGGGACGCGCCGTTGCCGGGACGGGGCCCGGCGATCGAGGACAATCGACTCCGGCCGGCACCGAGCACCACCGCCGGATGGCACCGTCGGGGCGGCCAGCAGGCCGTTCCGCCCGCAGCACCGACCGCGGGGACACCGCGTAGTACCGACACCAAGGAGACAACGATGGCGTACACCGAGCAGGAGATCCTGGCCGGGCTGGTCGAGATCGTCAGCGAGGAGACCGGCCTTCCCGCCGACTCCGTCCTGCCCGAGAAGTCCTTCACCGACGACCTCGACATCGACTCGCTGTCGATGATGACGATCGTGACCCTCGCGGAGGAGAAGTTCGACGTCCGGATCCCCGACGACGAGGTCAAGAACCTCGCGACCGTCGGCGACGCCGTCTCCTTCATCGTCGGCGCGCAGGGCTGACCAGCACCACACCGACAGGTATTCGACGGTCGGGGGTGCGGTGCCGTCTCGGCTGAGACCGCACCGTGCCCCCGACACCGCCCGCCCGCAAGGAGCAGCCATGAGCAGCGTGCCCGATGTAGTGATCACCGGCCTCGGCGCCACGACTCCGCTCGGGGGCGACGTGGCGAGCACCTGGCGCGCCGCACTCGCCGGCGAGTCAGGTGCCAGGACGTTGCCGAACGACTGGGCCGAGACCTACGGGATCGCGGTCTCGTTCGCGGCCCAGCTGAAGGTTCCCGCGGCGGACGTCCTGCCGCGCCCGGAGACCAAGCGGATGGACCCGTCGGCGCAGTACGCCATCATCGCGGCTCGCGAGGCATGGGCGCACGCCGGCAACCCCGAGGTCGCTCCCGAGCGTCTCGGTGCCGTCGTGTCCTCGGGGATCGGTGGCATCTGGACGACCCTCGACGCGTGGGACACCATGCGGGAGAAGGGAGCACGTCGGGTCCTGCCGATGACCGTCCCGATGCTCATGCCGAACTCGCCGGCCGCGTACGTCGAGCTCGAGTTCGGTGCGCGCGCCGGCGCTCATGCGCTCGTGTCCGCGTGCGCCTCCGGAGCTGAGGCGATCGGCTACGCGTGCGAGATGATCCGCACCGGCCGCGCCGACGTCGTCGTCGCCGGCGGCACCGAGGCGGCGATCCACCCCATGCCCCTCGCCGCGTTCGCGGCGTCACGCACCCTCTCGACGCGCAACGACGACCCCGCCGGCGCGTCCCGACCGTACGACGTGCAGCGGGACGGGTTCGTCCTCGGCGAGGGCGCCGGGATCGTGATCCTGGAGAGCGCCGATCATGCCGAGGCCCGCGGGGCAACCGTCCTCGCGCGCCTCGTCGGTGTCGGCCTGAGCTCGGACGGGTACCACATCACGTCACCGGAGCCGTCGGGCCGGGGCCAGGTCTCGGCGATGCGCGCCGCCCTCGCCGACGCCGGTCTCAGCACCGCCGACATCGTGCACGTGAACGCGCACGCGACCTCGACGGTGGTCGGTGACCTCATCGAGGCGCGCGGCGTTCGCGAGGTCCTGGGCGCCGACGCCGACCGGGTCGCGCTCTCGGCGACGAAGTCGATGACGGGTCACCTGCTCGGCGGGGCCGGTGCGCTCGAGACGATCTTCACCGTGCTCGCGCTGATGGACCGCAGCGCTCCGCCGACGATCAACGTCAGCGAGCCGGACCCCGAGCTCGTGCTGGACCTCGTGCGCGACGTCCCGCGCGCGCTCCCGGACGGTCAGATCGCCGCGATCAACAACTCGTTCGGGTTCGGTGGGCACAACGTCGCCCTGGTGGTGGCGAGCGCCTGACGGCGCCGGCACCGGGCCGGATCAGCCGACCCGGTGCAACCACCGCACCGGGGCGCCGGCGCCCGCGTAGCGGAAGGGCTCGAGCTCGTCGTCCCAGGCCTGGCCGAGCGCCAGGTCGAGCTCGGCGCGCATGGTCCGAGGGTCGTCGGAGTGCTCGATCGCCGCGCGGATCCGATCCTCCGGGATCATCACGTTGCCGTGCACGTCGGTGACGGCGTGGAAGATGCCGAGCTCGGGCGTGTGGCTCCACCGTGCGCCGTCGGCGCCGTGGCTGGCCTCCTCGGTGACCTCGTAGCGAAGGTGGGCCCACCCGCGCAGGCCTGAGGTGAGGCGCGCGCCGGTCCCCTGCGGCCCTTGCCACGAGTACTCGGCGCGGTACAGGCCTGGCGACGCAGGCTGCTCCGTCCAGTCCAGGCTGAGGCGCGCGCCGAGGACCCCGCCCGCCGCCCACTCGAGGTGGGGGCACAGCGCGCGGGGTGCCGAGTGCACGAAAAGTACGCCACGGGTGATGGCACCAGCCATGTCGTCCCTCCTGACGGGTCGAGGTTCGTCTTCCCCAACGACCTCATCCCTGACGGGAGGTGGCACGGATTGCGTGGCGTGCTGGGAACAGCATGCACCATGTCTCGCTCGTGCGGCCAGCGCGCTCGCCGATCCGTGACCGGCGAGCGCCCGGGACGGTCAGAGCTGTTCGCGGACGGCCCGCATGGCCTTCTTGCGGACCGAGCGCTCGAGACGGTCGAGGTAGAGCATCCCGTCCAGGTGGTCGACCTCGTGCTGGAGTGCGCGAGCCATCAGCTCGGTGCCCTCGAGGACCACCTCGTTGCCGTCGAGGTCCGTCCCGACGACGCGCGCGTACCAGGCGCGCTTGGTCGGGTACCAGAGGCCCGGCACCGACAGGCAGCCCTCGTCGCCGTCCTGGTAGTCCTCGGAGAGCTCGACGATGGTCGGGTTGAGCACGTAGCCGACCTCGTCGTCGATGTTCCAGGAGAACGCCCGGAGCCCCACCCCGATCTGGTTCGCGGCGAGCCCCGCTCGGCCTTCCATGTCGACCGTGTCCACCAGGTCGGTCACCAGGGAGCGGACGCGTGCATCGATCGTGGTGATCGGATCGCACGGGGTCCGGAGCACGGGATCTCCGACTGTTCTGATGTCTCGAATCGCCATGGCGCCCATGATTCCACGTCGCCCCCGCGCGCCGTGCCGGGATCGCCCGGCGGCGCGGCACGGGCTTCGGCCGTCGCGCGGCAAGCCCGCCCGCGCAGCACCGGCGCAGCCCCCGCACGGCACCGCG
>JAJYCD010000028.1 GCA_021778635.1 Actinomycetes bacterium
GTTCTCCCAGTTGAGATCCGGCTGCTTGCGCGAGAACAGGTGCAGGTAGTACTCGCCGGTCCGCTCGTCGAGCTGCCAGGCCGGTCCCGAGAAGAAGGAGCCCCAGTTGGTCGGCTCGGCTCCGGGCTCCCCCGCCGTCTTCCCGCCCCGTGCTGGTCGCCACCAGTACCAGTCCCGCTTCGGGTTGTCGGTCGAGGACCGCGACTCGACGAACCACGGGTGCTCGTCCGAGGTGTGGTTCACGACGAGGTCCATGACCAGCTTCATCCCGCGCGCGTGAACGTCCGCGAGCAGAGCGTCGAAGTCCTCGATCGTCCCGAACGTCGGATCGATCTCGCGGTAGTCGCTGATGTCGTACCCGTTGTCGTCGTGCGGCGACCGGTAGACGGGCGACAGCCAGATGACGTCCACGCCGAGCATCTCGAGGTGGTCGAGATGACTCGCGATCCCGCGCAGGTCACCGATCCCGTCGCCGTCCGAGTCGGCGAAGCTGCGGGGGTAGACCTGGTAGACGACGGCATCGATCCACCACGGCGCGTCAGGGTCGGTCATCTGGGAGCTCCTCGGGGCGATGTCGCTGGCGCCCCAGGTATGCCGCCTCCGTCCGAGACGCGGCACCGAGCTTCCGGAGGATCGCCGACACGTGCACGCTCGCGGTCTTCGCACTGATGAAGAGCTTCTCGCCGATCTGCCGGTTCGACAGCCCCTGCCCGATCAGCTCGAGCACCTGCCTCTCGCGGGCGGTCAGCACGGACTCGTGCGCGGCATGCTCACCGGCGTGGGGGTCGAGCACGAGGCCGGCTCGCTCAGCCACCTGCACCGACCACCCCCGTACCAGACCCGCGCCGATCGCGTCTGCCTGCTGCACCGCGGAACGGAGGTCGCGGAGCGCCCCGAGCCGATCCGTGGTCGCGAGTCGCGCCTGAGCGAGCCGAAAGAGAGAGTACGGACGGAGGTACGCCTGAGCCTGCGGTGCCTGAACCGCCTTGACGGCGAGGATCCACGCATCGACATCAGTGCCCGCGCCGGCGAGCTCCGCGTCGACGAGCGCGGTCCAGATCGGCGCTGTGGGCCAGTACCCGTCGCGGTCGAGCACCGCGCGAAGCCGAACCTCTCGCGCGGAGAGCTCGACCGCGTCGACACCCTGTGCCGCGGAGCATCGGAGCGCGGTGAGCGCCCGGGCGCCGAGCGCGAGCAGCGGAAGGTCGTGCCCCGGCAGGGTCTGCCGCTGCGACAGCAGCACCTCGACGTGGGACCACGCCTCAGCCGCGTCGCCTCGTGCCATCGCGAGCTGACCCGCCACCCTCGCGACGCCGAGGCGCGACTGCATCTCGACGCCTGCCAAGGTCGCCATGGACGTTCTCGTCTCCCGGTACAGAGCGTCCGCGCGCGCCACGTCGCCGCGCCACAGCGTCAACCAGATGCGAGCGAGACGCAGGTACAGACGAAAGGCCAGAGGCGCTTCGAAGGCGAGCATGCGGCTGATCAGCTCGTCCGCGCGGTCCCACTGCCCGAGAGCGAGAAGCGGATCGACGGCGTTGGAGACCAGGATCACCCCGGACGTGCGCTCGACCCCGTACTCACGCGCGCTCACGATGCCCTCCTCGGCGATCCGCAGCGCCTCGTCATGCCTTCCCAGGAGGTGCATCAGGTCGGAGGTGTTCACGAGGTACCGCAGCATCGCGCTGCGGTCGCCCCGAGCCAGCACGCGCGCGTGGTCCAGGTCGGCCAGGCCTTCGGCCAGCTCCCCCACCTGGACCCGCGAGATCCCGAGCATGTTCGCAGCGACGGATGCGTGCCGGTTCGACCCGACCACCTGCGACTCCGTGAGAGCAGCGCGCGCGACCGTGATCGCCTCGTCCAGTCGAGCCTCGATCATGAGACGCGCCGCGAGGGAGCTGAGGATCTTCGCCCTCGACGGCCCGGCGATCCCGTCCGGCAGCAGCGCGAGGGCCTCCTCGAGCAGGGGGATCGAACCCGGTCGCCCGATGGCCGCAAGATAGCTCGCCTTCGACCGCAGCAGATGCGCTCGCGCGACGACGTCCACCGGCGGGCAGGCGGCGACCGCCAGCTCGACCATCGCGAGCGCACGTTCGCCCTCTCCGGCATTCCGCAGGTACGTCGCGGTCTCGGCGAGCAGGGCCGACCGGGTCCGACCGGCGATCGCCTCGGCGTCCGGCAGGTCGTCCCACATCTCCAGCGCACTCTCCCCCATCTGCGCTGCCGTGCGGTAGGCGAAGCGAGGCACCGCCTCGGCCATCGCGGCGAGGGTCGCCGGGAACGCCTTGCCGACACGGTGCGCGGACTGCCAGTGGTACGCGATCTCCGCCTCGAGACCGGCTCCCGATCCGCAGGACTCGAGCTCCTCGGCGAAGCGGGTATGGAACCGCGCACGCTCACCAGGCAGGAGGTCGCCGCTGACGGCCTCCCGGACGAGGGCGTGCCGGAACGCATAGCTCTGCTCGTCGACGACGATGACGTGAGCGCCGACGGCTTCTCGCGCGGCGACCTCGAGCTCGTCCGCCGTGCCGCTGAAGACGGCCGCCAGGAGGTCGTGACGCACCCGCACCCCGCCGACCGCGATGAGCCGCAAGACCCGTTGCGTCGGCTCGGCCAAGCGCTCGTACCGCGCGAGCAACAGCTCGCGGAGCGTGTCCGGGAGCGCGTCCCCTCGACAGGTCTCCTCGAGGCCGAGCAGCTCCTCGACGAAGAACGGCACGCCGTCGCTCCGCTCGCACACGCGGTCGACCACCGAGACGTCGGGCTCCTGATCGAGGATGATCGCCGCGAGACGACGCACCTCCTCCCGGGTGAGGCGTTCGAGCTCGACGCGGTGGATCCGACGACTGCGCTCAAGACCGGTCAGGAAGGCGGTCAGCGGGTGACCGCGGGGGATGTCGTCGCTGCGATAGCTGAGCAGAGTCATGACGCACGCGCCGACCATGGTCCGAAGCACGAACTGCAGCACGCGCAGCGTCGCGTCGTCCGCCCACTGGAGGTCCTCGATCACGACGACGAGCGGTGTCCGCCGCGAGATGGCCTCCAGAGCCGTCGCGACAGCCTCGTGCAACCGGTTGAGATCGCCGGCCTCGTGCGGCGGGAGCGGTCCGAGCTCGGGCAGCAGCACCCGGAGCGACTCCCCGCCGGGACCGGCCGCCTCGAGCAGCGTCTCGGCGCCGACGCTCTCCACGAGACCACGGAGCACGCTCACGATCGGGGCGAACGGCGTGCCCGCGCCCCCGAGGTCGACACACTGCCCGGTGAGGACGGTCGCCGTGGCACGCGCATGCCGGACGAACTCGTGCACCAGCCGGGACTTCCCTATCCCGGCCTCACCACCCAACGCGACCGCCTGCGGGTTCCCGTGCGTGGCCTCCGCGAGAAGCGTGCGCAACCTCGCGAGGTCGGCCTCTCGGCCGACCATCGTCGGGCTCGTCGTCGGGCTGCTCACCTCGACATCGTGGCACGGTCCTCCGACAGCGCCCGGTCCAGTCGCGCCCGGCAGCTCCCGTGGGCTCACTGCGACGCGAGGCCGTGCCGCGGTGCGCATGCACCGAGGTCGCGCGAGGTCACCAGCTCGCCGCGACCCTGCCGCGACCCTCGAACGAGCCGTCGCGCCAGCTCGAGGACCCTGTTGCGCGACGCGACGACAGCCTGCGGGTCGACGCGCACGCGGCGGGCGAGCGAGCGCTCGGCCTCCTCGACCCGGTACACGCGCGCCGTGATCTCCGTGTAGTCCGTTGCGGTGTGCATGATCGTTCCCTCCGCGCTGCTCCCTGGTCGATGTCCTCCATCGTGGAATCTGAGGACCGCCCAGGGCATCGGGAGGATGCCCTATCTTTCGCGCGCACCGCCCTTCCCGAGGCCGTCCGGGTCGGTCACAGTGCCTGGGTGCGCCCGGTCGACGACGGGCGCCGGCTCGTCAGAGCAGCACGGCGCCCGTGCTCGCCGACTGCACGAGCTTCACGTACTTCGCGAGCACGCCGCGTGCGTACGCACTGGGGAGCGGGGTCCAGCCGACCTGGCGCGCCTCGAGCTCGGCCGGGTCGACCAGCAGGTCGAGAGTCGCATCCGCCATGTTCAGCCGGATGCGGTCACCGTCGCGGACGAACGCGATCGGCCCTGCGTCGACCGCCTCGGGGGCGACGTGGCCGACGCACAAGCCGGTGGTCCCGCCCGAGAAGCGCCCGTCCGTGAGGAGCAGCACGTCCTTGCCGAGGCCGGCGCCCTTGATCGCCCCGGTGATCGCGAGCATCTCGCGCATGCCCGGACCGCCCTTCGGACCCTCGTAGCGGATGACGACGGCGTCGCCGGCGACGATCGTGCCGTCCTCGAGCGCGTCGAGTGCGGCACGCTCGCGCTCGAACACCCGCGCGGTGCCCTCGAACACGTCCGAGTCGAACCCCGCGGACTTCACCACCGCGCCGTCCGGCGCGAGCGAGCCTCTGAGGATCGTGATCCCTCCCGTCCGGTGGATCGGGTCGTCGAGGGCACGCAGGATCTTGCCGTCCGGGTCGGGTGGGTCGATCTCCGCAAGGTTCTCCGCGACGGTCCGGCCCGTCACCGTGAGGCAGTCGCCGTGCAGCAGCCCTGCGTCGAGCAGTGCCTTCATGACGACGGGCACACCCCCGATCCGGTCGACGTCGTTCATGACGTACCGGCCGAACGGCTTGAGGTCACCGAGGTGGGGAACCCTCGCCGCGACGCGGGTGAAGTCGTCGAGGGTGAGGTCGACCTCGGCCTCGTGCGCGATCGCGAGCAGGTGCAGCACCGCGTTCGTCGACCCTCCGAACGCCATCACGACCGAGATGGCGTTCTCGAACGCCTCCTTGGTCATGATCTGCCGCGCGGTGATGCCCAGCCGGAGCAGGTTCACCACGGCCTCGCCCGAACGCACGGCGAACGTGTCCCGACGGCGGTCGGCCGACGGCGGCGCCGCGGAGCCCGGCAGCGACATCCCGATCGCCTCCGCGACCGAGGCCATCGTGTTCGCGGTGTACATCCCACCGCAGGCGCCCTCGCCCGGGCAGATCGCGCGCTCGATACGGCCCAGGTCCTCGGTGCTCATCAGTCCGCGCGCGCAGGCGCCGACGCCTTCGAACGCGTCGATGATCGTGACCTGCTTCTCGGTGCCGTCCTCGAGCGTGACGAATCCCGGCATGGTCGAACCGGCGTAGAGGAACACCGAGGCGAGGTCGAGGCGGGCCGCCGCCATGAGCATGCCCGGGAGCGACTTGTCACATCCCGCGAGCAGCACCGAGCCGTCGAGCCGCTCCGCCATCATGACCGTCTCGACGCTGTCCGCGATGATGTCCCGCGACACGAGGGAGAAGTGCATCCCCTCGTGCCCCATCGAGATGCCGTCGGAGACCGAGATCGTGCCGAACTCGAGCGGGTAGCCGCCGGCGGCGTGCACGCCGTTCTTGGCCGCCTTCGCGAGCCGGTCGAGGGAGAGGTTGCAGGGCGTGATCTCGTTCCACGAGCTTGCGACGCCGATCTGCGGTTTGGCGAAGTCCTCGTCGCCGAGCCCGACCGCGCGGAGCATCCCCCGCGAGGCCGTGGCCTCGACGCCGTCGGTGACCTGGCGGCTGCGGGGCTTGATGTCGACCGGGTCCGACCGCTGGGATGTGCTCATGATCGCGAGTCTAGGATGGCGTTCAGCCCGCGAGCGTCGCGCGACCAGGATTGCGGTTCGCGAGCGGCGAACTCGCCCGAGCCGGCCAGCGGTTGTTCGGCGACCCCGCCGCCCGACGTCGGGACTCAATCGTTATCGATATCGTTTATCACACCGGTAGAGTCTCCCCATGGCTCCCCCGCAGAGCGTGACCATCAGCGACGTCGCCCGTGAGGCGGGCGTCTCGGTCGCGACCGTCTCCAAGGTCCTGAACCAGCGGTACGGGGTCTCCGTCTCGACCGCCGCTCACGTCCAGAAGGTCATCGACCGGCTCGGCTACGAGTCGAGCCTCGTCGCCCGTAGCCTCCGATCCCACCGCACGCACGTCATCGGGATCCTGGTGGCCGAGTTCGAGCCGTTCAGCACCGAGCTCCTCAAAGGCCTCTCCAAGGCCATCGGCGGGAGCGGGTACGAGCTGCTCGCGTACTCGGGCGGCGGCAGAGCCGGCGGGAACGCCGGCTGGGAGCGTCGCTACCTGTCCCGGCTGAGCGGCACGCTGATCGACGGCGCGATCCTCGTGACGCCGACCGTCGTCGACGGCGAGTACACGATCCCGGTGGTCGCCGTGGACCCGCACACGGGACCGAGCGAGCTGCCGACCGTCGACTCCGACAACCTCGCGGGAGCGATCACGGCGACCGAGTACCTGATCAGCCTCGGGCACGTCCGGATCGGTTTCCTCGGCGGACGCCCCGACCTCGAGTCGGCGCGGCTTCGCGAGGAGGGCTACCGACGGGCCCTCCGCGCGGCGGGGATCGACGTCAACCCCGACCTGATCCGCGTGGCCGGCTATCGCGAGGAGACGGCCGACCAGCCGGCACGCGAGCTGCTCACGATGCCGGACCGACCGACCGCGATCTTCGCCGCGAACGACATCTCCGCGATCCGCACCGTGGATGTCGCGCGTTCCCTCGGCCTCGGCGTGCCCGACGACGTGTCCGTCATCGGCTTCGACAACGTGCCGGAGTCGGCACTCACGTCCCCCCCGCTCACCACGATCAGCCAGCCCATCCAGCAGATGGGTTTCGAGGCGATGAAGCTGCTGATCGACCTGATCAACCGGACCGAGGTCCAGGCGAAGCATCGACGACTGCCCACGGCGCTCGTCGAACGGGGCTCCTGCCGCGCCGTCTGACCCCAGCGGCGCCATTCCACCCAGCGGCGCCGTTCCACCCAGCGGCGCCGGCCGTGCCGCGGCCGGCTCAGCCCGGCGCGACGACGTTCAGCAACGGCTCCCCCGCCGCGAGTCGGTCCAGCTGACGCTGGACGAGCGCCACGAACCGCACGTGCGTCGCAGTCGTGTTGCCGCCGACGTGCGGCGTGAGGATCACGCCCGGTGCCACCCACAGCGGGTGGTCGTGCGGCAACGGCTCGGGGTCCACGACGTCCAGGGCCGCCCGGAGACGACCGGAGCGGACCTCGGCCACCAGGGCGTCGGTGTCCACGACCTTGCCGCGAGACACGTTCACCAGCAGCGAGCCGTCGCGCATCCGCGCCAGGAATGCGGCATCCACGAGGTGCGTGGTGTCGGCGGTCAACGGCGTGATGAGGACGACGACATCGACCGTCGGCAGCAGCTCAGCGAGCTCGTCGGCGCCGTGCACATGACCGTCGAGGTCGTCGCGAGCGCTCCGCGCGACCCGCACGACGTCCACCGCGAACGGACGCAGGCGCGCCGCGATCGCCTGCCCGATCGAGCCGGCGCCGACCACCATCACGCGGCGATCCGCCAGGGACGTGCTCCGGTGCGGTGACCAGACGCCGGCGCCCTGCAGCCGGACGTACTCGGCGAGGTCGCGAAGCGAGGCGAGCACGAGCCCGATCGCGAGCTCGGCCGTCTCGTCGTCGTGGACACCGCGCCCGTTGCACAGCGTCACCCCCGGGGGCAGATGACGGACGGCGTGCTCGTAGCCCGCGCTCGGAAGCTGCACGAGCGACAACCGTGCGAGCGGGCGGAGCCGCGCGAGCATCTCTCCGCTGACGTAGTGCGGGACGACGACCGCGTCGACCTCCAGCGCGACGTCGGCCGGCAGGTCCTGGGTCATCGACCACTCGACGAGCCGCACCCCGTCGGGCAGGCGCAGATCGCCGCCGATCGCCGCGTCCGGGACCGTCAGCACCCTCGGGAGACGCACCCCGGTCACCGTCGGTACTCCTCGGCCAGCAGACCCATGACGATGCCGTCGCACCGACGCTCGCCGTCCCGGAACGCTTCGCGCAGCCGACCTTCGGTCTGGAAGCCCAGCCCTTCGTAGAGCGCCAGGGCTCGCGTGTTCGTGCTCAGCACGGTCAGCCCGACACGGTGCAGACCGAGCCCCTCGAACGCCATGTCGAGGACCAGACCGATCGCCTCGGTGCCCAGACCACGGCCGCGGTGCGCGGGGCGCATGACGAGTCGCAGGTCAGCGGTGCCCGACCGGAGGTCGATGTGCTTGAGCACCATCTCCCCGAGCATCTCGTCCGAGCCCGTCGTGGTGACCGCGAGGTCGATACGACCAGGTCGGTCGGCGATCGTCGCGCATCGCTCGGCGACCATCTCCCGCGTGTAGACCTCGGTGCGACCCGTCAGGCGCGCACTCTCGGGGTCGCTCACGAGGTCCCAGACCGCCTCGACGTCCCCGGGGCCGATCGGCCGCAACCGGATCAGCTCACCCTGCAGCGTCGGCTTCTCCATCAGGCTCCTTGGTCGGGGTCGGTCCTCGAGCTCGGTCGTCAGCCGTCGGTCCCGATCCGCTCGACGACGAGAGCGCGCACGCGACCTGCGTCCGCCTGGCCCTTCGTCGCCTTCATCACCGCCCCGATGATCGCACCTACCGGTCCCAGGTTGCCCGACCGGACCTTCGCCACCACATCGGGCTGCGCAGCGAGCGCGGCGTCGATCGCCGCGAGCAGCGCACCGTCGTCGGAGACGACCTCCAGCCCCCGGGCGACGACGACCTGCCCCGGCGACCCCTCGCCGGCCAGCACCCCCTCGAGGACCTGACGGGCGAGCTTGTCGTTGAGGCGACCGGAGTCCACGAGCCCCTGGAGCTCAGCGATCTGCGCCGGGGTCACCCGGAGGTCCTCGAGCTCGACCTGATCGGTCTTGGCGCTCCGCGCCAGCTCGCCCATCCACCACTTGCGGGCGGCCGCCGGTGCGGTGCCGGCAGCGACCGTGGCCTCGATCAGGTCGATCGCACCGGCGTTGACGACGTCGCGCATCTCCGCGTCCGCGTAGCCCCAGACCGACTGCAGCCGGTTGCGTCGCGCGACCGGCATCTCCGGGAGCCCGGAACGAATCTCCTCGACCCACGCGCGGCTCGGGGCGACCGGGACCAGGTCGGGCTCCGGGAAGTACCGGTAGTCCTCGGCGTCCGACTTCACCCGGCCCGCGGTCGTGGTCCCGGTGTCCTCGTGCCAGTGCCGTGTCTCCTGCGTGATCGTGCCGCCGGCGGCGAGGATCGCGGCCTGCCGCGACACCTCGTAGCGCACGGCGCGCTCGACCGACCGGAACGAGTTGACGTTCTTCGTCTCGGTGCGGGTGCCGAGCGGTGACTCCGGGGTGTCGCGCAGCGAGAGGTTGACGTCCGCCCGGACGTTGCCGCGCTCCATGCGGGCCTCCGAGACGCCGAGGGTGCGGAAGATGTCGCGCAGGGTCTGCACGTACGCGCGAGCGACCTCCGGGGCGCGGGCACCGGCCCCCGTGATCGGCCTCGTGACGATCTCGACGAGCGGGATCCCGGCACGGTTGTAGTCCACGAGCGAGTACTCGGCACCGTGGATCCGTCCCGTCGCGCCGCCGACGTGCGTGTTCTTCCCGGCGTCCTCCTCCATGTGCGCGCGCTCGATCTCGACACGGAAGATCGTGCCGTCGCCGAGCTCGACGTCCAGGTAGCCGTCGAACGCGATCGGCTCGTCGTACTGCGACGTCTGGAAGTTCTTCGGGACGTCCGGGTAGAAGTAGTTCTTCCGGGCGAACCGGCAGGTCTCGGCGATCGAGCAGTTCAGCGCCAGACCGATGCGGATCGCGTACTCGACGGCCGTGCCGTTCACCACCGGGAGCGCGCCGGGGAGCCCGAGAGAGACCGGCGAGACCGCGGTGTTGGGCTCCTCGCCGAAGACGGCCTCCGCGGGGCAGAACATCTTGGTCCGCGTGCCGAGCTCGACGTGGACCTCGATGCCGATCACCGGGTCGAACCGCGCGACGGCGTCGTCGTACTCGATCAGGTCGACCGTCGGGCTGCTCACTTGCCTACCTCCAGCTCAGGGGCACGATCGAGGATGTGCCCGCTCCAGACGGACTCGAGCATCGCCTCGAGGGCGGCGCCCACCCGGTAGAGCCGGTCGTCGGCCTTGGCGGGGGCGAGGATCTGGAAGCCCACCGGGAGGCCGTCGTCGGACAGCCCGGACGGCAGCGACATGCCGGGCACGCCCGCCAGGTTCGCCGGGATCGTCGCGACGTCGTTGAGGTACATCGCGAGCGGGTCGTCGAGCTTCTCACCGAGCCGGAACGCCGTGGTCGGCGCGGTCGGCGAGACGAGGACGTCCGCGTGCGTGAACGCGGCCGCGAAGTCGCGCTGGATCAACGTCCGCACCTTCTGCGCCGAGCCGTAGTACGCGTCGTAGTACCCGGCGGACAGTGCGTAGGTCCCCAGGATGATCCGCCGCTTGACCTCGGGACCGAACCCGGCGCCGCGAGTCGCCGCCATCACCCGCTCGGCCGTGACGGGGCCGTCGGCGGGCTCGACCCGGAGACCGAACCGCATGCCGTCGAACTTCGCCAGGTTGCTCGACGCCTCGCTCGGCAGGATGAGGTAGTACGCGCCGAGGGCGTACTCGAAGTGCGGGCACGAGACCTGGACGATCTCCGCGCCGGCCTGCTCGAGCAGCGCGAGGGCCTCGCCGAATCGCGCGCGCACCCCCGGCTGGTACCCCTCGCCGTCGAGCTCGGTGACGACGCCGACGCGCACGCCGGTCAGGTCGCCCGTGGCGCCACGGAGCGCGGCGTCGACCAGACCCGGCAGCGGCTCGTCGATCGACGTCGAGTCGCGCGGGTCGTGTCCACCGATGAGCTCATGCAGCAGTGCGGAGTCCAGCACGGTGCGGGTGACCGGCCCGGCCTGGTCGAGAGACGATGCGAGAGCGATCAGCCCGTACCGCGACACTCCGCCGTAGGTCGGCTTGACGCCGACGGTGCCGGTGACGGCGGCGGGCTGCCGGATGGACCCGCCGGTATCGGTGCCGATCGCCAGCGGAGCCTCGAAAGCGGCGACGGCGGCGGCGGACCCACCACCCGAACCACCGGGGATGCGGTCCAGGTCCCACGGGTTGTGGGTGTTCCCGTACGCCGAGTGCTCCGTGCTGGACCCCATGGCGAACTCGTCCATGTTGGTCTTGCCGAGGATCGGCAGGCCGGCCTGCCGCAGTCGCGTCACGAGGGTCGCGTCGTACGGCGGGATCCAGCCCTCGAGGATTCGCGAGCCGGCCGTCGTCGGCATGTCCTTCGTGACCACGACGTCCTTGACCGCGATCGGGACACCGGCGAGGCGATGCACCTGCTCCCCGGCGGCGCGCCGCGCGTCGACGCCGCGCGCGGTGGCCAGGGCGTCCTCGGCGTTCACGTGGAGGAACGCGTGGACGGCGGGCTCCACGGCGGCCATCCGGTCGAGGTGCGCCTGGGTCGCCTCGACGCTGGAGAGCTCGCGAGCGCCGAGGGCGTCCGCGAGCTCGGCCGCGCTCAGCCTCGTCACGTCTGCCATCACTCCTCCCCGAGGATCTGCGGGACGAGGAACTTGCCGTCCTCGCTCGCCGGGGCGCTGCGGAGCACGTCGGCGATCGGCAGCGAGGGCTCCGGCACGTCCGCACGGAACACGTTCGTCAGGGGCAGCGGGTGGCTGGTCGCCGGGACGTCGGGGGTGGCGACCTCGCTGACCCGTGCGACCGACTCGACGATGACGTCGAGCTCCCCCGCGAGCCGGTCCAGCTCGTCGGGGGTCAGGTCGATCCGGGCCAGCGCCGCCACACGCGCGACCTCGTCGCGGGAGAGGGTGGACATGGCCACGAGTCTAGAGGGTGCACCGCGCGGCGAATCCGGCCTGCGCGGCCGCGTCGAGGTCAGGGGTGGAGGACGTCCGTCGCCCGGCCGACGAGGTCCAGCAGCGCCAGACCGTACGCCTCCGCCGCCGACGCTGCCGTGTGAATCCGCTCGACACCGGCCTCGGCACCGATGACCACGACACGGTAGCCGTCATCCGCGCGCTCGAGGCGACGGAACGTGGCGCCCAGGAGCTCGCGCAGCTGGTCCTCGCGCGGCAGCCACACCGCCTGCTCCTGGTCGACCGAGTCGAGGGCCCACTCCGTCGTCCCGTTGAACCCGAGCACCGTCCCGGTGGGGTACTCGTGCGGCTCGACGACCATGTCGCTGATCGTGAAGACCTGACCGTGCAGCCCGGGCTGCGGTATCGCGAAGCGGTCGCCGGGCTGGGGACGCCACCGAACGCCGGCGAGCTGAAGGGCGGTGGCGAGCTCAGCGGAGATCATTCCCCCAGTATCGGCCGCCGACCGAGCGGTGGCGACGTCGCGCTCTCGCGCCCCTCGTCACCGCTCCCGATAGTGGTACCGCTCGGCCGGGACGAACCCGAGCGACTCGTAGAGCCGCCACGCGGCCGAGTTCTCGTCCTCGACCTGCAGGAACGCGTGGTGTGCGCCTCGACCGGTCGCGGTCTCGAGCGCGACCGCGGTCAACATGCGCGCGAGCCCGTGGCCGCGGGCACGCATCGACACCGCCAGGCAGGACAGGCCCACCCAGTCGTCCGCCGAGGCCGACCGGAGAACGCCCACGACGCCGTCCCGGTCCCGCGCGGACAGATACAGCGCCGGCGACCCGGTCACCACGGCCCGTGCGACCGAGACATCCGGCTCGCCAGCTCCCGCCTTGACGGAGAGCCAGCACGCGAGCCATTCAGCGTCGGGCTCGGTCGCGAGCGTGACCCGAAGACCGCGCGCCGCGGCGGCCGCGCGACCCGGGGCCGACCGGTGGTCGCCTGCGCCGGCGTCGGCCACGCCGAGCCCGCGCTCGTCTTCGCCGTCCCAGCTGCGGACGACGTCGCCGCCGTCGATCGCGGTGCTGGCGGAGGTCACGGGGCCGTCTGGGCTCACGGGGATGTCGGAGGTCACGGGCCTGTCTGACGTCATCACGGAGTCTGACGTCCGTGCGACGTCTGGGGTCGCCGAGCCCGGACGGACCGTCACCGCCGCCGTCGGGAGGTCGAGCACCATGACCCACGTCCGCGACGCGACCGTGTATCCCCGTGCGGCGAGAATGCCGTCGAGCGCATCATCCTCGGACGAGTGACCGACCCGGACGACCGAGGCCAGTCCTGCCTCGCGGTAGCACGTCTCGACGGCGTCGAGCGCGGCCTCGAGCGGCGTCTCCCGCATCGCAGACCCGAGGACGGGCACCGCGCTGTTGGCCCGACGCGTGAACCCGCTCGACAACCCGACCTGCCAGCCGTCGACGTCGCGGACCTCGACAGGCCGCCAGGTGGAGGTCTCGATGCGCACTCCCGGAGCAGGCGGGACGTGCCACGAGTACACCCGCAGGCCCACTCCCTCATGACCCCAGTCGCGATCCGGCTCTCGCCGGAACCCCAGCCGGTCGTAGAGGCGCTGAGCGGTGGTCATCGTGTCGAGCGTCGACAGGACCGCGGCGCCGGCGCCGAGCGCGACCGTCGCGCGCATGCTCGCCCGCATCAACGCCTCGGCGATGCCGCGCCGCCGGGCCTCGGGCGCGACCCCGAGCATCCGCAGCTCGACCTCACCAGGTCTGGCCACCTCCGCGTACGACGAGCCCGCCGGTGCGAGCGTGATCGTGCCGACGACGACGTCCTCGTCGTCACCAGGGAGCGCCGCGACGAGCAGCGTCGCCTCGCGCGCGCGACGGGAGGCGTCGCGGAGCTCGTCCGCGTACTCGTCGTCGTCGTTGATCAGGCGGTCCGCGTGGTACGCCTCGGCGGTGAGCGCCCCGGCCGCTGCGATCTCGGAGTCGGTCGCGGCCGTCCGCACCACCACGGGAGCGTCACGAGGCCCTGGGGCGTACGTCACGATCGACCGGGCGAGGCTGTCCATCGGACCAGTATCGAGGTCGGGGCGTCGGCGGCCACGCACGCTCATGCGATGAGGCCTCCGGGGCCGTCGTCGAGGAGCGTCACGAACTCCGCCTCGGAGAGCACGCGGAGGCCGAGCTCGCGCGCCTTCGCCTCCTTGGAGCCGGCGTTCTCGCCGACGACCACGAAGTCCGTCTTCTTCGACACGCTGCCGGCCGCACGTCCTCCTCGCGCGAGGATCGCCTCCTTCGCGCCGTCACGCGAGAATCCGTCGAGCGAACCGGTCACGACCACGGTGAGCCCTTCCAGCGTGCGAGGCACGGACTCGTCACGCTCGTCGGTCATGCGAACACCGGCCGCGGCCCATCGGTCGACGATCTCGGTGTGCCACCCCGACTCGTCGCCGTGGAACCACTCGCGCACCGCGGCCGCGATGATCGGGCCGACCCCGTCGACGGAGGCCAGCGCCTCGGCGTCGGCGTCACGGATCGCCGCGAGACTGCCGAACTCGGTCGCGAGGGCGCGCGCAGCGGTGGGCCCGACATGGCGGATCGACAGCGCGACCAGGACGCGCCACAGCGGACGCGATCGCGCGAGCTGGAGCTGCTCGAACAGCTTCACCGTCGTCGCCGTCGGCACGGACGGCTTCGCGGCGGTCGCGCGGGTGAAGAAGAACGGCACCTGCTCCCACAGCCCGGTCCCGATCCCTGCCTTCTTCTTCTCGCGCCAGACGCGGACGTCTGCGAGGTCCTCCGGTCTGAGGTCGAACAGACCGCCCTCGTTCTCGAGCACGGGCGTCTGGCGCTCACCCGCGGCGTCGTCGGGCCGGTTCAGCTCCGGGTCGACGAGGGCGATCGACGCCTCCCAGCCCATGGCCTCGACGTCGAGACCGCCCCGTGACGCCAGGCTGAACAGGCGTTCGCGCAGCTGGGACGGACAGCGCCGCGCATTCGGGCAGCGGATGTCGACGTCCCCCTCCTTCGCCGGCGCGAGCGGCGTCCCGCACGACGGGCACCGGGTCGGCATCACGAACTCACGCAGCTCCGCCTCGCGCCCCGCGCGCAGCTCGACCACGGGACCGAGGATCTCGGGGATGACGTCGCCGGCCTTGCGGAGCACGACCGTGTCCCCGATCAGCACACCCTTGCGTCGCACCTCGCTCGCGTTGTGCAGGGTCGCCATCTCCACCGTGGACCCGGAGACGAGCACCGGCTCCATCACGCCGTACGGGGTCACGCGCCCGGTGCGTCCCACGTTGACGCGGATGTCGAGCAGGCGGGTGTTGACCTCCTCCGGCGGGTACTTGTAGGCGATCGCCCAGCGCGGGGCCCGGCTCGTCGCACCCAGACGACGCTGCAGCGCGATCTCGTCGACCTTGACGACGATCCCGTCGATCTCGTGCTCGACGTCATGCCGATGCTCGCCGAAGTGGCGGATCATCTCCTGCACGCCGGGGAGTCCCGCGACCACCCGGGTGTGCCCGGAGACCGGGACACCCCAACCGGCGAGGAGCTCGTAGGCCTGCGACTGGCGAGTGAGCTCACCGCCCGTCACGGCGCCGTCGCGAGCGCCCGGCCGCAGCGCACCGATCCCGTGCGCGTACATCCGGAGCGGCCGCGACGCCGTCACCCGGGGGTCCTTCTGACGCAGCGACCCGGCTGCCGCGTTGCGGGGGTTTGCGAAGGGCGCCTTCCCGGCCGCCACCTGGGCGGCGTTGAGCTCCTCGAACGGACCGACGGGAAGGAACACCTCACCGCGGATCTCGATGAGCTCGGGGTGCGTCGCCGGGTCTCCGGCCAACGTCTCCGGGATCGTCTCGATCGTCCGTACGTTGAGGGTGACGTCCTCACCCGTACGCCCGTCCCCCCGGGTCGCGGCGCGGACGAGCCGACCGTTCTCGTAGAGCAGGGCGATCGCGAGACCGTCGATCTTGAGCTCGCACAGGTAGTGCACCTCGGAGTCACCGACGTCGCGGTGGACCCGCTCGGCCCATGCGGCGACGTCGTCCGCGGTGAACGCGTTGTCCAGGGAGAGCATCCGTTCGACGTGGTCGACCGCGGTGAACTCGGTCGAGAACGTCCCGCCGACGCGCTGGGTGGGTGAGTCGGGCGTCCGCAGCTCGGGATGCGCGTCCTCGATCGCCCCGAGCTCGGCGACCAGCGCGTCGTACTCGCCGTCGCTCACCGTCGGGCTGTCGCGCACGTAGTAGGCGAACTGGTGGTCGGTGATCTCGTCGACGAGCTCGGACCAGCGACGCCGAGCTGCCACGTCGCCGGTCGCGGTCTCGTCTGCACGGGGCTTCGGGGTCACCGCCCCATCATGCCGCCGACCCCCGACACGCTCCACGTGAACCGACCCGTGCCGCACCGCGCCTGGGCACGTACGACCCCTCGCTGCGCGGGCTCGAGCGAGCCGGTGTAGCGTCGATAAGCACGGCCAAGAGCGTGCGAACCGCACATCAGAACCGACAGGACGGAGGTCTCCATCGTGGCGCACAAGCATCTGGAAGGGCACGGTGACGTCTCGACCGATGCCGAGAGGTGGACCGCCGATCAGGTGGCCGAACCGGCATCCGCGCCTGGCGTGCCCGACGCCCCCGACGTGACCACCGACGCCGAGAAGTGGCGCGCGGACAAGGTCACCGAGCCCGAGACCGCACCCCGCGTGCCCGACGCCCCCGACGTGACCACCGACGCCGAGAAGTGGCGCGCGGACAAGGTCATCGAACCCGAGACCGCACCCCCCGTGCCCGACGCTCCCGACGTGACCACCGACGCCGAGAAGTGGCGCGCGGACAAGGTCGAGTAGCCGCCGCGGGCTCGCGCGGGCTCAGCCGGCCGCGGTCTCGGCCAGTACTCGCGCGACCTCGACGAGATCGGCCAGGTCCCTCCGCGCGCGGTCGGTTCCCGGTGCCGCCGTCCCGCGCGACGGCGTCTCGGCCACGAGAACGACGTCAGCGAGCCGCGACGCGGGTAGACCGACCTCGCGCCATCGGTCGACGAGGACCCTGGCCTGCCGCTCGGCCCCCGACGTGGCCGCGGCGCCGGTGCGGGCGTCCCGACGTCCCGGGATCGACGCCCAGAGGGCGACCGCACCCTCGACGGTCTCCGCCACGCGATCCCACCCTCCCCGGTCGATCTGCTCCACGGCGAGGACGACGCCGTCCGCACCCGCCGACACCGCGGTGCCGACGGTGGTCCACGCGGCTCCGACGTCCACCACCGCCTCGATCGCCGCACGGCCCTCCGCCCCCCGCACCGAGTCCAGCACCCCACGGAGCAGCTCGGCAGCGACCGGAGCCGGGAGCGGGCGGAGCATCGTCCGCCCCGAGAAGGAGGGCACCGCGCCCCGGAGCGCGGCGACGAGGTCGACCTCGTCCAGCACCACGACGACCTGTGCCGACGGGATCAGGCTGCGGACGCGCCCGACGTGCGCGGCGACCCCCGCGCCGAGCGACTCCCCGAGCTCCCGCAGGGCACCACGGTCCGCGACGACACGATCGCCACGCGCGCGATAGAGCGTCGCAGCCATGGTCACCGGACCGAGCACCGGGACGACCAGTCGCCCGGAGTACTGGTGGGCGGCGACGGCCAGCGCGTCGAGGTCCTCCTGGACGGCCGATCGGGCCCGGTCGAGATCGCGCCCGGGACGATCGGCGAGCGTCCACCCGTGCACACCGAGCTCCGTCGGCATGTCGAGCAGCAGCGCCGCGCCCCGGCCGAGCGGCCCGGCCCACGGTCCGCGGTCGGCCGGGTTCACCGCGAACGGGATGCCCTCGACTCCCTCGGGAGTGGCGGTGAGATCCCCGACGACGACGGCCTGTGCCTCCAGGACGTCGGACCCGGGCCAGGGGCCGAGGCCCGTGACGCCGGTCACCTCGCGGCCGCGACGGGAGCGCTGCGCCGCTCGGCACGGGAGATCGTGGCCTGCCCGAGCACCCGCGTGCCGTCGTAGAGCACCACCGACTGCCCGGGGGCGACCCCGCGCAGGCGCCCGTCCACGACGATCTCCAGCCGGCCACCCGGCATCGCGCGGGCCGTTGCCTCGACCGCGTCGCCGTGCGCCCGCACCTGGGCGAGGCACGCGACCCACGCACCTGCCCCACGCAGGGCGTCGTCGGCTGCCCGCGTGGAACCGTCGACCGGCATCGCACCACCGAAGACGACCGCGCCCTCCGCAACGACCCGGTCGACGTCCAGCTCGTCAGCGGATCCGACGACCACCCGGTTGCCGACCGGCTCGACCTCGAGCACGTAGCGGGGCTTCCCGTCAGGTGCCGGGTGCCCGATCGACAGACCCTTGCGCTGGCCGACCGTGAACGCGTAGGCACCGTCGTGCCGACCGACGACCCGACCGTCCGTGTCGACGACGTCACCGGGCCTCGATCCGAGCCGCTCCCGCAAGAACCGCGGGGTGTCGCCGTCGGCCACGAAGCAGATGTCGTACGAGTCCGGCTTGGCGGAGACACCGAGCCCGCGCGCCGCCGCCTCGGCGCGGACCTCGTCCTTCGAGACGACGTCGCCGAGCGGGAAGATCACCCGCCCGAGCCGCTCCTCGCCCATCACGGCGAGCACGTACGACTGGTCCTTCGCCAGGTTCGCGGACCGGTGCAGCTCGCGCACCGTCCCGGCGGCGGTCGGCACGGTCACGACGCGCGCGTAGTGGCCCGTGCACACGGCGTCGAAACCGAGCGCGAGGGCCTTGTCGAGGAGCGCCTCGAACTTGATGTGCTCGTTGCACCGGACGCACGGGTTCGGCGTACGGCCCGCCTCGTACTCCGCGAGGAAGTCGGTCACGACCGTGTCCTCGAACCTCTCCGAGAGATCCCAGACGTAGAACGGGATCCCGAGGACGTCCGCCGCCCGTCTCGCATCACCGGCGTCCTCGATCGAGCAGCACCCGCGGGAGCCGGTACGGAACTGGTCCCGGCTGCGGGAGAGCGCCAGGTGGACCCCGACGACCTCGTGACCCGCGTCCACGGCGCGCGCCGCCGCAACCGCCGAGTCGACCCCGCCCGAGAGCGCTGCGAGAACCCGCATCACCGCGCCCCGGCCGGAGCCTTGCCGGCCAGCCCCGCCGCGCGGGCACGCCCGACGACGCCAGGAAGGACCTCGACCAGCGCGTCGACGTCCCGCACCGTGGACGTGTGACCGAGGGTGAACCGGAGCGCGCCCCGGGCGTCGTCCTCGTCGACCCCCATCGCGAGGAGTACGTGACTCGGTCGAGGAACACCGGCCTGGCACGCCGACCCGGTCGAGCACTGCACCCCCGCGGAGTCCAGCAGGTAGAGCAACGAGTCGCCCTCACAGCCCGGGAAGGTGAAGTGCGCGTTCGCCGGGAGCCGGGCGGCACCGTCGACGAGCGGGTCCGGACCCCGGAGGACAGCCTCGGGCACCGCAGCCCGCACCCGCCGCACGAGATCGTCACGCAACGCGCCGAGCCGTTCGGCCGCGGTGGGCTGCTCGGCGACGGCCAGGCGGGCGGCGACCGCGAACGCCACCGTCGCCGGCGCGTCGAGGGTGCCGGACCGGATGCCGCGTTCCTGCCCACCCCCGTGCAGCACCGGGGTGAGGTCCAGACCGCGCCGCGCCAGCAGAGCGCCGACGCCGAGCGGTCCACCGACCTTGTGCGCCGCCACCGTCATCGCGTCGAGACCCGATGCGGCGAAGTCCACCGGGACCTGCCCGATCGCCTGGACGGCGTCGCTGTGCACGGGGATCCCGTACCGGTGGGCGCGGGAGGTGACCTCCCTGACCGGCTGCAGCGAGCCGACCTCGTTGTTCGCCCACATCACCGAGACGAGCGCGACCTGGTCGGCGTGCGCGGTCAGCTCGTCGTCGAGCGCGTCGAGGTCGAGCACGCCGCGTGAGTCGACCGGGAGCAGGACGATCTCCGCACCCGCGTGCTCGGCCATCCAGAACGCCGGGTCGAGGATCGCGTGGTGCTCGACCGCGGAGACCAGGATCCGGCGCCGGTCCGGATCCTGAACCCGCCGTGCCCAGAAGAGCCCCTTGACCGCGAGGTTGTCCGCCTCGGTACCCCCACCGGTGAGCACGACCTCGCTCGGGCGCGCTCCGAGTGCGAGCGCGAGCGCCTCGCGGGACTCCTCGACACGTCGTCGCGCGGCGCGACCGGCGGCGTGCAACGACGACGGGTTCCCGGTCGAGGTCAGCTCCCGCGTCATCGCGTCGACCGCGGCGGCACGCATCGGGGTCGTCGCCGCGTGGTCGAGATAGGCAGTCACGCGTCCCAGTCTACGAATGCCCTGGCAGGATATGGATGTGACCGCCGACGACGCCATCTCACCACCGCTCGCGTTCAGCGGGCAACGGCTGGACTGGCGCGACCTGCCGAGGCACGTGAGGTCACGGATCGCGGAGCTCGCCGGCGCACCCGTCTCCGCCGAGATCGGCGCCACGACCGGATTCAGCCCGGGTTTCGCCGCGGTGCTCGAGTTCTCCGACGGCGGCCAGGCGTTCGTCAAGGCGGTCTCCACCGAGCAGAACCCCGACTCGCCGGACCTGTCACGTCGGGAGATCCACGTCGCGCGCGCCCTGCCGGCGGCGGTCCCCGCCCCCCGGATGCTCTGGTCGGACGACGACGGCGAGTGGGTGATCGTCGCCTTCGAGGTCGCGCACGGGCGCGCCCCCGCACAGCCGTGGCGCGTCGAGGACCTCGCTCAGGTGCTCGACGCCCTCACCGCGCTCGCGCAGGTCGAGCTGCCGTTCCCGTGCCTGCTTCCGCGCTACGAGGCGGAGATGGCCACCGCCTTCACCGGCTGGCGCACGCTGCTGCGCGACCCGGAGCTCGCCCGGATCGCCGCCGTCGACGCGGGTGAGCTCGGGTCATGGACGGCCGCGCACATCGACGAGCTCGCGGCGTGGGAGCAGGACGGCCTGCGCGCGCTCTCGGGCAACGCGCTGGTCCACGGCGACCTCCGGGCCGACAACGTCATCCTCGACGGTCCGCGCACCTGGTTCATCGACTGGCCGCATGCGGCGCAGGGGGCGCCGTGGATCGACCTCGCCTTCATGCTCCCGAGCGTCGCGATGCAGGGAGGCGGCGACCCTCAGCAGATCTTCTGGTCGCACCCGTCGTCCGCGGGCGTCAGCCCGGCGGCACTGCGCGCGGCGTTGGCCGGTCTCGCCGGGTATCTCGCTGCGGGCTCGTTCGCACCGGCACCGCTCGGCATCCCCAACCTGCGGGCCTTCCAGCGAGCCCAGGCCGTCGCCGCGCTCGTCTGGCTCCGCGATCTCTCCTGACCGCACCCGCACCGCTCAGGAGACGGCTGCGACGCGTCGGCCCGTCCGTCACGCGCCACGTGCGCGCCGGCACGGTCCTTCAGCCGCGCAGCCGACGAAGCTCCTCGATCGCCTGGGGGAGCACCACGAACAAGTCGCCGACGATCCCGAGGTCCGCGATCTCGAAGATCGGCGCCTCAGGGTCGGAGTTCACCGCCACGATCGTGCCGGCCGACTGCATCCCCCCGCGGTGGTGCACGGCGCCGGAGACCCCGGCGCCGATGTAGAGGCGCGGGGCGACCGTCACCCCGGTCTGGCCGATCTGCGCGTCGTGGGCGATCCACCCCTCGTCCGTCGCCACCCTGGTCGCGCCGACGGCGCCACCGAGCAGGTCCGCGAGCGCCTCGACGGGTCCGAAGTCACCGTTCGTCCCCCTGCCACCGACCACCACGACCTGCGCGGCGCCGAGCTCGGGGCGACCCGAGCCGGCACGTTCGGTGCGCTCGACGAGCGTCTGGCGCAGCGCGAGCTCCCCGATCTCGACGACGTGCTCCACGACGGCCGGGCTCGTGACGAGCGAGGCCGGCTCCGCCTGGACCGCGTTGGCCTTGAGCAGCACGACGGCGACAGGTGCGGTCACGACGCACCGGGTGTTCCACGTGCCGGCGAACACGGTCTTGTCGGCGACCGCAGCACCGTCGTCGTCGAGCTCGAGACCCGACGCGTCCGTGACGACCCCCGCACCGGTGGCGACGCCGAGCCGCGCAGCGACCTCCTTGTTCTCGAAGCTCGACACCCCGAGCACGAGGCGCGCGCCCGTCGCCGTCACGAGAGCCCCGAGAGCCTGCGCCACCACGGGCGTCAGGTGCGGTTCCGCGACGCCGACGTCCAGGTGGTGCACCGAGACCAGGCCCTGCTCACCGAGCTCCCCCAGTGCCGGACCGGGATCCCCGCCGACCCAGGCGCCCTCGACGACAGCGTCCGGCGCGAGCCCGCGGGCGAGCGTGAGCAGCTCGAGAACCGCGGGCCGGAGCATGCCGTCCGCGGTGTGGTCGAGCAGGACCAGGACGGGCCCTGCGGGCGATCCGGACATCGGTGCGCTCCTAGCGTCAGGTCGGGCTGCGCCGGTCGGCGCGCGAGGGACGGCTCCGGGCCGTCAGACGAGCTTGTTGTCCACGAGATAGGTGGCGAGGGTGCGGCCGGCCTCACCGTCGTCGGTGATCAGGACCCGGTTCTCGCGGGCCGGGCGAGCCGTCGCGGAGAGCACCCGCGTGCGCGACCCGGACGACCCGACAGCCGCGGGCTCGATGCCGAGATCGGCGAGCGTGAACGTGGTGACGGCCTTCTTCCGGGCCGCCATGATGCCCTTGAAGTTCGGGTACCGCGGCTCGTTCGCCTGGTCCGTGACCGACACCAGCGCCGGCGTCATCGCCGAGAGCACCTCGGTCGCATGGTCGAGCTCACGGCGCACGGTCACCCGGGTGCCATCGGATCCCTCGACGACGTCGATCGCGCTCGCCAGCGTGAGCTGGGCGATACCGAGCTCGGCCGCGAGTGCCGCCGGCAGCATCGAGGTCAGCCCGTCCAGCGCGGCCATCCCGGTCACCACCAGGTCGACGGGGCCCTCCTCCTCGACGAGCCCGATCGCCGCGGCGAGCACCGCCGCCGTACCGAACACGTCCGAGCCGGCGAGCGCGTCGTCGAGCACGTGGACGGCCTCGTCTGCGCCCATCTGCAGACCCCGGCGGACGGCGTCCACCGCGTCGGCGGGTCCGGCCGTGAGGACCACGACCTCGCCGCCGTGGGTCTCCGCGAGCACCAGAGCCGCCTCGATCGCGTTCTCGTCGAGCTCGTTGAGCGTCCCGTCGCCGCCGTCGCGCACCACTCGACCGTCGTCGCCGATCGTGCGTTCCGACTGGATGTCGGGCACGTGCTTGACGCACACCACGATCTTCATCCCACGTCCTTCCGTCCCGGGCCACCCGACACCCCGCTCGATCGGCGAGCGGTCCCGACCACATCGGCACGCGCGCGATCCGGGCTCCAGGTCGAGAGGTTACCGCGCAGAGTCCCGGACGCCCGTCTCGGTTCGGCTCGCGCACCCGCATGGTGAGACGGGTCCGACCTGCGCCGTGGCCCGAACGCCGATGAGGGACAATGCTCCGGGTGAGCGCTCACTCGCAGCACCCCCACCACCGCCCCGTCCCCCGCCTCGGCGTACGCCTGTCCGAGGACGGGATCGACGTCGCGGTCTTCGCGTCCCACGCGACGGCGGTCGACCTGTGCCTGATCGACGGTTCCGAGACTACGTCGGACCCGACCGCGTGGACCGAGCGTCGCATCCCCCTCGACGGCCCGGAGCTCGGGGTCTGGTGGGCGCACGTCCCCGATGTCCAGGTCGGCCAGCGGTACGGCTTCCGGGTGCACGGCCCCTGGGAACCGGCCTCGGGCCAGCGTCACAACCCGGCGAAGCTCCTGGTCGACCCGTACGCCCGGGGACTCGCGCGCGAGCTCGGCTACGGCCCGGAGACGTACGGTCACGTCGTCGACGACGAGCTCGTCGGGGACCCCGCCGGTCCGGCGGACCCGCGCGACTCGCGGGGGTCGGTCCCTCTCGGCGTCGTCGTCGACACGCGGTACGAGGACCAGCGTCCGCCGCGCCCCCACGTGCCGTGGTCCGAGACGGTCATCTACGAGGCGCACGTCCGCGGCCTGACGATCGGCTTCCCGGGCATTCCGGCGGAGCTGCGCGGCACCTATGCGGGACTCGCGCACCCGGCCACGATCGCTCACCTGCAGTCTCTCGGCGTCACGACGCTCGAGCTGCTCCCGATCCAGGCGTCCGCCTCGGAGCCGCACCTCGTGGCGAAGGGACTACGGAACTACTGGGGGTACAACACCCTCGGCTTCTTCGCACCGCACGCCGCCTATGCCACGAACGCCGCGCAGGAGGCAGGTGCCGGCGCCGTCCTCACCGAGGTCAAGACGATGGTCGACCGCCTGCACGAGGCCGGGATCGAGGTCGTGCTCGACGTCGTGTACAACCACACGGCCGAAGGTCCGGTCGACGGTCAGCACCTCTCGTGGCGAGGCCTGGACAACCCGGCCTACTACCTGCACGACGGTTGGTACCCCGCGACCCTCGCCGATGTCACGGGCTGCGGCAACTCGTTGGACTTCCGGCGACCGCAGGTGGTCCGCACCGCCCTCGACTCGCTGCGGTACTGGGCCGACGAGGTCGGGGTCGACGGGTTCCGGTTCGATCTCGCCGTCACGCTCGCTCGCGGGGCGGACGGATACGACCCCGGGCACCCGTTCCTCATGACGCTGCAGACCGCGCCGAGCATGCACGGCATCAAGCTCGTCGCGGAACCGTGGGACGTCGGTCCCGGAGGGTGGCAGACCGGACGGTTCCCGCCACCGTTCGCGGAGTGGAACGACCGCTTCCGCAACGCGGTCCGCTCGTTCTGGCTGGCCGACCCCGCGCAGGCGGCCCACGGGCTGCCCGGCCACGGCGTGCGTGAGCTCGCGACCCGGCTGGCCGGCTCCGCGGACCTGTTCGGGTACAGCGAACCGCCGGGCATCCGCGGGTCGGCCGCGTCGGTGAACTACGTGACGTCGCACGACGGCTTCACGATGGCGGACCTCGTGGCCTACGAGCACAAGCACAACCACGCGAACGGCGAGGCGAACCGCGACGGCAGCGACGACAACCGGAGCTGGAACCATGGGCTCGAAGGGCCCGTCCCGCTCGACTCCGTCGGCTCGGAGATCCTCCCGCTGCGGCGTCGATCGATCCGGAACCTCATGAGCACGCTGCTGCTCGCGGCCGGCACCCCGATGCTGACCGCAGGCGACGAGCTGGGCCGCACGCAGCACGGCAACAACAACGCGTACTGCCACGACTCCGCGGTGTCCTGGGTCGAGTGGGAGCTCTCGGAGTGGCGGGGCGACCTGCTCGCGACGACGCGTCACCTGCTCGCGCTTCGTCGCGAGCACGCCGCGCTGCGGGGCACGCGGTTCTTCGTCGGCCGTCCCTGGGCCGACGGCACGCGCCGGGACCTCTCGTGGTTCGGCGCCGACGGCACGGTGCTCGACCACGGCCGCTGGCACGACCCGCAGGTGCGGACGCTGCAGATGCTGCGCAGCGCGCCGGCGCGCCCGAGCCGACCGGTCCGCCCGGACGATCCGGAGTCCGCGGTCCTGATCGTGGTGAACGGGTCTCTCGACGAGGTCGAGGTCGTGCTCGCGGACGAGCGACCGACCACCTGGGAGCTGGTGTGGGACAGCACGTGGGAGCATCCCGCCGAGCGCGATGCGGTCGCAGCCGCGAACGGCGGCACCTCGGCGGGGAACGGCACCGTCGTGACCGTGGAGCCGCTCTCCGTCCGCGTCTACGTCGCGCAGGGCTGACGAGGGCGCGAAGGCGCCGCGACGACTAGGGTGCGTCCATGCACCTGCGGAGCGACGTGGTGGTCGTGGGAGCCGGCCTCGCTGGACTCGTCGCGACCGCCGAGCTGACCGCCGCCGGTCGGCACGTCGTGCTCCTCGAGCAGGAGCATCGGTCGGGCCTCGGCGGGCAGGCCTGGTGGTCGTTCGGTGGTCTGTTCATGGTCCGGTCTCCCGAGCAGCGACGCCTCGGCATTCGCGACTCGATCGATCTGGCGCTCGCCGACTGGCTCGGCTCCGCCGATTTCGCGACGGACGGCTCCGACGACCTGTCTCGCGCGTGGGCAGAAGGGTTCGTCGACTTCTCCGCGGGTGAGCTGCGCAGCTGGCTGCACGGGCACGGGGTCCGCTGGTTCCCGGCGGTCCAGTGGGCGGAGCGGGGCGGGTACCTCGCAGACGGGCACGGGAACTCGGTGCCCCGGTTCCACGTCACGTGGGGCACCGGACCGGGCATCCTCGCGCCGTTCGTCCGTGCGCTGCTCGACGCGCACCGCGCGGGGCTCGTCGACGTCCGGTTCCGGCACCGCGTCCGCTCGCTCGAGGTGCGCGACGGGCGGGTCACCGGAGTGAGCGGCGACCGGCTCGACCCGACGGCACCCGTCGAGCGTGGCGCGTCGAGCTCACGCACCGTCGTCGGCGAGTTCTCGATCAGCGCCGAGGCGGTCGTCGTCACGACCGGCGGCATCGGCGCCGATCACGACCTCGTCCGCGCGTCGTGGCCCTCCCGGCACGGGACCCTTCCCGCGCGGATGCTCTCGGGTGTCCCCGACCATGTCGACGGATCGATGATCGCGGCCGTCCGGACCGCCGGGGGCGCGGTCGTGCACGCGGACCGGATGTGGCACTACCCGGAAGGCGTCGCGAACCATGCACCGGTCTGGTCGCGGCACGGCATCCGGATCCTGGCGGGGCCCAGCTCGCTGTGGCTCGACGCCGACGGGCACCGTCTCCCGGCGCCGCTGTTTCCCGGCTTCGACACCCTCGGGGCGCTTCGTCACCTCACCGGGCGTGGCGACGACCACTCCTGGTTCGTGCTGAATCGAGCGATCCTCGGCACCGAGTTCGCACTGTCGGGTTCGGAGCAGAACCCCGACCTGACCGGGAAGGACGTCCGCGCCGTGCTTCAGCGCGCCCGCCCCGGCGCGGTCGGCCCGGTCGAGCGGTTCGCCGAGCTGTCCCCGGAGTTCGTGTGGGCGCGCACCCCCGAAGAGCTCGCGGCACGCATGAACGCGCTCACCGGGACGAGCCGGATCGATGCGCATGCGCTCGCCTCGACCATCGAGGCGCGCGACCGCCAGGTGCTCAGTGGCCTCGGCAAGGACCTGCAGGTGGTCGCTGCGACAGCGGCCCGCCGCTACGTCGTCGACCGCCTCGTCCGGGTCGCGCGCCCGGCGGCCCTCATGGAGCCGCGCGACGGCCCGCTCCTCGCTGTCCGGCTCTCGGTGCTCACCCGGAAGACTCTCGGCGGTCTGGCGACCGATCTCGGCGGGCGCGTCCTCGGCCTCGACGGCACGCCCCTCGCGGGCCTGTGGGCGGCAGGAGAGGCGGCGGGGTTCGGCGGCGGCGGGATCCACGGCCACCGGGCACTCGAGGGGACGTTCCTCGGGGGGTGCCTGTTCTCCGGCCGGGCGGCCGGGCGCGACGTGATCGCCTCGACTGCGGGTTGAGCGTCCCGGTACGTGTCAGCCGGCGTTGGCCACCAGCCCGAGCTCCGTGACGCCGGCCATGGCCGGGTGCGACGGCACGATCCGGACCGAGTACCCGAACGATCCGGCCGTGTCGAGCTCGAGCCGCGCGGCGAACGCGTGACGGCCGTCCTCGTAGGACTCGACGTGCGTGAGGCGAAGCACGGAGGTCCGCCCGATCTCGTCCGAGTCGGACACGTTGCCGTAGCAGACCTGCACCTCGACGTCGTCGGGCGTCAGCTCCCCGAGGCTCACGAAGGCGCGCACCACCATCACGTCACCGACCTGCGGGACCTCACCGACGCCCTCCGACTTGACGTGATCGACGCGCACGCCGGACCACGCGCCCCGGACCCGCGCCTTCCACGCCGCGAGCTCCTGCGCCCCGACGTGCCCGGGACCGTCGAGCGCCCTCGTGGCCGCGGCCGCAGGGGTGTAGAGGCGCGTGACGTAGTCCATGACCATCCGGGTCGCCTGGACCTTGGGCCCGAGCGTCGCCAGGGTGTGCCGGATCATCTCGAGCCAGTGGTTCGGCAGGCCGTCCGCGTCACGGTCGTAGAACCGCGGTGCGACGGTGCTCTCCAGGAGGTCGTACAGCGCCGCGGACTCGAGGTCGTCACGTCGCTCCGGGTCCTCGACCCCGTCCGCCGTCGGGATGGCCCACCCGTTCTGACCGTCGTACCACTCGTCCCACCACCCGTCGAGGATCGACAGGTTGAGGGCGCCGTTGAGCGCGGCCTTCATCCCGGAGGTGCCGCAGGCCTCGAGCGGGCGCAGCGGGTTGTTGAGCCACACGTCGCAGCCGGGGTAGAGGGTGCGCGCCATCGCGATGTCGTAGTTCGGGAGGAAGACGATGCGGCGTCGCACCTCCGGGTCGTCCGCGAACTGCACGAGCTCCCGGATCAGCCCGATCCCCTGCTCGTCGGCGGGGTGCGACTTCCCGGCGACGACGATCTGCACGGGACGTTCCGGGTCGAGCAGCAGGCGACGCAACCGCTCCGGGTCGCGGAGCATGAGGGTCAGCCGCTTGTAGGTCGGCACCCGACGTGCGAACCCGATCGTCAGCACGTCCGGGTCGAGCACCTCGTCGACCCAGCCGAGCTCGGCGGGCGACGCCCCGCGGTCGGTCCAGGAGCTGCGAACCCTCGTGCGCACGTTCTCGACGAGCCGCGACCGGAGCTCGCGGAGCAGGCCCCAGAGCGTCGCGTCGTCGAGCGCATCGGCCCGCAGCCAGCCCTGCCCGGTCGCCAGCTCGTCCGTCGTGAGGTGCTCCGCAGCGACCCGCTGGAACAACGGGTCGATCCAGGTCGGCGCGTGCACGCCGTTCGTCACCGAGGTGATCGGCACCTCGTCGACGTCGAACCCGGGCCACAACGGGGAGAACATCGTGCGGCTGACCTTGCCGTGCAGGAGTGCCACGCCGTTCGCCCTCTTGCCGAGACGCAGACCCATGACGGCCATGTTGAAGACGGTGGGGTCGCCGCCGTCGAAGTCCTCGGCGCCGAGCGCGAGCACCTTCGCGAGCGGTACTCCGGGCTGCTCGACGCTCCCGCCGAAGTACTCGCCGATCAGGTCGGTGCCGAACCGGTCGATCCCGGCGGGCACCGGCGTGTGGGTCGTGAACACGATGCCGGCACGCACGGCCTCGAGCGCGGCCTCGAACGTCAGCCCCTCGGACTCGACGAGCTCGCGGATGCGCTCGATGCCGAGGAACCCGGCGTGGCCCTCGTTGCAGTGGAACACCTCCGGTGCCGGAGAGCCCGAGATCTCCGACCACAGCCGGAGAGCCTTGACGCCGCCGATCCCGAGCAGCAGCTCCTGCTCGAGCCGGTGCGACCCGCCACCCCCGTACAGCCGGTCGGTGACCTTGCGCGCGTTCTCGTCGTTCTCGGCGATGTTCGAGTCGAGCATGAGGAGCGGGACCCTCCCGACCTGCGCCCGCCACACCTGGGCGCGCAGCGTGCGCCCGCCCGGTAGCGGCAACGAGATCCGGGCCGGGGCCCCGTCGGCGGTGCGGACGAGGGTCAACGGCATCCCGTTCGGGTCGAGAACGGGGTACGTCTCGCGCTGCCAGCCGTCGCGCGTCAGGGACTGCTTGAAGTAGCCACCGCCGTAGAGCAGGCCGACCCCGACGATCGGGACACCGAGGTCCGACGCGCTCTTGAGGTGGTCGCCCGCGAGGATCCCGAGCCCCCCGGAGTACTGCGGGAGCACCGCGGTGACACCGAACTCGGCCGAGAAGTACGCGATCGCCGCCGGGAGCCCCGCGCCGGCACCCTGGTACCAGCGCGGCTCCGTGAGGTAGCGACGCAGCTCCTCGTGCGCCTCCCGGACGCGAGCGACGAACACGCCGTCGGCCGCGAGCTCCGCGAGACGTTCGGGCGCGATGCCGCCGAGCAGCGCGACCGGATCGCCGGAGACCGCCTCCCAGAGCTCGGGGTCGATCGCGGCGAACAGCTCGAGCGTCGGTGCGTGCCACGACCACCGGAGGTTGTGCGCGAGCTCGTCGAGGTCGGCGAGTGCGGCAGGCAGCACGGTCTGGACGGTGAATCGGCGGATGGCTCTCACACGCGCGAGCGTACGCAGACGGAGGTCGAGATGCACCATCCCGACCGCTGTTGCACCCCGTTGCAGCAACACGATGGCCGACGGCACCGTCGGTCGCCGTGTGCTCGCCGCCGTCCGCGCGCCGGACCGCGGTGCGCCCCGTCGGCGCGCCCGCCCTCGCCAGGTGTCACAACCCTCCCGCTCTGGATAGGTTCAGGGGCGTGACTTCCCCGCCCCGCTCCGCGCGCCCCGCGCGTCGCCCTGCCGCTCAGGCCATCCCCCTCGGTCGCATCCCGGTCATGGACGTGTCACCGGTCGCCGAGGCCGGACGTTTCCCCGCCAAGGCGGTCGTCGGCGAGGCGGTTCCGATCCGTGCCACGGTCTTCCGGGAGGGGCACGACGCCGTGGCGGCAACGGCGGTGCTCGTCGGACCCGACGGCAAGGACCGCGCGCGCGCAACCATGGCGCCGATCTCCCCTGGTCGCAGCCAGTTCGAGACGCGACTCGTCCCTGACGTCCCGGGTCAGTGGTCCTTCCGCGTCGAAGGTTGGTCGGACCCGTACGCCACCTGGAGCCACGACGCGACGGTCAAGGTCGGCGCCGGCATCGACGTCGAGCTCATGCTCACCGAGGGGGCCCTCCTGCTCACGCGTGCTGCGTCACGCACCGGTCTGGCGGCGTCGGCGGTCCGGACACTCACCGATGCCGTCACCGCCCTCAGAGACACCTCGCGCCCGCCACAGGCCCGGCTCGCCGCCGCGCTCTCGCCCCAGGTGATCTCGACTCTCGCGGCCGACCCGGTGCGCGACCTCGTCAGTCCCTCACCGACGTATCCGCTGACCGTCGATCGACCGCTCGCACTGTTCACCGCCTGGTACGAGATGTTCCCCCGTTCCGAGGGCGCGGTCCTCGACCCGACCACAGGGACCTGGCGCTCGGGCACGTTCGCGACAGCCGCCGAACGACTGCCGGCGATCGCCGGGATGGGCTTCGACGTCGTGTACCTGACACCGATCCACCCGATCGGCACGACGTACCGCAAGGGTCGCAACAACTCGCTGGCGCCCGAGCCCGGCGACCCGGGCTCGCCCTACGCGATCGGCTCGCCGGACGGCGGCCACGACGCGATCCACCCGGAGCTCGGCACCTTCGACGACTTCGACACGTTCGTCACCACGGCCCGAGGCCTCGGCCTCGAGGTCGCGCTCGACCTGGCGCTGCAGTGCTCGCCGGACCACCCCTGGGTCACCGAGCACCCGGAGTGGTTCACGACCCGCGCCGACGGCACGATCGCCTACGCCGAGAACCCGCCGAAGAAGTACCAGGACATCTACCCCCTGAACTTCGACAACGACCCCGACGGCATCTACGCGGAGATCCTCCGGGTGATCCGGGTGTGGATCACCCACGGGGTCACGCTCTTCCGGGTGGACAACCCGCACACCAAACCGGTGCCGTTCTGGCAGCGCCTGCTCGCGGAGCTCCGGGCGTCCGACCCGGAGGTGATCTTCCTCTCCGAGGCGTTCACGGTGCCGGCGATGATGCGTGGACTCGCGATGGTGGGTTTCCACCAGTCGTACAGCTACTTCACGTGGCGCAACACGAAGAAGGAGATCGAGACCTACCTCGCCGAGGTCTCCGGCGAGGACGGCTCCTGGCTCCGACCGAGCTTCTGGCCGACCACGCACGACATCCTCCCGCCGTACCTGCAGCACGGCGGTGTCGCCGGGTTCGCGGTGCGCGCGATCCTTGCGGCGACCGGTTCGCCGTCGTGGGGCATCTACTCCGGGTACGAGCTCGCCGAGCGTGTGCCACGGCCCGGCGTCGAGGAGCAGATCGACAACGAGAAGTACGAGTTCAAGCCGCGCGACTGGGCGACGGCGGAGGACGTCGGTCTCTCGCTCCTGCTCACCCGCCTCAACGAGATCCGCCGCGCCCACCCGGCCCTGCAGCAGCTCCGCAACCTCACGGTCCACCGCACGACCGACGACGCCCTGGTGTGCTTCTCGAAGCGGCTCCCCGCGGCGCTCTCTCCGACGGGCACCGACGACACGATCATCGTCGTGCTCACGCTCGACCCGCACACGCCCCGCGAGGGCCTGCTTCGCCTCGACCTCGACGCGCTCGGCCTCGCCGGCGGCGACGGCGAACGCTTCATCGCCCATGACCTGCTGTCCGGCGACACGTTCGCGTGGGGGCGCGAACCGTACGTCCGGCTCGACCCGTGGGTCCAGTGCGCCCACATCATCCACGTGAGGAACCCGTGACCGACACCGCCCCCACCACCCGCGTGGCGCCCACGACCGGGCAGATCATGCTGCCGACGCGTCGACAGCCGGTCGCTCCGGCGGTCGAGCCGACGGGCCTCAGCGACGACCCCGAGTGGTACCGGACCGCCGTCTTCTACGAGGTGATGATCCGGGCGTTCTCCGACTCCTCGGGCGCCGGGAGCGGCGACCTGCGCGGGCTCATCGCCCGGCTCGACTACCTCCAGTGGCTCGGCATCGACTGCCTCTGGCTGCCACCGTTCTACCCGTCGCCACTCCGCGACGGCGGTTACGACGTCGCGGACTACACGGCGATCGCACCGCAGTACGGCACGGTGGCGGAGTTCACCGAGCTGATCGCCGAGGCCCACGCCCGTGGCATCCGGATCGTCGTCGACCTCGTCATGAACCACACGAGCGACCAGCACCCGTGGTTCCACGCGTCCCGGTCGGATCCGGAAGGGCCGTACGGCGACTTCTACGTCTGGCGCGACGAGAGCACCGGATATCCCGACGCCCGCATCATCTTCGTCGACACGGAGACGTCGAACTGGACCTTCGACCCCGTCCGGCGCCAGTTCTTCTGGCACCGGTTCTTCAGCCACCAGCCGGACCTCAACTTCGAGAACCCGCGCGTCGTCGAGGCGATGATGGACGTCGCGCGCTTCTGGTTGGCGCTGGGTGTCGACGGGTTCCGGCTGGACGCGGTCCCCTACCTCTTCGAGGCCGAGGGCACGAACTGCGAGAACCTCCCGGAGACGCACGCCTTCCTGGCCCGGGTACGCGCCATGATCGACGTCGAGTTCCCCGGCCGGATCATGCTCGCCGAGGCGAACCAGTGGCCCGAGGACGTCGTCCACTACTTCGGCACGGACGCGCAGCCCGAATGCCACATGTGCTTCCACTTCCCGGTGATGCCGCGCATCTACTACGCGCTGCGGGATCAGCGCGCGACGGCGATCATCGACATCATGGCCGACACCCCGGAGATCCCGAGCGGAGGTCAGTGGAGCACGTTCCTGCGCAACCACGACGAGCTCACCCTCGAGATGGTCTCGACCGAGGAACGCGCGGCGATGTACGGCTGGTACGCCCCCGACTCGCGGATGCGCGCGAACGTCGGCATCCGGCGGCGGCTGTCGACCCTGCTCGACAACTCGCGCAAGGAGATCGAGCTCGCCCACGCACTGCTCCTCTCGCTCCCCGGCAGCCCATGCCTCTACTACGGCGACGAGATCGGCATGGGCGACAACATCTGGCTGCACGACCGCGACGCGGTGCGCACGCCGATGCAATGGACCCCGGATCGTAACGCCGGCTTCTCGACGGCTGACCCGGGCAAGCTCTACCTGCCGGTCGTGCAGTCGCTCGTGCACCACTTCAACAACATCAACGTCGAGGCACAGCTGGCGCAGCCGACGTCCCTGCTGCACTGGGTCCACGGCATGCTCGCCGTCCGACGGCAGCACCGAGCCCTGGGGACGGGCAGGTTCGTCCAGCTCGCGAGCGACAACGACTCGGTGCTCGCCTTTCTTCGGCAGACCGACGTCGAGACCATCCTCGTGGTCGCCAACCTCGCCGCTACCGCACGATCGGCGACGATCTCGATGCCGGGCCTCGTGGGCGCGCACCTCGCCGACGTGTTCGGCGGTGCGCCCTTCCCCTCCGTGACCACGCACGGGACCGCCACGTTCACCCTCGGTTCCCGCGACTTCTACTGGCTGGCGGTGATGACGCCGTGACGCGATGACGCGTCACACCCGAGCGGACCTGCCGCCGAGACACCGCCACGCCGAACCCCTGGAGGGCCGATGACGCCGAGCACCCCGCACCCGGACCGCCTCGCCGCGACCGACCCGGCTCTCGTCGGTCTGCTCCGCGGCTGGCTGCCCGCGCGACGGTGGTTCCCCGCCAAGGGTGACGACGTCGACGTGACCAGCGTCGGGACCATCGCCCTCACCGATCCCGAGGGCGACGCACTCGTGCAGGTGGTCCTGCTCCGCGCGCGAACGAGCGCCGTCGACACGGTTCTGCAGGTCCCGGTGACCCTGCGCGAACCACGCGAGGGCGACGCCGACGCTGATCCGGCCGTGATCGGGGCCATCGGAACCCCTCCGCTCCTCGTGCGAGACGCATGCGGCGATCCGGCGTTCCTCCGTGCCTGGCTCGCGGTCGCGACGGGGCCGGGGCCGTCGTCGCCCGCCGGGATCGGCCTCGACACGGACCATCCGCGGGTCATCTCGGGCGAGCAGTCGAACACCTCCGTGATCATCCCCGGACCCGACGGTGGCGCGATCCTCAAGGTCTTTCGTGCGCTGTCCGCGGGCACGAACCCGGACGTCGAGATCCCGCGCGCACTCGCGACCGTCGGTTGGTGGCACGTCCCGACCCCGCTCGCGTGGCTCGAGGCCGGTTGGCTCGACGACGGGGCTCCTGCCGTCGGGCACCTTGCGGTCCTGAGCAGATACGTTCCCGGCGCGCAGGACGGCTTCGAGCTGGCGTGCGCGATGGCGGGCGAGGGGAAGTCGTTCGCGCCGCTCGCGGAGGAGCTCGGCGCCGTGATCGCCGGGATGCACGCTGCGCTGGCACGAGCGATCCCGATGTCAGACGAGGATGCCACGTCGGTCTCGGCGCAGGGGGTCGCCGACGCTGTGACCGCACGCTTCCGTTGGGCCTGCGACGCCGTGCCGTCGCTCACCGGCTACGCCGACGCGGTGCAGGCCGTCGCCGATCGTGCCGCTGCCCTCACCTCGGTGCCGTCGGCGCAGCGGATCCACGGGGATCTCCACCTCGGGCAGGCTCTGCGCGCCCAGGGTGCATGGTTCCTGACCGATTTCGAGGGCGAGCCCCTCGCTCCGATCGCCACGCGATCGCGTCCGGACCTGCCGGTCCGTGACGTCGCGGGCGTGCTCCGATCGCTCGACTACGCGGCGGCCGTCGGCGGCGCCGACGAGGCCTGGACGCTCGACGCGCGCGAGGCACTCCTGAACGGATACCGGGAGGCGCAGCCGAAGGACGCGCGCGCCCACGCGACGGACCCGGACGCCGCCGAGGTCTCCGCGACGGATGCTCTCGAGATCCTCCGGGCGGTCGAGCTGGAACGAGCGCTCTACGAGGCCGTCTACGAGGCGCGAAACCGTCCGACCTGGGCGCGCATCCCCGCGGCGGCTCTCACGCGCCTGCTCGGGCCTCCGGTGCTCTGAGACGCCGCGCACCGGCAGCTCTCCACGCCCGGGAGTCGCAGTCCGGAAGGAGATCCGCAGGTGCTCCGGCGTGCCGCACCGATTCGGCGCGCCTGAGTTCCGGCGCCACGTGCGCCAGGTCACACATGTGGAGCGTAGGAGTGGAAGGGTAGGGACATGGAGCCGCAGCCCGATCTCGCGCCTGTACCCGTCGACCCCGACACGCTTCATCGCGTCGCCACCGGCACCTACTACGATCCGCACGCCGTGCTCGGGCCGCACGCCGGCTCCGGCGGCATCACGATCCGCACCCTCCGCCCGCTCGCCTCGGCCGTCGTCGTCGTGACTGCCGACCACCGCGTGCCCGGGACGCACGAGCAGGACGGCATCTGGGTCGCCGTCGTCCCGGGGAACGACGTCCCCGACTACCGCGTCGAGACGACGTACGACGGGCCTCCCGTACGGCAGGACGATCCGTATCGGTTCCTTCCGACGGTCGGCGAGCTCGACCAGTACCTCATCCAGGAGGGACGGCACGAGGAGCTCTGGACGGTCCTGGGCGCGAACATCCGCACGTACCCGAGCGTCCTCGGAGAGGTCACGGGTACGAGCTTCGCCGTCTGGGCCCCGAACGCCGCCGCAGTCCGCGTCGTCGGCGACTTCAACTTCTGGCAGGGCACGACGCATGCCATGCGCAGCCTGGGGCACAGCGGGGTCTGGGAGATCTTCGCCCCCGGGGTCGGCGCCGGGGCCCGGTACAAGTTCGAGATCCTCGGACGCGACGGCTCCTGGCGGCAGAAGGCGGATCCGCTCGCCCGCGCGACCGAGGTTCCGCCCGCGACCGCCTCCGTCGTCACGGAGTCCACCTACGTCTGGTCTGACGCGGCCTGGCTGGAGAAGCGCGCGGCAACCGATCCGCACACCGGTCCGCTCAGCATCTACGAGCTGCACCTCGGCTCCTGGCGCACCGGGCTCGGGTATCGGGACATCGCCCAACAGCTCACGGACTACGTGGTCGACCTCGGCTTCACGCACGTCGAGTTCATGCCCGTCGCCGAGCACCCGTTCGGTGGTTCATGGGGATACCAGGTCACGTCGTACTACGCGCCGACATCCCGGTTCGGTTCGCCCGACGACTTCCGATACCTCGTCGACACCCTGCACGCCGCCGGGGTCGGCGTCATCGTCGACTGGGTGCCGGCGCACTTCCCCAAGGACGAGTGGGCCCTCGCGCGCTTCGACGGCACCCCCTTGTACGAGCACGCCGATCCCCTCCGTGGTGAACACCCTGACTGGGGGACGTTCGTCTTCGACTTCGGGCGCCACGAGGTCCGCAACTTCCTCGTTGCGAACGCGACGTACTGGCTCGAGGAGTTCCACGTCGACGGCCTGCGCGTCGACGCGGTCGCGTCGATGCTGTACCTCGACTACTCGCGCGATCCCGGGCAGTGGCGCCCGAACGTGCACGGCGGTCGCGAGAACCTCGAAGCGATCGGATTCCTCCAGGAGACGAACGCCACCGCGTATCGGCGCACGCCCGGAGTGATGCTCATCGCCGAGGAGTCGACCGCATGGCCGGGCGTCACGAACCCGACCGACCACGGCGGTCTCGGCTTCGGCCTGAAGTGGAACATGGGATGGATGAACGACACCCTCCGCTATCTCGCCGAGGAGCCGATCAATCGCAAGTACCACCACCACGAGGTCACCTTCTCGATGGTGTACGCCTACTCGGAGCGGTTCATCCTTCCGATCAGCCACGACGAGGTCGTCCACGGCAAGGGTTCCCTGGTCACGAAGATGCCGGGAGACCGTTGGCAACAGCTCGCGGGCGTCCGCGCGCTCCTGGCGTACCAGTGGTCGCACCCCGGAAAGCAGCTCCTCTTCATGGGCTCAGAGTTCGGGCAGACCGATGAATGGGCCGAGTCGAGAGGACTCGACTGGCACCTCCTCGAGGACACCGGCCACGCAGGGCTCCATCGTCTGACCAAGGACCTCAACGCGGTCTACC
>JAJYCD010000121.1 GCA_021778635.1 Actinomycetes bacterium
GCTGCCCGAGCGACGCGCGGCGGCCCACGCGCCGGGCGGCAGCGCCCACCTCGGCGACGAGGTGCGGGCTGCCGTCGGCGCGCGTCGCGCCGGCTCCGACACGCCGAGCGCCGGGCCGGCACCGCTGATCGTCTCCGCGGTGGGGTCGGCCGCTCTTGCTCTGGTGGCGCACGCGATGCCGGACGACTGGGCTGGAGATCTCGAGATCCTCGAGGTCCGCGAACCGGGACCGGGCGCACGCACGGCCGCCTCTCGGGCCGAGGAGCTGCGTGAGCGCGGTCGCGCGCTGCTGCGCACGCGTCCGCACGACGCGTTGGGACTGGTCGTCGCGGGCAGCCTGAGCGCGCGAGCCGGGGAGGACGCGCCTCTCGCCCCGGACGACCGCGCACCGGGGCTCGACCGCGCGGTCGCCGCGGACCTCCTGGACGGCGGCGCCGAGGCTCGCGGTCGGCTGGGCGAGCTGGACCCGCAGCTGGCGGCGGATCTCGGCATGAGCGGGTGGGCGCCGTGGCAGGTGCTCGTCGGCGCGTGCGGCGCGTGCGGTGCCGTCCAGGTCGAACGTGCGTGGGCGGAGCGGTGCCTCGGCGTCGTCCACGTGGCGGCGTCGTGGCGCTGCGCCGAGAGTGCCGCATGACGTCCGCCGTGGTCGTGGCGGTCGTCGGTCCGACGGCGACGGGCAAGTCGGACCTCGGACTGGCTCTCGCCGAGCAGCTCGGCGGCGAGGTGGTCAACGCCGATGCGATGCAGCTGTACCGCGGGATGGACATCGGGACGGCGAAGGTACCGGTCGACGAGCGTCGCGGCATCGCGCACCACCAGCTCGACGTGCTCGACGTCAGCCAGGAGGCCTCGGTCGCCCATTACCAGGAGCACGCCCGGTCGGACCTGGCGGCGATCTCCGCCCGCGGCGTCCGTCCTGTCGTCGTGGGCGGCTCGGGTCTCTACGTCCGCGCGGTGCTCGATGCCATCGCGTTCCCGGGCACGGACCCGGAGGTGCGCGCTCGATGGGAGGCGCGCGCGGAGGAGCACGGCACCGGACCGCTGCACGCCGAGCTCGAGCGACTCGACCCGACAGCGGCAGCCTCGATCGGTCGGGCGAACGCCCGGCGGATCATCCGGGCTCTCGAGGTCGTCGAGCTGACCGGGCGCCCGTACTCCGCCAGCCTGCCGGATCACCGGTACGTGCTTCCCGCTGTCCAGATCGGTCTCGACTGCGACCGCGACGTGCTCGACCGGCGGGTGGCGAGCCGCGTCGACCGCATGTGGCGCGCCGGTCTCGTGGCGGAGGTCCGGGGACTCGCGAACCAGGGGATGGGTCGGACCGCGTCGCGCGCCGTCGGCTACGCGGAGGTGCTCGCCGCGCTGGCGGGCGACGGGGACCTCGAGGCCGCCCGCGAGGCGGTCGCCGCGCACACCCGCCGCCTCGCCCGCAAGCAGATGGGTTGGTTCGGACGGGATCCGCGCGTGCACTGGCTCGACGCCCAGGACCCCGATCTCGTCGAACGAGCCCTGGCGCTGGTCGCGTCGGCGGACGCCGGCACCCTTTCGGACCAGGGTGCACGCCGTCGTACGCTGGGTTCATGACCGGGACCGGCGCATGACCGCGCCTGCGCTGCTCGAGGTGATCAAGGGCCACGGCACCCAGAACGACTTCGTGCTGATCGACGATCGTCGGGACGAGGTCGACCTCTCCGCCGAGCTGGTGCGCGCCCTGACGGACCGTCGGGCCGGTGTCGGCGCCGACGGCGTGATCCGCCTCGTGCCGAGCACCTCGGTGCCGGAGGGGGCGCAGGTGCTCGCGGAGGACGGGTCGGCCAGGTGGTTCATGGACTACCGCAACGCAGACGGTTCCATCGCCGAGATGTGCGGCAACGGTGTTCGCGTGTTCGTGCGACTTCTCGAACGGCTCGGCCTCGTCGACGCGGGCGCCGCCGAGGTCGCCGTGGGCACGCGTGCGGGCGTCCGCCGCGTGCGGCGGGAGCCGAACGGCTGGTACGCGGTCGACATGGGCCGCTGGGCGTTGCCGGGCGGCGAGCCCGCGGCGGCGCAGGGCTTCGACGCGGAGGTCCGCGTGGCGGGTCTCGACGTCGATCGTCCGGCGCTGCGGGTGGAGGTCGGCAACCCGCACACCGTGCTTGCGCTGTCGGGAGTGGCCGAGCTCGCGGCAGCCGACCTGGCATACGCACCGACGGTGACCCCGACCCCTCCGCGTGGGACGAACGTCGAGCTCGTCGTCCCGCTCGGCGAGGCGTCGGACGGGCAGGGCGGAACGGTCGGCCGCGTGCGCATGAGGGTGTACGAGCGCGGCGTCGGCGAGACGCGTTCATGCGGGACGGGCGCCTGCGCGGCTGCCCTCGCCGTGCGGAGCTGGGGCGGGCCGACGGCCCCCGACAGCTGGCTCGTCGACGTTCCGGGCGGCACGGTCCGCGTCAGGATGCTGGGTTCGGGGACGGTGGAGCTCGCCGGCCCCGCCGTGCTCGTGGCGACCGCGCAGGTCGACCTCTCGGCGCTGGCGGCGGAATGACGGCGGTGCGGTGACGGCGATGAGTGCGGGCGACCTCGACTTCCCCCTCGGAGCCCGCCGGACCTTCGTGCAGTTCTCGAGCGCCTTCTGCCGCCCCTGCAGCGCGACGCGCCAGGTGCTCGAACGGGTCGCCGCGACCACGGACGGCGTGGTGCACGTCGAGCTCGACGTCGCGGCCGCACCAGGCCTGGCCGAGGCGTTCGAGATCGCGCAGACCCCGACGGTGCTCGTGCTGGACGCGTCCGGGTCCGTGCTGCACCGGCTGGTCGGCGTGCCCTCGGTGGCTGCCGCGCGGGCCGTCGTCGCCCACTGACGTCAGCCCACGCACACCTCGAGGACCCGGAAGCCCTTGGCGCTCGCGACGCGGCTCACGGTCGCCGTGCGGTTCTCGAGGATCTCGGGAAGGTGGTCCTCGAGCCATCGGAGCAGCGTGTCCGCACCCAGGTGGCGCTGGACGACGAGGTGCGCGCTCGCACCGTCGGCCAGGCGAGCCAGCCACTGCACCATCATCGCGTGCAGCGCCTCCTTGCCGACGCGGATCGGCGGGTTCGACCAGATCACGGCGAGCTCGACGCCAGACGGTACCGAGTCCGGGGTGCACGCGGTGACGTTCGCCAGTCCGAGCCGGCGGGCATTGCGTGCGACGAGGTCGAGCGCGCGCTCGTTGACGTCCACGGCCCAGACGTGCGCATCGGGCGACTCGATCGCGAGCGTCAGCGCGAGCGGCCCCCACCCGCATCCGAGGTCGAGCAGCTGCCCGGTGCGAGGTGGCTCAGGCACGCTGCGCAGCAGGACCTGCGTCCCGAGGTCGATCCGACCGGGGGAGAAGATCCCGCCGGCGGTCTCGACCTCGACGTCCCGTCCGGCGAGCGTGACGGGCAGCAGGCGGCGTTCGTCCGCCGAGGCCGGTCGGGCGGTGAAGTAGTGGTCGTCGCTCACGTCCGCGACCCTATCCGCCCGCCGGCACCGACCCCGACCTCCCGCTGCGCTCGTGCGCCTGCAGCGAATTGCGTGGCCGCGCGTCGGTGGTGCGTGTCACGCTGGTACCACCGAGCGAGAGGGAGCACGTGACCGATCCGCAGCACAGCAACCGGGGGAGCGCCGACGGTGACGCCCGTGGCACGGCAGGCGAGAGCGCGACGAGCGTGGTGGCGGTGACCGCACCGCGCAGCACCCAGGAGGTCGCGGACGACGTCGTCGCCCGGGTGCTCGCACGGGCGGGGCGCACCTTGCACGACGGGGTGACGATCCACTCGGCGTACGACGGGGACCAGATCGACCTCGAGGAGCGCACCTCGTTGCGGCGCGTCGCGAACCTGTCGACCGAGCTCGAGGACGTCACCGAGGTCGAGTACCGGCAGCTGCGGCTCGAGCGGGTCGTCCTCGTCGGGCTCTGGGGGAGCGGGACCGTCACCGAGGCGGAGAACTCGCTGGTCGAGCTCGCGGCTCTGGCGGAGACGGCCGGGTCGCTCGTGCTCGACGGGATGCTGCAGCGTCGCCAGAAGCCGGATCCCGGGACGTACCTCGGTTCCGGCAAGGCGGTCGAGCTCGCCCAGGTCGTGGCGGCGACGGGGGCGGACACCGTCGTGGTCGACGGCGAGCTGGCACCGTCCCAGCGTCGCGCGCTCGAGGACATCGTCAAGGTGAAGGTCGTGGACCGCACGGCGCTGATCCTGGACATCTTCGCGCAGCACGCGAAGTCCCGGGAGGGCAAGGCCCAGGTCGAGCTCGCTCAGCTCGAGTACCTCCTGCCGCGCCTGCGCGGGTGGGGCGAGTCGATGTCCCGCCAGGCCGGTGGTCAGGTCGGCGGGGCCGCAGCCGGCATGGGTTCCCGCGGTCCCGGTGAGACCAAGATGGAGCTCGACCGCCGCAAGATCCGGAACCGGATGGCGAAGCTGCGGCGGGAGATCGCGGCGATGGAGCCCTCGCGGGCCACGAAGCGCTCCGCGCGCAAGCGGCACGCGATCCCGTCGGTCGCGATCGCGGGGTACACGAACGCCGGGAAGTCGTCCCTGCTCAACCGCCTCACCGGTGCGGGCGTGCTGGTCGAGAACGCCCTGTTCGCGACCCTCGACCCCACGGTGCGACGCGCCCAGACCGAGGACGGACGCGTGTACACGCTCGCCGACACGGTCGGGTTCGTGCGCTCCCTCCCGCACCAGCTCGTCGAGGCGTTCCGGTCGACCCTCGAAGAGGTCGCCGACTCGGACCTGCTGCTCCATGTGGTCGACGCGTCACACCCGGACCCGGAAGGTCAGATCTCGGCCGTCCGGCACGTGCTCGCCGACATCCCCGGTGCCATGGACGTCCCCGAGGTGATCGTGCTGAACAAGGTCGACGTGGCCGATCCGGAGGTGGTCGCGCGGCTGCGGTCGCGCGAGATCCACTCGATCGTCGTCTCGGCGCACACCGGCGAGGGGATCGAGGAGCTCCAGGCGCTGATCGCCGACCAGCTCCCTCGGCCCGGGGTGCAGGTCGAGCTCGTGATCCCGTACCACCGTGGCGACCTGATCAGCCGGGTGCACGGTGAGGGTGACATCGAGGCCGAGGAGCACACCCCGGAGGGGACGGCGCTCCGCGCCCGCGTGGGAGAGGGGCTCGCCTCGGAGCTGCGGGCCGCGGCCGCACTAGGCTGACGCGATGCCCGCTCCGCCGCCCTCCGCCGTTCCCGAGGCGCGTGACGCTCCACCGCACGACAGCGTCGACGCGCTGCTGGATCTGGCCGTGGTGGCGCTCGGCGGGCAACGGCGCGACGGGCAGCACGAGATGGCGATCGCGGTGACCGCCTCGATCGAGGCGGGCGAGCACCTCCTCGTGCAGGCCGGAACGGGGACCGGGAAGTCTCTCGGTTACCTCGTGCCGGCGGTACGTCACGCCGTGCTCGCGTCCGAGAGGGTCGTGGTGTCGACGGCGACGCTCGCGCTGCAGCGTCAGGTGATCGCTCGCGACCTGCCGCTGGTCGCGGCCGCACTGGCACCGAGGCTGCCGCGGGCTCCGGTCATCGCGCTGCTCAAGGGCTGGCACAACTACCTCTGCCTCCAGAAGCTCGCGGGTGGGTACCCTCCGGACGAGCCGGGCACGCTGTTCGACCTCGCTGCCGGGGCAGAGCACCCCGGTGCTGCCGAGCACCCGGCGCTCGCGGGGCGACCTCCGCGCGGCGCCGCTGCGGATCTCGGTGCGCAGGTGGTGCGGCTGCGCGGGTGGGCGGAGGAGACCGCGACGGGCGACCGAGACGACCTCGTCCCCGGCGTGAGCGACCGTGCGTGGCGGCAGGTCTCGGTGACAGCACTCGAGTGCCTGGGTGCCCGGTGCCCCATGCTCGACGACTGCTTCCCCCAACGCGCGAGGACCCACGCGAAGGAGGCGGACGTCGTCGTCACGAACCACGCGATGCTCGGCATCGCCGCCGCGGGCTCGCCGAACGTGCTCCCCGAGCACGAGGTCCTGATCGTCGACGAGGCGCACGAGCTCACGGACCGGGTGACCGCGCAGGCGACGGTCGAGCTCTCCGTCGCGAGCCTCGAGCACGCCGGTAGGCTCGCGCGGCGCCAGGGAGGTCTGCCGACCACGGATCTCGACTCGGCGGCCGCGGCGTTGGGCGCGGCCCTGATCGGCGTTCCGGAGGGGCGCCTCGTCGGGGGGCTCCCCGACCCTGTCCGCGACGCGGTCTCCGCAGTCCGCGATGCCGCGCGAACCCTCGTCAGTGCGTTGCGACCCGACCCCGCCCAGGGACGCTCCGGGGGGGACGGCGCCGACCCCGCCGGTGGTCTCCGGATGGCCGCGGCGGCGATGCTCGCGGTCTTCGAGATCGCGGAACGAATCGCCGGTGCGCCGGTCGACGGGTCGGGGACCGACGTCCTGTGGTGCTCGCGTGCCGACGAGTCGAACCGGCGGGACGCCGGGATGCCCCGCCTGCACGCGGCGCCCCTCAACGTCAGCGGGCTCATCCGCAGCCAGCTCCTCGCCGGACGCTCGACGGTCCTCACCTCGGCGACGCTCTCGCTCGGCGGCTCGTTCGACGTGGTGGCGGGGTCCGTCGGGCTTGCGCGCACGTCGGGGGGAGGGACGAGCGAGGAGCCCCCCGCGACGTGGCGCGGGCTCGACGTCGGCAGTCCGTTCGACTACCCGCGGCAGGGAATCCTCTACATCGCGACGTCCTTGCCCCCGCCGGGTCGCGAGGCCGCGACGGAGGCACAGCTCGACGAGATCGCCGACCTCGTCCGAGCGGCCGGCGGCCGGACCCTGGGCCTGTTCTCGTCCCGTCGGGCCGCGCAGCTCGTGGCCGAGGCGATGCGCGAGCGGCTCGACGTCCCGGTGCTGGCCCAGGGCGACGACCAGCTCCCTACTCTCGTGCGGGTGTTCGCCGATGACGAGCCGACGTGCCTGTTCGGCACTCTCTCGCTGTGGCAAGGGGTTGACGTCCCCGGCGCCACGTGTCGCCTCGTCCTGATCGACCGGATCCCGTTCCCGCGACCGGACGACCCGATCCGTTCAGCGCGATCGGACGCCGCGAACGCGGCGGGCGGCAACGGGTTCATGGCGGTGTCTGCCGCGCACGCCGCCCTTCTCCTCGCCCAGGGCGCCGGCCGGCTGATCCGGACCACCGAGGACCGCGGCGTCGTCGCGGTGCTCGATCCGAGGCTGGCGACCGCGCGGTACGGCGAGTTCCTCGCCCGGTCGTTGCCGCCCTTCTGGCGGACGACGGATCGGGAGGTTGCGCTCGCCGCGTTGCGCCGCCTCTCCGCACTATCCTGAACCCGCGCCGGGCCTGCGGCGGGTACGCCCGAGCTGCCCGGTCGCCGCATCGAGGCGTCCGCCGGCGCACCCGACCGAGAGGCCCCCTGTGAGCGAGACCAACGACTCCGACGAGCTCGACCTGAACCCCGCACCGCACGATCCGCGCACGGAACGTCGGACGACCAAGCTCGCCGTGGTCGGCGCCGGTGCGGTCGGCTCGACGATGGCGTACGCCGCCCTGATGAGGGGCGCGGCGCGGACCGTCGCGCTGTACGACATCAACGCCGCGAAGGTCGAGGCCGAGGCGCTCGACCTGGGGCACGGCATCCAGTTCATGCCGATGGCCGAGGTCGTCGGGTCGGACGACATCGCCGTGTGTGCCGATGCCGATGTCGTCGTCGTGACCGCGGGTGCGAAGCAGAAGCCGGGGCAGTCGCGCATCGACCTGGCCGAGGCGACGATCGCGCTGGTCGGGAAGATCCTTCCGTCTCTCGTCGAGGTCGCGCCGGACGCGGTCTTCGTGATGGTGACGAATCCCGTCGACATCGTCACGTACGCCGCGCTGAAGATCTCGGGCCTTCCGCGGCACCAGCTGTTCGGTTCCGGCACGGTGCTCGACTCCTCACGTCTGCGCTACCTCGTCGCACAGCGGTGCGGCGTCGCGGTCCAGAACGTCCACGCCTACATCGCGGGCGAGCACGGGGACTCCGAGCTGCCGCTGTGGAGCTCGGCGTCGATCGGAGGCGTGCCGTTGCTCGACTGGCGCGGCCCGGGAGGGACGGCTGGTCTGGACGAGGCGGCGCGTGACGAGATCACGCACGAGGTGATCGACTCCGCCTACCGGATCATCGCCGGCAAGGGCGCCACGAACTATGCCGTCGCCCTCGCGGGCTCGCGCATCATCGAGGCGGTGCTGCACGACGAGAACCGGGTCCTCCCGGTCTCGTCCCTGCTGCAGGACTACTACGGGATCTCCGACGTCTGCCTGTCGGTGCCGGCGATCGTCGGGCGCAGCGGCGTCGGGGAGCACCTCGAGGTCCCGCTGTCGGCGCGCGAGCTCGGCGGGCTGATGCGTTCGGCCGAGACGATGCGCGCGATCGCGCGCCGGTTCGGTCTCTGAGTCGCCCGCCCTCAGTCGCCCGCGCCGCTGAGGTCGCACGTGTGCCGGCCACGCGGCGGGCCGGCCACGCGGCGGGCCGGCCACGCGGC